>JBJKOY010000133.1:0-31462 GCA_046706945.1 Ignavibacteriaceae bacterium | reverse complement strand
AAGGGAGATCGGGTTTAAGTCCGATTGCAGCGGAATAATCGGAAATAGCATTATCGTATTCTCTTAGCCTGTATTTTTCATTTCCGCTGGCAACAAGTTCTTCTTCTTCGTTCTTGGAAAAAATTGTCTTAATGAATCCCATTTGAATCTTTCTGTCAGAAGTATATCATTGTGTTTATTTTAATTAACACCCCCAAATATGTTTTAATTCAATATTCCCGGAATCATCCCTAAGTTTAATTATTGCCTCAATATATAATCGCAAAATCGGCGGATTTTTTAAGTGCTTATTACTTATTTTCCAAAATCCGAAATATAACTCTTAAAATTGCCTAAAAAACGCAAGGTGAGCTTACCACGGACCATTTTCAAATTTCTTAGAATACGGCTGAAACAGCCGGTGCGCCTGCCCGGCCCGCAAAAAATATTCCCGTGTAAAGTGTTGTAATAAAACACCGGGCTTCAGGGTTTTTTATTTATAACGGGCAGGGTAAGGAGTTCCCTGCCCGCGTTAGGGTGGGAGTTTACCGGATAAAAATATATTCAATCATTCAAATTAAGATATCGTTGTTCGAATAATTATTCGCCTTATTTAATAAGCACGGACTTTTTGGTAAAACTGTATTTTCCGGCTGTCAGCCTGTAAAAATAAATTCCGCTGGGAAGAGAGGAGGCGTTAAACTGCAAAACATGGTGTCCCGCTTCTTTGAATTCGTCTTTCAGCAATGTCGCCACTTCTTTGCCGAGCGTATTATATATTTTTAAAGTTACTTTGCCGGCGAACGGCAATTTGTATCCTATAGTAGTAACGGGATTGAAGGGATTAGGATAATTCTGCTCGAGTTCAAAAGCCTGCGGCTCGTTTGTATTTTCTTTTCCGCCGTTTTTAATTTTAATGCCGGTTACCGACTGAGTATTTCTTTTCATGCCTACGTTATAATATATCGGCTCGTCCACTACGGTAAGAATGGGGCTGACAAAATCGGCATAGTCCGGCGCGGAAGCTTTTACCTGGTATTGTCCCGGCTGAACAAAGAACGCAAAGTAACCCGATGTTAAAATACCGTCGCCGGTTGTACTGTCTGTTACCTGGGGATTGACTTGACCGACATCTTCGGCTCTCCATCTTTCCCAGGAATCGTCACCCGTGCGCGTCATTGCCGTAACGGTCGCATTTTTTATCAAAGATTTTTCAGGGGGAACCGCCGGCCACTCATATTCCTGACCGGCTATATCGGTATCATAAACATAACCCGCAGGATCTATTAAAATCTCGTGGCATAACGACCAAGTCAGGCCGGATAAGACGAGCTGGCCCTCGTCGTTATAATAATTCGGATGGCACCAGACTTCTACATGCGCACCCGGACCGAAACCTTTTTGGACGTAAATAAAATCATACTCGACATAGTCCGTTGTTTTATGCAGAGAGTTAGGGCCGGCTACAATTTTATTTCCCGTTACCGGTCTTACTTCGCTTACCGGCAGCATTTGTTCGAACGTATCGCCTCCCTCGGTTACAACCACCTTCATTTCGTGGTCTTTCCACATGGTGGTATCAATCAGGATTGAAGGCGGGGCTTTAAACCTTTTCTTAATTATTATGTCCTCATAAGGTACTGTACCGGAGCTCCCGCCCAAGGCACCCGGGTAAACTTCCTGGTTGCCTGTTTGAATAACGAAGTGGTCCATATCGAATCCCGCCGAATCGAAAATCGAATTTATTGAGATTGCCATGGGCTGCCACATGCTCATGAACGGCGCGCTTTTATCTCCGTTGTATTCGGCTTGTACATATAAATAATAAGTGCGGTCCTGGTTCATGCCGGCCGGGGTAATCTGCCATTTCCTGTCGGTGCCTGCAATAGTGCTGCCCAGTTCTTTAGGATGACAATAGGATAGATCTCCGAAGGCGCCCGTGCTGTCTCCTTCGTAAAGAGTAACTTTTGCACCGGCTTTTGCAAGTCCCGAAAACACAGGGTTCGACGGCATCATCAGCGGATTTCCGCTGCCGAAATATTTAACCTGCGGCTTAAGAATAGTGGGCTGAATAACCGATACGACGCTAAATGTAAATACCGAAGTATTGTTAACGGTATTATTTTCGGGTTCCGTGCAGGTTATTCCAGCCGTAATTTTCTTATCTCCCAAGGATGTAGGTCTTAATTTCAAATTAATCTGGTTGAAATCAAATCCTTTCATATCTCCGATATTCCAGGTAACTACATTTCCGGTTACGCTGGACGGCGCCGGGTCGGCGGAAACAAACTCAACGCCTTCTGAAAGAGTATCGGTTACCACAACATTAGAGGCTGCGTTAAACGACATATTCGCATAGTAGATCTCAAAATTAAAAGAGACGCCGACTTCGGCAGTAAAAAATATACCGCTTTCCAAAGTCTCCATTAAACCCCATTGGAAAGTCCACATATCCGGTACCGGCTGCTGTACTGATATATCTATCGATACCCGGTTGTCCTCGGAATTGTTGTCGATGTCCGCACTGCTTATTGAAACTGTATTAGTAATAGTTGTACCGAAAGGCACTGTACTTTTAATTATCCCGGTCAGCGTAACAAAGCCCATCGCTCCCGAGTTCAGGCTGCCTACCTGCCATTTAAGTTCGTTGCCGGTCTGCGAAGTTGGCGACGGATAAGCCGACACGAGATCTATATCCGAAGGAAAATTATCAGTCAGTTCCACATTGGAAGCCGGGCCGTCGCCCTGCCAGTAATAAAATACGGAATAGGTAACCGTATCGCCCGGAACAGCACCGCTAAACGACTGAAGCGAGATCATTGAAACTGACAGATCCCCGGTCGCGGCATTTGAAATCTTAAAAGGTAAGATCATCAGAAAAAGAAGGAAAAAAATTTTGTTGAAATTTTTCATTGTCCCCTCGATTTATAAATATTAAAAATAGACGTACCGTTGATTATCTTTTTTATTTAACCGATTAACGAAACACTTTAAAAACATGCGCCGCTAAAATATTCTGTTTTTTAACGCTTTTGACACGGCTTCCGTTTTGGAATGAACGTGTAATTTTTCATAAATCCTTTTAATGTGCGAGTGGACGGTTAAAGGACTTATAAACAAATTGTCCGCTATTCTCTTAAAACTCAATCCCTCTACAAGAAGTTGAAGAATATCTTTTTCCCGCGGAGTTAATTTGAAGGTATTGTATTTGGGGAACGTTTCTATTTCCCTGATAAAATTCAAAACCCTTCTAGCGATTGCGGCGCTCATTGGGGAACCGGTTTTTATTTCCCGTATTGCTTTTTTGATTTCTTCGGAGCTGTCGTTTTTTAAAATATATCCGGATGCGCCGGAATATATCGATTGAAATATCTTATCGTCGTCGTCGTAAACCGTAAGCATTAAAATTTCTATAGAGGGATATATTTCTTTTACTCTTTTGATTCCTTCAATACCGCTCATACCCGGCAGCCCGATATCCATTAAAAGAACGTCCACCAGCAGGTTGTCAAGGTCGTCCAGCATATCTTCGCAATTTCCGTAATCGCCTATGCAGGTCATTCCTTCGGTATCGTTAATTAACTGGACGTAGCTTTCCCTTATCTTCTCGTCGTCTTCAACAATTACTACCTTTGTATTGATAGAATCAGGCATATCTGGCTTTTTATTGGAATCTTGAAAAATCATAATAATTACTTGTAATATACGGAGCACAGAATTGTAATCCGTGCTCCGAAAAAAAATTTATAATTTAAATGCGGCGCCCGCGGTTATATAACCGACGCCGTATCCGACCTCTCCGAATATTGCTACGCTCGGATTTAAGAAATATCTTAATCCCACATGCACGCCGCCGACCATATAGCTTCCGCCGGCGCTATAACTTCCGTGAAATCCATTAGGCGAAGAAACGCTGGTAATTGCATATCCTACCGTTGCCCCGCCGTAAGCGTCCATCTTTTCAGAATTTTCGAGGAAATGATATTCTCCCCTGGCGGCAATCAGGATATATGAGTAGGTCCATGAATAATTTTCCCCGAACCAATTCCCGAAATCGTAGCTGGAAGATGTATAACCTATTAAACCGCCTACTGAAATTTTATCTTCGAAACCGTATTGAAAACCCGCGGTAATCGGAGGTACGGTCATAGATCCGTATATTCCGGCGAATCCGTATCCTATTCCGATCGAAACCAATTTATCGCCTTTGTTGTAAGGAGCCTGGGCAAACGAATTGACGGTAAAAAAGAGTAAGGCAACTGTAACAACAGCTAATTTTTTCATCAAGATCCTCCTGTAAATTTTATGGTAGTTTTTAACACGGGATTATTTGAACTCGGGTACCGGTTCGAAATAAAAAGCATTACTTAAAATCCCCGTATTTTAATCGCTTAAAGATCTTGATATTACGGAAAAATAGGTATACCCTGTTTAGGGTAATTTCATTACGGCTTTCAGCAGGGTACCGTTGCCGGAACGCGAAGATACTTGAAAATTTCCCCCGAATGCCGAAGTCCGTCTTTGAATATTTTTCAATCCGTTCCCCATTCCGCCGCCGTTTCCGGCAAATCCTTTGCCGTTATCTTCAATTACAAGAACCAGACTTCCGTTTTCTTTCAGAACATTTATTTCAACCTGCGTAGCTTCCGCATGCTTTACTATATTTGAAATTGACTCTTTATATATCAGGAAAAGATTCCTTCTGAAATCCATTGGCAGAGATAAAGAAGATAATCCCGGATCGACCGTTATCCTGTAGTCGATTTCGTTTACTTCGAAAAGTTTGGAAGTATAGTCCATCATTCTTATGGTTATGTTTTCGAAGGAATCGTTCTGCGGGTTTACGGTCCATACAATATCGCTCATGGAACCGATCAGCCTTCTGGAGTTATCGCCGATTTCGGTAAGCAGCGATTCGACGCTGCCCAGCGGGCCATTTTCGTTTTTGCCTCTAAAGGAAAATTTATGCAGCGAACGGAGCGCGGCATCGCTGAACAACGAGATCCTGGTCAAGCTGGCCCCTATGTCGTCATGCAGGTCCGTCGCAATGCTCGTACGCATTCTTTCCACTTTAAGAAGCTGTTCGACCCTGAATTTATAAATAATATAAACTAAGGCCGAGGCCAGGAAGGCTATGAGCAGAAAGAAGGGCCATGTTTTCCAAAACGGAGGTATTATTGTTATTTTAAGGGTTGTCGGTTCGGCGCTCCAGAAATTATCTCTATTTGCGGCTTTTACTTTAAAGATATACTCACCAGGTTCCATATTCGTATAATATGCATATCTGTTATTGCCTATATATATCCAATTTTCGTCGTACCCTTCCAGCCTATAAGCGTATTTAATTTTGTCCGGCCTCGAATAATCCAATCCGGAAAATTCGATCGAGAAATCGTGTTCAAGATAATTCAATACGATATTTTTTACGCCGGAAATTTCCCGGCCCGTTTTTTTTTCTTTGTTGAATATTCTAAAAGAAGTGATTGCGACCGCGGGTCTGTAGGCATCGACGCCGATATTATCCGGGTATACCACCGAAATCCCGTTCAGTCCTCCGAACAACATACTTCCGTTTTTTAATTTAACGCAGCCCTGGCTGAATTGGTCGTTCCCGAGCCCGTCCTTGGCATCGTAATTTATAAAAAGATGAGTATTCAAATCGAACCTGGATAGTCCGCGGTTGGTGCTTAGCCACAAATTTTTATAACTGTCCTCGATGATCCCTAAAATAATGTTGTTGGACAGCCCGTCCGACTCCGTATAATGTTCGAACACTTTCGTCTTCATATTAAGTGCGTTCAGCCCTCCGCCCCAGGTACCTACCCATAACATCCCGTTGCTGTCCTGGAATACGGAGGAAATATTATTGTTGCTTAGAGTACTCGGGTTTTTGGCATTATATTCGAACCTCTCGAACTTACGGTTCTTATAATCGAATTTATTCAGTCCGCCGGCATTTGTACCTATCCATAGGTTTTCATCCCTGTCTTCGTAAATGCAGGTTATTAGATTATCGCTTAAACTCGACGGGTCTTCAGGATCGGACAAATATGCGTTGAGAGTATTTTTCGTCTTATCGTATCGGTAAAGACCTCCGCCCCAAGTACCTATCCACATAAAATGTTTACTGTCTTCATAGATTTCCGAGATGTTTTGATTATGCAGCTCGGAATAGCTGAAAGGCGGCCGTTTAAATTTGCCGGTTTTACGGTCGAGTATTGTCAAACCGGCGTAAGTGCCTACCCAGAGGATATTGTCCGAGTCCTCGAATACTCCCCATACGATATCGTTAATCAGGCTGCCGGGATCGCTGACGGAATGCTTGTAGCATTCGCTCTTTTTTGTAACGGGATCATACTTGTACAATCCTGCGTTCCAGGTTCCTATCCATACTAATCCTTCGTGATCCTCGAAGATGGAATTAATTTCAGTCGAGCCGAAAGAATCCGGTGTAGAAGACGTGCCTTCTATATTATCGAAATCCAGGGAATACGGCAGCATTTTATCGACTCCCTTCCCTGTTCCGAACCAGTATATCCCCTGGCTGTCCCTATAAAGCGAAGAGATCCAGTTATCGCTTATCGTATAGGGATTGCGGCGGTCATATTTGAAGTTTGAAATATTTCCGGTTTTGGTATCCAGCAGGTAAAGGCCGTTGTCGTGCGTGCCGATCCACAATTTTTTCTGCGAATCCAAAAGCAGGGATAAGATAGAGTTTTCATCCGGATAGGAAATGTTTTCCTTATCGATGAAATACCTGTCGACTTTTCCGTTCGTCTTGTTGAATTTTAGTAATGTTCTCTTTGTTCCAAGCCAGAGATAATTTCCGTCTTCGGCAACGGTTTTGATAAAATTATCGCTGTATTCCGCCGATCCTTTTTTCCCGAAAATAAAATGAGAGAACGTTTTTTTCTTCTCGTCGAATTTATCCAGCCCGCCTCCCCACGTCCCCAGCCAAAGACAACCGTTATCGTCTTCGCAAACGGCGTTTACCGCGTTATTACTGAGGCCGTTGGAACTGTCCGGATTGTTTACGTAATGGGAAAAAACGTTCGCGGTTTTATCGAACATTTCGAGCCCGCCCGATGTTCCTATCCATATGAGCCCGTTTTTAGCTATTAAGATAGACCATATTCTGTTATTAATAAGCGAGTTCGGAATTTTCGAATTATGGCTGAAGTTTTTAAATGTTTCCGAATCACGGTCAAACTCGAAAAGTCCTCCGCTGTAGGTACCGATCCAGAGCGTTCCGTCTCCGTCTTCGGCAATTGCCTGAATCCAATTATCCGTTAATGAAGCCGAATCGAACGGAATTGATTTGTAAGCCTTAAAAACATAGCCGTCGAATTTATAAAGACCGTCCTGAGTACCGAACCATTTAAAACCCCGGTTGTCCTGAAATATGCAATTAATAACGCTTTGGGATAACCCGTTGTCAATGGATAGATGACCGAATTTGATTTTATTTCCGTAAGGAAATACTGCCGGTAAAATTAATCCGACTACAATTGTAAGAGTAAATAGGTACCGTTTTTGCATGTTAAAAAGTTAAATTTGCATCCTCTTTTATTACCCGGTTCGCTTTCAAATTTCGACTAAACCTCTTGCACATTTAAATCGGATTAAAATATAACGCGGACTCCCTGTTTTCTTATTCAAACATAAAACTAAGTCAATTTATTTTTATTTTCAAGTAGGCGGGAATTAAGCAGGTACCGGGCTTAACTGTTTCTACCTTTTATCGAATTATGGTTTTTTCTATTCCGACCGGACAATGATCCGAACCCATAACCTCGCTTAATATGAAGGCATTTTTAACGTCTTTTCTTGCGCTTTCCGAAACGAAAAAATAATCCAAACGCCAGCCTACATTTCTCTCGCGGGCCCTGGTTACTTGATCCCACCAGGTATAATTTTTCGGTTCGTTGTTGAACATTCTGAAAGTATCTATGTAACCGTTATCGAGCAGTTTATCCATCCATTCCCTTTCTTCGGGTAAAAATCCGGATACGGTCGAGTTTTCTTTCGGTCTCGCCAGATCTATTTCCTTGTGAGCGGTGTTTACGTCGCCGCATATTACTATTTTTTTGCCGCCGTCTTTTAATTTGTTGGCGTAATTTAAAAAAGCATCGTAGAAATCCATTTTATATTTCAGTCTTTCCGGGCTAGCTTTTCCGTTCGGGAAATAAATATTAAATAATACGAAATCCGGGTATCGGGCAATTAATATCCTTCCCTCGCTGTCGAACCTTTCTATGCCGAACCCGGTTTTTATTTCGACGGGCTTTTCCCTGGTGTAAATCGCCGTGCCGCTGTACCCTTTTCTTTCGCCGGAGCAGAAATACGAATTATATCCCTCGATGTTAATTAACTCATCGGGCAGCTGCTCTTTATGCGCTTTAGTTTCCTGAAGACACAGTATATCCGGTTTGGCCTGATTGAACCAATCCAGAAAACCTTTTTTGTAAGCCGCCCTTATGCCGTTGACGTTCCAT
The DNA here is from genome assembly GCA_046706945.1 of Ignavibacteriaceae bacterium. Taxonomy (GTDB): domain Bacteria; phylum Bacteroidota; class Ignavibacteria; order Ignavibacteriales; family Ignavibacteriaceae; genus FEN-1297. Next base: position 22,988 of record JBJKOY010000133.1, on the reverse strand, counting down.
GAAAGCATTTTTATTGTTTTCATTTCCACCTTTACAGTATTTGGTTAATATTTATCAATTGCAGCCGTAATTTTTATCCTAATAAGCCGCCTAAGAAAAATTTTTGCAAGATTCCGTACTTCGAAAAGATCTATTGTGAGATAATTCATAGGATTCAATAATAAGAATAATTCTATCTGAAACAATATTTTAAATCACAATCTTCTTACCCGTACAAACATATTTTATTATTCTTCGTGATCAAATTTACCTTTTATATTAAAAGTTTATTTTAAATTTCGACCCGTTAAGTAAATAAGTCGAAATACAATATTCAAAAAATTTTCAATTAGCGGCAACGATTATAGTGAGAGGCTGAAATTCATGGCTAAAAGCGAAGAGGCTGGGTATCAAAATAAAGCCCGGACCGGAAATCACGGCATAAAATCGGGTGATGAAGAAGAAAAAGATAAAAGATCGATTTTTGTAAAGAAAAGTTTTCTTGTACCTGCGGCGATAATACTGTTGTTCATTGCGGGTGCCGTTTTTTGGTATGCCGGACAAATAGGTTATATCTCGACAGATGATGCGTTTGTCGATGCAAATAGACTCAACCTTAGTTCAAAAATTTTAGGAAGGATTGCCCGGTTGGCCGTGCGCGAGGGTGACTCGGTCAAGACCGGACAGCTGGTCGTCGTGCTGGATTCCGCCGATTTGAAAGCCAGGGAAAACGAGTCAAAGTCTATGCTGAATACCGCTTCCGAAAGTATTGCGCTGGCAAAAGTCAGGGTTGCAAAAGCACAGGAAGACTTTAAACGGGCGGAAAAGCAATATAACGACAAGGTAATTCCCAAGGAGAAATTCGACCATTCTCAAAAAACTTTTGAAGCTGCGCAGGCCGAATATAATATCGATTTATCAAGGATTAACTCGGCATATGCTCAACTGAAAGTATTAAAGACAAAGTTATTGAATACCAGGATTTATTCTCCGATGGACGGCGTAGTAGCCAAAAGATGGGTATTGCAGGGCGATGTTGTAACTCCCGGTCAGCCTATATTTACGATATATAATTTAAAAAATATATGGGTTATCGCGGAATTGGAGGAAACCGATTTAGCATCCGTAAAACTGGGAGATAATGTCGATATTTCCGTAGATGCATATCCGGATCTTAAATTTAAAGGCACAGTATTTCAAATAGGCTCCGGCACCGCCTCCGAATTTTCACCTATACCGACTTCAAACGCGTCAGGCAGCTTTTCGAAGGTTACGCAGAGAATACCGGTAAAGATTTCCATTGCGCCCGCGGCAACTAATGATTTAAACGATCCGCCGGGAGACATCAGGCTTTTACCGGGAATGTCCGTAGAAACAAATATTAAGGTGGGTAAATAATGGGTAAAAAAGGAAATAATAATTTAAACCTTGCGGAACTGCACCGGCATCCTTCCTACCGCTGGATAGTATTGGCTAACGTTATGGTAGGAACCTTCATGGCGGTGCTCGATATATCTATAGTGAATGTGGGGCTGCCGAAAATGATGGCGGCATTCGGAGTAAGCGTCGATAAAATAGAATGGATATTAACGGCGTACCTGCTTGTATTTGCCGTTGTGCTTCCTTCATCCGGCTGGATAGCCGACCATCTAGGGTACAAAAAATCTTATAACCTGGGATTATTTTTATTTACCCTCGGCTCTCTGCTGTGCAGTCTTTCACCCAACGAAAATTTACTGATTGTGTTCAGAGTTCTGCAGGGAGCGGGAGCGGGGTTTATAATGCCCGTAGGAATGGCTATTGTTACAAGGGAATTTCCGCCGAACCAGAGAGGAATTGCCTTAGGCTTTTGGGGAGTTGCCGCTGCAGCGTCAATATCGCTGGGACCCATGTTCGGGGGCTATTTAATAGACAGCTTCAGCTGGCATGCGATTTTCGACATAAACGTCCCGATCGGAATTATGGCGATCGCCGGCACTGTTATTATTTTAAGGGAATACAAAACGGAAGAGTCGCGGTCGTTCGATCTGCTCGGATTTATTTCGATGACCGTATTCCTGGTATCCCTTCTCCTTGCATTATCCGACGGAAATTCTTCATGGAATACCGGCGGCTGGACTTCAAATTTCATTCTGACCTGTTTTGCCGTATCGTTTGTCTGCTTTGTTATATTTTTGGCGGCGGAACTTACCGTCAAACACCCGATTATAGATCTCCGGATATTGAAAAACAGGAATTTCGGCATAGCAAACCTAATGATGTTTATATTCGGCCTGGCATTTTTCGGGAATTCTTTTCTTTTACCGATCTATTTGCAGAACTCTCTCGGGTATACCGCACTGCAGGCCGGACTGGTCTTTTTCCCGGTCGGAATTATACAGGCTATAATGTCGCCTGTCGCGGGATGGATGACGGATAAGTTAAACCCGAAGATACCCATCACAATAGGGATAGTGTTAACCTTCTTCAGCATGTATATATACGGAAAACTTTCCCTGAGCACGGAATACTGGCAGATAATGTGGCCATTGTTCATTCGCGGATTCGGACTGGGCTTTATGTTCATCCCTTTAAGCACTATAGCAATCAACGATATTTCATACGAGAAGATGGCTCAGGCTACAGGACTATTCAATACCATCAGGCAGGTCGGCGGTAGTTTCGGCGTAGCGATTCTCGGGACACTGTTAACGCAGAGAGTAATCTTTCATAAAGAAATTTACAGCCAGGCGGTCAACCCCAACTCAGCCGCGTTCAAACATTCGGTATACGGGATAATGGGTTTCGTTCAGCAGGCTGTCGGTGGTTCCGGTACCGGCGTTATGCTCAGGGCCAAGGCCTTAATTGCTGAAAACCTTGCTAGCCAGGCATTTGTATCCGGAATAGCTGACGACTTTTTAGCCGGGGCGGCAATAACGGTGTTTATTTTAATCCCCCTGTTCTTTCTTAAATACCATAAGAAAAAGGACGGTGGCAAGGTCGAAATGATCGAGTAATTATATTTTTTTATACCCGTTAAGTTTAGCTTGCTTCATTAAATCGGCAATCCTTTCCGCCTGAAGGGCAAATGTTTCCAGACGGGCCTCAATTACCTGCGGATAGGCGTTGCCGTCGGCTTCGATGGTTAGAAACGGAATATTCATTTTGCCGTTGAAGATCTCCGGCAGTTTGTAATTTTTATTTACCAGCCTTTCCGCAAAAATCTTATTCTCCACCCTGGTTTCGGTTGCCGCAAGCGATTCGGTGAATCTCGTCGGCATGCATCCGAACGGTCCGAGGTTAATTACCCCGCAGTATTTATCGATTGACTCGTGCAGGGCAACTCCCAGAGTTAGTCCAGGTTCGCCTTTATATTCAAGGGGTACAATGTGCTTGCTTCTTTTAAGCAGCGCTTCTACGTTAGTCATGGTAAATTTATAATAGCCGGACCGAGCCAGAATTTTTTTAATCCTGTATTCGGCCGTTCTCATATAAAAAACTCTTATCAAGCGCTCTATTTTTTTGCGCAGCGAAGTATCCGGTTCCAGGAGTTTCAGCTTGAGCAGATAATCCACGTAATAGATCCATTCGGATATATAAGAATCTTTGAGAATAAATCCTTTTTTTGCAAAGTGTTTATTAAGCCATTTGTGCGAGAAGTGGTCTCTTCTAACGTAAATCTCGCCGCACAGCGCAATGTACTTGGCTTTATTGATCGGCACCCGGGCAGGTACTTCGTTTTTGAAAATACTCGAAAATTTTTTCAATGCCCGGTAAATTTTATCCGGACTCTCGGCAAATACCCTGTTTAATTCTTCAAAACCCCTGTAAAATACCTTTAACCCGTTCTCGGGATCTTGTGCATGGGCCATAACTCCCGAGCGTACGTCGTCGAGAACGTCGCTGACGAATAATGTTTGAATTCCTCTTAGCGAAAAATTAGGCCCGAGACCCGCAAAACCGTCCTCGTTCATTAAAGATAACGTTGTTACGTTCTTTAGTTTCCTTTTCTTTATGATATCCCGTATGAAAACTGAGTACTGCCCCAGCCTGCAGTTGCCCGCGCCGGATACTATGAAGAAAGCAATATATTGTTTCCCGTCCCATTTGTTCTCGAGATAGTCCAGCAGCGAACCTACGCAGAGAAGAAGCGGGAGGCATTCCTTGCCGCTTGCGACCGACCTGCCGTACTTTAAGATTTCAGGGTTCCCTTCCGGCATTGCGATTGCGTTAAACCCCTGGCTTCGCATTCCCGCCGCAAACATCGGGGCAGCAAGATCGCCCATGGAAGGGATTAAGATATCTATCTTAGGATCCGACAACGGTATTTTCTCCCCGTCCGAAGTAACAAAGAACCCCTGTTCCGCGCCGAACTCAATTCTTGCGGGGGTGAAATCGTCGTAGCCCGGGTCGCTGATCCCGTTTTGTATTTTCCTGTAATTTTTAATTATATCCAGGGCCGCATCTATCCTTGTGTTAATACCGGCGTCGGCCGTATGCCCGTCGAGCTCCAGAGTAAGCGAAGGCTTCGTGCCCATGATTGTTCTGAACGTGTTTAACAAAAAAGAATCCGGACCGCAGGAAAAATTGGAAATGTACGTTGCAAAGAACTGCGGATTGTTCTTAATTATACGCGCGATTTTCAGGATTTTTTTCCCCCCTTCCCAATATTGGTCGTCGTCGATAATTTCCTGTCTAAAGTCGAACATATCGTACGGAACTACATAGACTCCTCTTGAAGCGAACTTCTTCGGGATGCCCTTGTTTGCCAGCTCGGTAAAAGAATTATACGGTCTCCCCACCAGAACAACCGCGGTTTCTTCCGGGTATTGCTTCATAAATTCCGTAAACTCCAGTCCCATTGAAAAAAGCTCGCGGAAAAATTCTTCCTGTATTTTCACGGCAGACCGAAATGCTTCCCTTATTTTCGATTCGCCGGATGCTCCGACCTGTTCGGCTACAAGTAAAAATTTATTTTCTTCCTTGTCGAAGCCGTTGGCAAAATTGAAATAAGGCGTTATTAATCTTTCCGCAGGCACAAGGTCTTTAAATGCCTGCTTCAAATAAAAAGGCTCGCCGCTTACGAAAACGCACGTGCAGTTGAAATCGAGCCGGTGGTAATCCGAATCGTTAACGTACATCTCGAAGATTTCCGGGACAAAATAATAATCGGGTTTCTTTTCGATCAGATCGGCGAATAGGCCGAGGGAAATCTGCGCAGGATAACAGAAGGAGGTATTTTCCCTTTCGAGGCCTTTTTCATTAACTTTTTCGGAAAGGATCACCTTGAAGCCTAGCCTTGTAAAAAAATTATAGTACAAAGGATAAATCGTATGCGTATGAAACGATTGATTTATGCCTATGGTAGGGGCATTCTCCGGGAGATCGGCTTCGGGAGCGTATTTTTCAAACATTAAGTAATGCCGTTTTTTTACGTAATCGTATTTGTCGGCGTCGACTTTCTTATGATTTATCAAATTATAATACATATTGCAGGCCCCGCCGAAGGGATATGTTTTGCCCTGAACTTCGATGCGGTTGATAGAACATGCAAGATCGCACTTATCCAATCCGCCGGCGCAGACAAATGACTTTCTAAATCCGACTTCCCTTCCGGCAAGATCGTTCAGGTAGAACTTTCCCGGCTTCATTATGCCGAGCTCGATTTTATTTTTTATTTCGAGCGCCACGCCGAATGCTCCCATCAGGCCGGGTTCCGGAGGAACGATTATGTCTTTTCCCGTAAGGGCGGCCATTGCAACCGGGATGGCTTTGTTATAGCATACGCCGCCCTGCATGAATATTTTTTTCCCGACCGGCCTGTTGCCCTTTACGCGGTTTACGTAATTGAGACAGATCGAATATACAAGTCCCGCGACAATGTTCTCCTTGCTTATATTTTCCTGCTGAGCGGTTTTAATATCCGAACTTATAAATGCGGAACATTGATCGCTGAAATTAGGAGGCATATCGCCCCGCATGGCTATCGGTTCTATTTCGGTGACTTTAATGCCTAAAGACTCGTGCGCCGACTCTTCTATAAACGAACCCGTACCCGCCGAACATGCTTCGTTCATCGCATAATCAGCAGGCACTTTGTTCACTATGTAGGTATATTTCGCGTCCTGCCCCCCGATTTCAAAAATGGTGTCTACTTCCGGATCGAAGTAAACCGCGGCGGTAGCGTGCGCAACAATTTCGTTCAACACTCCTTCCGTCAGCGCGTGAAGTCCCGCTATCTGTCTTCCCGAGCCGGTAGTACCGATCCCTATAATATTAATATCGACAGGGATCTGCCTCAAAAGTTCGGAATAGCATTTCCTGGAAGCCTCGATGGGATTACCGTGAGTATAAAGATAAGCCGAGCCTAGTATGCGGTCATCAGATATTCTTAAGACGACGGCTTTCGTGGTAGTTGAACCGACGTCCAGTCCGAGTATGCAGACGTCGCCTTCTTCCGCCGTGCTTCTCTCCATGGTTTTAAAATGCACCTTTTCCCTAAAATTTTCCAGCGGCTTATGAAAGACGAAAGAACTTTTTCCGTTGACGAAAATATCATCAAAACCGTCCACGTCGTTAACCTTGTTTTCAAACCCGTACAATGCCGCTCCCAAGGCTTCGAAATAAGCGGCTTCGTCCGGTACCGCGATATCAGGGATTAATTTTTTTAAGAAGCTTATAACGACGGAATTTTTTGTCACTCCCCCTACAACCATAATTTTTCCGGGTCTGACCTTTTTAAGCAGCTCCTCGACTTTCTCTGCCATCATTAAAGACAAGCCGGCCGCAACCTCGGATTTCTTTACTCCTTTATTCAATGCATGCGTACAATCGGATTTGCAGAACACGGAACACCTGCCGGATACCTTGAACGGCTCGGCGTCTTTTGCCATCCGGACCACTTCTTCTATTCCCAGGTCCATTCTTTTAATCTGCTGAAGGAAGAACTCGCCCGTTCCGGAAGCGCATTGGTTCCTTGTTATAACGTTGGATATTTTGCCTCCGTCGTCCAGGGTATAAACTATGAAGGTTTCTCCCCCGAGAGAGGCTACGGCCGAATAATTTTCTTTATTCTTATTGACGTATGAAAAAGCGTATTCTATAGCCTGCGGCTCAGGGATATTTGTAAACCTAACCAGCTTTCTGAATTTTCTGCCCGTTACAACAACCGGTACGCCGCGAATGTTAAAACCCTGCAGCCTTTCCCTAAATACCTTTTTCGGATCCCCGTTATGCTGCAGAGTGAGCACATCGCTTATTTTTACTGAACTGTTTTCTTTTATTATCCTGACAAAAGAAACCGACGATGCACCAAGGCAGACACCGATTATTTCATTCATCAATTTTACCGTTAGCATTAAAAATTAATATTTCTAATATATAAATCCGGTGCTTAAAAATCTCGATGTCCGGGCATTTTTACATAGAGACTTACTGGAATAATTTTTTTATCGCATCAATTATACCGTCAATCGGAATCTGCATCCCGGGTCCCCCGTTCGGATTCATTGCATGTTCCGAACCCTCAGGGAAATTCCGGCTTATGTATTTGTGCAGCTCATCGTTGATCCTTGTTTCCAGTTCGTTCCTGGTGAAAAATTTATTGTTCTTATCTTTTACCGAATTCCTGGCCTGCTGCTCAAGTATGTAACGCGCGTATTCAGGATGCCTGACGAGGAATGTATCTAGCAAGGAGGAAGCGTACTTGAGGTCGGGTTTTCCCGTGTCCCCGGGTTCGCTTTTGGTAAGGTTAATTGTCTGCTTCTTTTCGACGGTATCCGCCGAAGCCGGGGATAAGGTATTAATATTTTGTTCTTTGCTTATCGTATTATTTTTCTCCGGAAGCCGGGAAATTTTTTCTTTTACCCGCACCGGTTTTTGCTTAACCGCAGTCTTCGGTCCGGCGGGAGAACCTTCAAACAATTGTATGGTCGTATATCGTGTTTTTACGGGGTTAGGAGTTTTAAATTCCACAATTATTAAGATCAGCAAAAACATCGCATGAATTAGAACGGAGAGGGAATAAACGATCAGGTGCTGTTTATCTGGTTTCTTTTTAAATGGATTCAAAATTTTAATATCTATGTTAATACAACCGGGTCCGTAAACCCGGTAAAATCATATGCCCTTTCGTTTCACCCCGGCATACTTAAAATATAATTGAATCTAATAATAGGAAGAAAATATGATTTTTTATACCGTAAAATCCGGTACGGATTAAATTTGCATACCGGATTATTTCTTAATCTATGCTTATAATTTTTCGGACAGTTCTTTCAGATTTTGTAGTACGGTATCCCAAAATTTATCGGCATCTTTGTATCTTCTTTCGTCTCCGTTGAAGTTATCCTCGGTTACGTATAAGACGGTCCCGGAATTCCCGGGTTTTAATTCGTAAGTTACCCTCGAATAATTTTCCTCAGTATCCGGCAGTTCCGCGTCCAGGCTCAAATCCCTGGTTTGCAAATACTTGCCGGGTACGATACTTACGATAAATCCTTTGACGTGGACTTTCTTGTCATCCGCATCCCTCCAGAGGATAGTGCCGCCGGGTTTCCAATCCGAAATTACCTCGCTGTTATACATGTATTTTTTAGTTAATTCGGGATTAGTTATCGCGTCCCATGCTTCCGGAACACTGCAGCGCAGAGAAATTTTTTTGCTCAGTACGATTTCTTTATCCAAAACTAAACTCCCCGGGATTTTATTCCCGTCAGTTTGATGCTTATATCTTTCAATTTTTCCCTGGCGTTCTTGTCGTAAGCCTGGGGGATTGCTTTGGACGGTGTCATGCCGTCGAAATATTTGCCGGATATCCCTTGCGTTTTTTCGCCTACCGCAAGCTGTACTACGGCATCGGCACCCTGCTCAAGGGTGCTTATAACTTTGTCGAAATATTCGTATACCATTTTCGTGGGCATAAGGCTGGCGGGATGCAGACAGTTGACCGCAATATGCTTTTCTTTCACTTCTTCCGCAAGATCGAAAGTAAACATTATCATCGCCAGTTTGCTTTGCTTATAAGCGCCGAACCCGTCGTATCCCTTTTCAAGCATTAAATTTTCAAAATCGATTGCCTGCTGACCGATCGAGGAAACGTTGACTATGCGCGGAGCTTTCGATTTTTCGATCACGGGGATCAGTAAATACGTCAGTAAAAAATGTGAAAGATAATTTACCGCAAACCGAAGTTCGAAGCCGTCTTTGCTTAATTCTCTCCTGTTTTCTCCGCGGCTTCCCGCACCGATGCCGGCGTTGTTTATAAGGACGTCCAGCTTTTGATAATCCCCGGACACTTCGGTTCCTAGATTCCTTACCTCGTCGAGAGAAGATAAATCGGCATTATAATATTTAATCCTAACGTTGCCGGTTGCACGCACAATTTCCTCGACAATCTTTTCGCCTTTAGAGGGGTTTCTACCGTGCAGGATTAGTTGCGCATTCCTTTGCGCCAGGCGGCGGGCGACCAGTTTTCCCAGCCCGTCCGTCGCCCCGGTTATCATAATAGTCCTATCCGATAATTTTTCCATTACTTTACCTTTTATTGCCTACATAAGATAATCTATAAATATAATTTTCAGCGTGACCGTCAACTTCCAGGTTGCCGTCGTCGCTTATTAGAATAGAGCCGTCAGGCGCCTGTATAACGTCAACCGGCCGGCCCAGAACTTTTTGATCGGCGGTTAAAAATTTTACATAAGGCAATTCGCCGTAAGGCTTGCCGTCTTCAAAGAATACCCTTGTTACCTGGTAGCCGGCAAGCACTGACCTGTTCCAGGAGCCGTGGTAAGCGACAAAAGCGTCGCCTTTTACGTCTTTCGGGAATTGATCTCCCGTATAAAACATCATGCCGCAGGGCGCATAATGGGCGCCTCCGCACCATTCCGGGACGATAGTCTTCTGGGCAAGTTCAATAATATCCGGTCTTTTGAGATATTCATAACGCGGCAGTTTATTCCCGACTATGAAGGGATGCCCGTAAAACCCGCCTTTTACGTACTTGTTCATTTCCGCGGGCGGATTATAATCGGTAATCGGCTGCAAGCCGTTTCCGTCGCCTACAGGTTTTCCGAACCAGTCGCTCCCGTGGTCCATCCCCCAGATCTCGTCGGTACCCGGTCTTACAACCAGCTTTTCGGTATTTCTGATTCCGGTACAGTATAGCTGTTTGTCTTTCCCCTGGAGATTATAAGTCCATATTTTCTCCCTGTCCGTTCCCGCAGGATCCGTATCGTTTCCCTTATCTCCGAGTGCGGTGTACAGCCTGCCGTTGTGAATTAATACAGGCCGGTAATGGTGCGCACCTCCGGACGGAAGGCTTCCTACGGGAAGTACGGTATCCCGTTCGTCGGCTATGCCGTCATTGTTGTTATCTTTCAATTTATAAACGGCGCCGCTTTCGGTGTACCATAAATATCCTTTATACCAGTAGACTCCGGAGACGCCGTTTTCGGATTTATAAAAATTCGTCAGCGTCTCGTAGTAGCCGTCGTGATTTTTGTCTTTTGCGGCAACAATAATCTTTCCCGGGTTCGTTGTGTAGTACAGAGTCCCGTCCGGCCCGAGCGCCATATGTCTGCAGCTTAGGTCCGACTTGACGGCCACGGTCAGTTTATAGCCCGGGCGCACCCAGATCCCCGGTTTGACTTCAGGGATGACTCCCTGAGCAAAATACCGGGCAGTAAAGAATAATAAAAATAGTAATACCCCTGTAAATTCAACCGTAATATTTTTTTTCATAGTTTCTCCGTTTTAAAAATTTAATGATAATCCGCCGTACCAGTTCCGCGGCGCGGCCGGTTCAAAGTACCTGTCTCCGGCGGCATTTGGAACTACTGAACCATTGTACTTAATGTTGAATAGATTTGAAATACCCGCAAAAATATCGGCTTTGATAAAACCTGCGGAACAGCCGTAGCTCATTTTGAAATCCGCAACGGAATAGGCGTCGTTTACATAATCCCGCTGCGGGGATGACGAACCCGGTTCCGGTCCGTTTAGATCGTTGACAAAATATTCGCCCGTCCGGCTGAAAGTAATATCGGAATTTAAGCCGAACCCGGATGTGTATAAGCAGCCAAATGAAAAGACCTCGGCGGGAACGCCAGGAACTTTTTTACCTCCTATCTGCACCGGTACGCTTACGCTGTTTGTCAGGAAATATTCCGTAAAATTTTTGAATTTGAAATTCATTAACGTAAAGGCTGCAGTGAAATTCAATGAACTGCCGGGCAGCCAGTTTAACCGGATGCCCAGGCCGTTGTTAAATGCAGCCCCTGTATTCCGATAAAAAACCTCGTCGCTCTGCGAACCGGGAAGCTGATACGAAATTAATATATCGTTAATATTCAAATGATAAGAGGAGATGCGGTAAACAAAGGTTTTACCGTATACTTCGCCTCTTATCCCGATTTCATAACTGCTAATTAGCTCCGGCTTTAATGAAGTATTGAAACCACCCCGGCCGCTGGGAGTATTGCCTAGTTCAGTAGTAGTCGGGGTCTGAAAAGAAGTGGAATAGTTGGCGTAAATTTGAGTGCCGGGACTAATTCTGTAAACCAGTCCGGCCATCCTGCTTAAATTATCCATAACGACGGATCCGGAGTTATTTAAGCCGTTTGCCTTGAGCATGTCGTCTACGCCGAAAAGATAATTATCGTATCTTAAGCCGGCGGTAAGATATAACTTCTTTAGCAACGAAAAGCCCAGTCTAAAAAATATACCGAGTCCGTTTACCTTTTCCCTCTGGTTTACAAGTATATTTCCCGGAACGACGTTATTAATAATCTCGCCCTTGCTTAAGTTGCCGTAATTGCTTACTCCGTTGTTTTCATATTCGTGTCTTAGATCGTTCTGGAACTCATAATCCGCGCCGGTTAAAAGATCGAAATTTTTTCCGGCAGCGGTGAAGGATGTCGAATAATTCGTCATTATCCCGCCGGACACGCGGTCCAGTTTTATATACTTTCCCGGGATGGGATTTATCATTGACCGGGAGATCCCGTAAACGGTGGTTTCTATTTTTTGATTTTTATCCGGCTCGTACGAAAGGGTTATTCCGGCCTGTCCCTGTCCTATACTTTTACCCGCCCCTTGTTCCTTAACATACGTTCTTGCCAGTGCAGGATCCAGCTCCGCATCGGTCTTGCTCAGCGAGCTCGGGTTGAGCAGGTACGGAGCAAAGTAATAATTAAATACCCCTTCCAAAGATAAATTGCCGTCAAAGGACTGTGTTGAGATTATGTTAAATGCCGTGGTGCTTGCGGAGGAATTTTCCCTGAATCCGCCGTAGTTCATCTCGTTGAAATCTACCGACAGCGAATTGTTTCCGATTCTGCCCGACCCGGTTACGGAATATTTGTGAAAGCCGAAGCTACCGGTCCTATATGCCGCATTCAAAGTCGTCTTTGCGGGATAAATATCTTTGCTCCGTATCGCTATTACGCCGCCGGAAGAGTTTCCGTACAGGAATGAACTCGGACCCCGGACAATTTCGATTCTGCCTATTGTATTAGGATCCAGATTGTTTAACTCGGACTGGCCGTCCGGAAAAGTTAACGGTATGCCGTCAAGCAGTATCTTAATTCCGGTTACCCCGAACTGCGCACGGCTTCCAATCCCGCGGATACTTATCCTGTCCCCTTCGGATAAATTATATCTGTTGTTCACAACAATGCCCGGTATAAACCTGAAAATCCCTTCTCCGGAAATACTTTCCCCGGGTATTTTCGAAGCGGCCGGAGAAATTATATCCACGGAAAAAGGGATCCGGTATAACGGCTGTTCGTACCTGCTTGCGGTTACTATAACCGAATCCAGACGGTAATAAACCGAATCTGCGGTTAAATGCTGGCACAGGCCGGCAGATTGAAATATCCATACGAATATTACTGGCAAAAGATTTTTATTCATTTTTATTTGAGATGTTCCGCATCTAAAGATAGTTATTTTATTCAGAATCGTCAAAAATGCCGGCCGCCGCTTTGCCATATTTCAAAAGGCGCAGAGAATGCTTTCACAAGGACGGCTTTTCGGGAAAAAATAACTTTACTTGACAAGTATTCCCGGGAGACATATAATTACACACGCAAGTTTTTATTTATACGGCTGCTGACCGTTAAATCAAACGCAGGAGAAAATAAAAGGGAATAAATGAAAAATTATCTGTCAAATACTTTCGATTTAAATAAGCTGGTCGGTGTCCTTGACGAACTTCCGCTGTGGTCGGCACCGTTCGGATTAAAACTTCTCGATAAAGTCGAGTACAAGCCGGGTACCGCAGTTCTCGATATCGGCTTCGGAACAGGTTTCCCGCTTATCGAACTTGCAATGAGATTCGGTTCAGGTTCAATTGTATACGGAATTGACCCGTGGAAAGAAGCCTCCGCGCGTGCATTAGAAAAGATAAGACTCTACGGGGTAGAAAATATAAAAATCATCGAAGGAAGGGCCGAAGAAATACCTCTTAACAACGAATCGGTTGATTTAATAGTAAGCAATAACGGACTAAATAACGTCGGCAGCCCGGAAAAAGCATTGTCCGAATGTTCAAGAGTAATTAAGAGCGGGGGACAATTTATTCAAACCATGAACCTGGATAAAAGCATGTTCGAGTTTTACGGGGTTTTCGAAAGAGTGCTGTCGGATCTCAGCTTGGAAAAAGAAATCGGATTGATGCACCGGCATATATACGAAAAGAGGCGCCCGCTGGACGAAATAATTTCCTTGATTCAAAAAAACCGGTTTATTATTAAAGACCTTGAACACGACCAGTTCTGTTATAAATTTACCGACGGTTCGGCTCTGCTGAATCATTATTTCATCCGCCTTGCTTTTATGAGCTCATGGGTTAAGATCCTGCCGGAAAATAAACGGGAAAAAATATTTGAAATGATAGAGGCACGCCTGAACGAGCAATCTGAAATATTAGGCGGCATAAAGCTAAGCATCCCTTTTGTATTGATCAATGCAATTAAAGTCTGATTATTAATGAGATTTATTCATTAGCGGAAACATAGCATCTCTTTTTTCGTAGAAATTTACCGCGCCGTCTATCGGCGCTTCATATTTATCGTTCTCAACCGCTTCCATAGATTCCCTTATAAATTCAGCTACGGGAATCCCACCGTGAGTCTGATTTTTGTCATTTCTTCTTTCACGGCCCAATTCGGTATCTACAGAAGGGGGAATTATTTCAAACACTTTTATCGGCGTATTTCTTAATTGATACCGCAGGGACATCGTTACCGAATGAAGCGCCGCTTTCAGCGCACAATAAACGGCTACCGGCGACAGCGGTACAAATGCCAGACCGGAGGAAATATTTATAATCGCGGGATCTTTTTTAGATTTTAAGTGCGGTACGAAAAGAGAAGCAAGATGCACGGGCGCTATGAAATTTGTTTCGGTTTCCTTATTGATTTTCTCCAATTTTACGTCGGTCAAATCCGCAAGCAGCTGGATACCGGCGTTATTTATTAAAATATTTGTCTCCGGGAATTCGCGTTTGACCTTCTCAGCCAGGTCTGTTCTTTGGCCTGCATCTGAGACATCGCATACGATCGTTTCGATTTCCTTGTATTGCCGTTTTATTTCAAGCAGACGTTTTTCTCTTCTTCCGCAGATAATTACTTTATTGCCCCTTTTTAAGAATTCTTCGGCAAAACCTAGACCTATACCCGATGTTCCACCGGTTATAAGGACAGTATTTCCGGATGTTTTCATATTTTCCCGTCCCTTTTTGAAAGTGAAATTATTACGGCTGCCGGCTTTCTGAATCCGGCAGCAGAATGATATAAGTTAAATTAATAAATAATGGGGAAATTAATGGTAGTACCGGCTGTTTATTTTCGAATGCGGCCGGCCCAGGTTTACGGTAAATTTTGAACCGCGGTTAACTTCACTTACGACCTTAATATTCCAGTTATGAAGTTCGACTAGTTCTTTAACTATACTTAATCCGAGCCCTGTTGATTTTTCGCCGGAAGTTCCTGTCCTTTTTGTTTTAGTAAATTTATTGAAAAGCTCGGGTAAAATTTTGGGATCTATACCGATCCCGTTATCTTCTACGTTAACATTTAAGCCTTCGTTCGAATTCACGGAAGAAATTAAAATTCTTCCCCCGCAGCCGGTAAATTTTATAGCATTTAGAATTAGGTTGTCCATTATCCTTGCAAATTTTATCGTATCTACGGCGGCAACCGCATTTCTGCAAAAATCGGTTTCAATTTTAATATTTTTCTTACTGGCTCTAATCAGAAAATGCTTAACCGATTGATCAATTATTTCATTTACATCCGTTTCGGTTAAATTCAAAAGCTTTCCGCCTTCTTCCAGTTCTGCTATCTCAATTAGTCCCGTAATAATATCGTTGGCTGTTTTTAATGCTTCCCGGATGTACTTTATTAAATCTATTTGTTCGGGTGTGGCATTTTCGCTTAATATTTCCGTCATACCGAAGATTGAGAACAGCGGCGATTTCAGATCATGCGCAACGGTTCCAAGAACTTCATTCTTTCGCTTGTTGATATCCGCTAATTCGTAAAACCTGCACTTGTTTATTTTTACTCCGGTTATATCCTGCTTAATTCCCATTATTTTAACCGGATTATTATTATAATCCCGAATAATGCTGCCGTTAGTCATTATAACAATTTTCCTTCTGTCCGGTAAAATACATCTGTAAACACATTCGTACCTGGTTCCGGATTCCAAGCATTTTCTTATATATGATATAACCTCTTCTCTGTCATCGGGATGAATAATATCCAATAATTCACTGTTTTTATAAATTTTGCGGGAATCCAAACCCATCATAGCTATTGTTCTTTCCGAACCGTACCACATATTTGACTTAAGATCGGATTCGAAGTAACCTATATCGGAAATCCCGGCGACCTCCTCTGTAATCGGCCCGTTATTCTTTTGCATATTTTTCTCCTATTGTTTTACATAATATCCCGGATATAAAATATGTCTGGTTTTCCTTAATAAAGAAAAACTATGTTTTAATAAACATTAAACCTGCAATCCACAACGTGATTACGGGCATGTATGTTTTTCAGCTCATAAATCGCCTGTAATTAGAATACTGCCAAAACATATTTCCCCGTATTATTAGGATTATAAGCATTTTAAGGTATAAATTTCTTAAATATTTTCGATAATGATTATTATCCAAATGCATAGGGAAAATTTCATTTCGCTTCACCGTAAGCGACCTGATGATTGCCGGAATTATGAACAGGTCTTTAAAAGGAACGGAGGGGATTTATTTATCCGTATTAATGGCATTAATACTGATCTTCCTCATTTTTACCACCTCTTTCTCGCAGGAAAACAAAATAAGATTAAATCATTATACTATACGTCAGGGACTATCCCAGAGCTGCGTAACTTGCATGGCTCAAGACAGCCTGGGATTTATATGGATAGGAACACAAGACGGATTAAATAGGTTCGACGGTTACAATTTTTCAGTGTACAGGCCCGTTCAGGGAGATTCCTCTTCGATTTCGGATAACAGCATACTTTGTCTTTATGTAGATAAATCCGGAACGCTGTGGATCGGTACGGAGAACGGCGGACTAGACAGATTTGACAATAAAACCGGGACATTCCGCATATATCAACAAGACCCCCGCAACTCAGAAAGCATTTCTTCCGACTGCGTATTGTCCATATCCGAAGATGCAGCAGGCAACCTCTGGATCGGAACTTACAACGGCCTTGACTATTTCAACGTAAAAAAATCCGAATTCATTCAATTTCATCACAACAAAAATACTCAAAGTCTTTCGTCCGATATCGTTTATTCGACTTATACCGATTTAAAAGGCAACCTGTGGATCGGCACGCAGAAAGGATTGAATGTATACGATAACGAAACAAAAAAATTCGGCGTTTATTACCAAAACAAAAATGAAAACTCCCCCTCATCGAACGTAATTTACAGTATTACCGGCGACAAGTCCGGTAATGTCTGGATCGGAACTACGAAGGGTCTCGACGAATTTAACCCTGTCTCGAAGAAATTCAAGCATTTCAAGAATTCGCTGAACAATCCTAAAAGCATTAGTTCGAACGTAATTAATGCAATTTATGCCGGCGATGAGGAAAATATATGGATCGGTACTGACACAGGGGGATTAAATATTTACAATACGAAAACAGGCTTGTTTACCAGGTTTGACAACAAAACGGCGTACCCGGAAGACGCAGTGGACAAGCAGGTCGTCTCCCTGCTAAAAGACAAAGAGGGAAATATATGGGTAGGCACATTCGGATCCGGCGTTTATACGTTCAGCACAAGACCCGGACAATTTGATATTATCAAGGTATTCTTTAAAAACCTCGATCGGCTCGAAGAGAATGATATAAGTTCTATCTGCGTGGACAACTCGCAAAATCTTTGGATCGGCACGAATAACCTCGGTTTAAATAAATACGATAAAAAAAACAAAAAGTTCGTTCATTATTCGCATACGTCTTCGGCCGGAAGTATTTCAACCAATTCCGTTAATACGATATTTAAGGACAATAAAGGCACTATATGGATTGGAACAGTTTCCGGTTTGGATAAATACGATCCCGCTGCCGATTCATTCACCATTTTTAAGCATGATACAAATAATACCAACAGCCTGGGAAACAATTACGTCGTTACAATGGCGGAAGACAGCTCAAATAATCTCTGGCTTGGATTTTCCGGGGGCGGGATAGATAAATTCGATCCGGTGCAAAACAGGTTTACCCATTTTAAACATAATCCGTCGAATATAAACAGTTTAAGCAGCAACGATATTCTAAATTTGAATTTCGACAACAAGGGCTTTCTGTGGGTGGGAACGGACGGAAGCGGTCTCGACAGGTTCGATACAAAGTCCGGTAAATTCATTCACTATACCCATAATCCCCGAATTTCGGACTGCTTAAGCCATAACGTCGTCTTTCAAACCTTCCAATTTCCGGGAGACACCGGCGGTACTTTGTGGATCGGTACCGCAGGCGGCGGGCTTAACGAGTTAAATACGCGGACGGGGAAAATAAAATACTATACTAAATTAAACGGCCTGGCCAACAATGAAATATACGGTATCCTGGGAGATAAAAAGGGAAATTTATGGATGAGTACTAACTTTGGGATATCCGAATTCAATACTCGCAGTAAAACTTTCCGCAATTTTAACGTAAGCGATAACCTTCAAAGCAACGAGTTCAACCAGGGAGCTTTTTTTGAGGACAAAAACGGCAAAATGTATTTCGGCGGACTTGAAGGGTTGAATGCATTTTTCCCGGACTCCATCAAAAGCAATAGATTCAACCCGGAGATACAGTTCACCTCTTATAAAAATTTCAGTAACCGGGCTAACAATGTCGGGGCAATATGGACGACAAAAAAAATAAATCTTTCGTACAAGAATAATATAATTGCTTTTAAATTTGCCGCGCTTAGTTATATCGATCCCTCCCAAAATAAATTTGCCTATAAACTGAAAGGACTAAACAAAGATTGGATAGACAACGGCACCAGCAATTCGGTCACTTTTTCAAATTTATCCCCCGGGAATTATGTCCTATACGTTAAAGGTACTAACAACGACGGTATTTGGAGCGACAGAACGGCTTCCATCGACATTGTAATAGCCCCTCCGTACTGGCAGACCTGGTGGTTCCGTGCATTTCTTGCCGCGGCCTTAACAGCGCTTCTGTTTTTAATCTTCGGACTTAGACTAAGATCAATAAGGCGCCAGAACAAGAAATTGGAAACTTTAGTCGGCGAGAGAACCGTTCAGCTTCAATCCAAAACCCAGGAGCTGGAAAAGGTAAACGAAAAGCTGAACGGGCTGGTGAAACTTCTTACAAAATCCGAAAAAGAGCTGAAGGAACTGAACTTAAATAAGGACAAGATTATGTCGGTACTAGCTCATGATCTCAAAAGCCCTTTTAACGGTCTTTTCGGTTTTACGGATTATTTGGCAAACGATATAGAAGGGTTGGACGCCGGCGAAATAAAAGAAGCCGCAATCAGTATACGGAATATTTCGGGCAACCTGCTTAAGCTTCTGAATAATCTCCTGGACTGGTCGCTGGTCCAGTCGGGATCCCTAAAATATAATCCTTCGGCGGAAGATTTATTTTCAAGCGTAGAATCGGCGAGACAATTATTCTATTTGAACGCGGAACAAAAATCAATTAGGCTGAAGAATGAAATAAAAGATGACGTAATAGTATGGGCTGATAGGGATATGATGGATATCATTTTCAGAAACCTGATTTCGAACGCCATAAAATTTACCGAAAAGAACGGCGAAGTAAGCGTGTCGTCCAAGGACGCGAACGGTTTTGTAGAAGTAAAAATAAGCGATACCGGAATAGGAATTGACGAAGAGAAACAAAACATGTTGTTTAATTTAAATATGAATGTAACCACTAAGGGTACTCACAACGAATCCGGTACCGGGCTCGGATTAAATCTTTGCCAGGAATTGGTGAGGAAAAACGGCGGTAATATTAAGGTTGAAAGCAACATCGGGAAAGGAACATCGATCATTTTTACTTTAATTAACGCAAAATTCATGTAATTCAATATATAACAATAAGGTCATCGTAAATATTCTATTGCTTTAAATAAACCTGAAATTTACGATAGTGTTTAATATACTGTAAAGCCAAAAAATTTTTTCGTATGAGATATTTTCCTGAATTAACTATGCGGGGCAAACGTAATAAAATTATATTCGTTTTATTATTTATACCCTTTTTTGTAACTCATGCCGGAACCGGCGGTTTGATTTCAAAGCACGCGATTTCTATTAAAGAAGCTAAAACCGACAGGGACTTTAATTTCATCCCGGATAACTTAGGCAAGACAGTTACAGTAGCAGGCAGGGTTACTTTACCTTCCGGACTTTTACATCCGCAAAAACTGCAAATTTTTATCCAGGATTCTTCGGGGGGAATTGCGGTGTTCGCCAATGAATATTACGGACCCGGCATCAGACTGGGAGACAGCGTAGCGGTTACCGGCAAAATAAATCAATTTGCAGGTTTAACCGAGATCGACAATCCTGAAATAAAAATTATTGAAGGCGCAAAACCTTTAGTACCCAGGCCGGTTACGATTAGAAATTTTCATCATCTGGAAACTTATGAGGGTATGTACGTCAACTTTGACGCAAGAATTGTAGACAAAGGTAAAAACAGCGGAGGGAAATATTTCATCGTCGTTCCCAGCTTCGGAAGCGATGTTACTTTGACCGTGTTCATTTCAAAATATCAAACAAACCGCGAACTTTTTAAAGACTTCGATATCGGAGAAACCGTCAACCTTAAAGGAATCGTTGGGCAATATGACCTCGGTGTGAAACCGGACTTGTATTACCAGATAATCCCGCCGTACCCTGACGATATTACAATAATAAATCACAACGCATCTTATTATTTCAAAATAATTCTGGTTTTTATCGGACTGGTGTTGGTTATTTCGCTTTTTGCCATCTATTTTAAATTTGAAGTTAATAAGAGGACAAGACATCTGGCCGAATCCGAAAAGCGCTTCAGTAATTTAGCCGATTTAAATTCTTCCGCAATATTCATTTATTATGAAGACAATATAGTATATGTAAACAAAACAGCCTCTAATTTAACGGGCTACACAACGGAAGAATTATTGAATAAAAAATTCGAGGAAATTGTTCATCCGGACTTCCGGGAATTTGTGAAGCAAAAGGCAATAATCCGTAAAAGCGTTGGACATACGGCGGACCGTTACGAATTTAAAATATTAAATAAAAACGGAAATAATATTTGGCTTGATTTCACGGCGGGATTTATAGAATGGAAAGGCATACCCGCTACAATAGGTACCGCATTCGACGTAACCGAACGCAAACTCGCAGAGGAGGAACTGCGTAAATTTTCTCGCGCAGTCGAGCAAAGCCCGGCATCCGTGGTTATAACAAATCCTGAAGGAATTATCGAATATGTTAATCAAAAATTCTGCATCATAACGGGATTCAGCAAGGACGAATCGATCGGGAAGAACCCGCGCATTTTAAAATCAGGCGCATACAGACAGGATTATTACAAAAAACTTTGGGAAACCATTCTTGCGGGCAAGAACTGGAAGGGCGAAATACTGAATAAAAAGAAGAACGGCGAATTCTACTGGGAGAGCGAAATAATTTCTTCAATTATTAACAGCGAAGGAAAAATTACACACTTTATAGCCGTGAAGGAAGATATAACGGAAAAGAAAAAAATGGTTGAAGATCTGGTTAAAGCAAAAGAATTAGCCGAACAATCCAATAAACTAAAAGATACTTTTATAGCCAATATATCTCATGAAATTAGAACGCCGCTAACCGGTATACTGGGCATGATGAGTCTGATAAAAGACTCGTTTTCGAACTATACCGGCAAAGAGGAAGAAGAATATTTTGCGAGCGTCGAAAGATCAAGCCGCAGGATTATAAGAACCGTTGATATGATTTTAAATTATTCGAGCCTGCATGCCGGAAGTTTCCCGGTAATCCCCGGTGAGATAGAACTTGCTTCGATATGCCGGAACCTAATAAAAGAACATAATCCGGCGGCACTGAAGAAAAGTATAAATATATCTTTTCATAATCTGTGCGGAGAATCCGCCGTAATAAATGCGGACGATTTTTCCATAACTCAGGCTATTTCCAATCTAATAGACAACGCAATTAAGTACACCGATAAAGGGTTTGTAAAAATTATTTTATACAAAGGAAACAACGACGAAATAATGCTGGATGTTACAGACAGCGGAATCGGAATAAGCGAAGGAAATCTCGGCTTTATATTCGAGCCTTATACGCAGGAAGATATGGGCTACGGAAGGGCATACGAAGGCGTTGGACTCGGGCTCGCTTTGGTAAAAGAATTTTTGGATTTGAACAGGGCGAGTATTTTCGTCACCAGCACAAAGGGGAAAGGTACTACATTCACAGTCAATTTCGGCATTCCGTTAAACGCCGGCAGTCTGGCGTAAAATTAATTAAAACCATCCGGGAATTACCGCCGGTTTCTATTTGAGCAGGTACTTCAAAATCTTTGGATTTTTTCTTTTAAATTTTCGGAAAATTTTTATCCTTCATATTTCCATCCTATTAAATTAAAAACCTTCAGATTAAATAGTGCGGGGGTAATGAATCTTTTTTTAAAATACGAGCTTTTGCTAAATAACGCGGCTTGTCCGGCCGTGTGATATTTATTGTGTTTTATTAGAAAAAAGTTTCTTAAATAGCAGCATCATAAATTGGAAGGGAGTCGACATGGGTAATCTGCAAAACTACACCGACAAAGCCGTCGGGCTCTTAATGAGCTACGGACCCAAATTTTTATTGGCAATCGTAACTCTCATTATAGGTCTCTGGCTGATTAAATTATTTTTGAAGGGACTCGGCAAGGCGATGGAACGAAGCAAAATCGAAGTTTCGCTGCACCGGTTTCTGCTCGGCGTCCTTGGTATACTGTTAAAAGTTATGCTCGTAATCAGCGTAGCTTCAATGATCGGGATTCAAATGACGTCCTTTATAGCCGTACTCGGCGCCGCCGGTTTGGCCGTAGGCCTTGCTCTGCAGGGCAGTCTTGCAAATTTTGCCGGTGGGGTATTAATCCTATTATTTAAGCCTTACAGGATCGGCGATTTTATCGACGCCGCAGGGCATATGGGATCGGTCAAAGAGATCCAGATTTTTAATACAATATTAAAGACACCGGACAACAAGACAATAGTTATTCCGAACGGGGCACTGTCTAACGCAAGCATAGTAAATTTTTCTACGGAAACCACGCGCAGGGTCGATATGACATTCGGAATAGGATATTCGGACGATATAAAAAAGACAAAAGAAGTATTAAGCAGTCTGATTAAGAGCGACGCCAGGATATTTCAAGATCCGGAGCCGGTTATTGTTCTGTCAGAACTCGCCGACAGTTCGGTAAACTTCACAATTCGCGTATGGTGCAACAGTGCGGATTATTGGGGAATTTATTTCGAT
>JBJKOY010000132.1:0-3609 GCA_046706945.1 Ignavibacteriaceae bacterium | reverse complement strand
TTGCAGGCACCAACGGCTTTTTATACCATTCGGTTTCCGGCGGCACATGGACGGATGTAACGCCTGTTCAAGGGGGGGCTTCAGTAACGGGATTGGCTTCGGACGGCAATGTTTTATTCGCTTCATGTTGGGGTTTCGGAGTATATGTGACAACCGACGACGGCAATTCCTGGACGCAAATAAATACGGGACTTAATAAACAAGCTTATAATGTTTCGTCACTCGCTATTACCGATAAATACTTGTTTGCCGGAACAGACAATCAGGGAATTTGGAGAAGGCCTCTTTCAGAATTGGTAACATCGGTAAATCAGGGAAACGATAACCGCCCGCTTGCATTTTCTCTTCAGCAAAACTATCCGAATCCTTTTAATCCTTCGACGGTGATAAAGTACAGCCTGCCTGTTACCGGATTAGTTACTCTTAAAATTTATAATATACTGGGAGAGGAAATCAGCACGCTTGTTGATAATGTTCAGAATGCCGGTTCACATGAAGCTACTTTCAACGCGTCCGGACTGGCAAGCGGCGTTTACATATATAAGTTAAGTGCGGGAAATTTCGTCGCGGAAAAGAAACTCGTTTTACTTAAATAACGAAAAGTAGCTGGCAGTCCGTAGCCAGTAGCAAGTAGATCGGAATCGTATCCACATCTGCCCAAAACAACTACGAAACGCGCATTAAAAGAATTGCGTATAAAAATTTCATGGAGCGGAGCGCCTGTCTGCCGTCTGGCAGGCAGGTTAGTTCTTTTCTGAAGTCTATCCCGATTAAAATCACATAGGCGTCAACCTAAGGATAGTCGAAATATATCTATCAATGTAAAAACTGTTTATAATTATTGAAAATTTAATAAAAAATTATTATGACAGAATGAAAAATGTTAAGATATGGTTGAAAATAAACCTCTCTCTTTGTAAGGGAGAGGTAGGAGAGGGTTCGAGGGAGTTATAAACTCCTAAACCCATCCCACATAGTGGCAATGCCAACCCTTCCCTTGAAAAGAGAAGGGCTTATCACGTAAGTGATCCCTTTGGGATTTGTAATAATAACTTTAACATTATCATGATGACAATCGATTAAAATATAATATTTTACATTATGAAAAAATCAAATTAAGTTGATGACTATTCGATGCAATCGGGACGAGTTATTTTTCTGTAACGGAATGGAGCATAATTTTAGGAATTTATTTGTAGTCTTGAACTTTTGCTCCTTTTCTTTCAAGAGAAAAGAACAATACATCTCAATTAAAAAGCGCCAGCCCTTTAACAAGTCTTGACCTGATCAAACCGTAAAACGAATCTTCTGCAGACGCAGCGCCGGAATATTTCCACCCGAGGTGAAGTCCGCACCTGCCGCACAATGCAAAAGACCACGAATAATTCTTAAACCACGTGAAATCCAAGGTCGGCTCCCCCGCTTCTCGGCATCCGGCCGCAGTGCGGAAAGTAATTATATCGAAGATATAACCTTCAGGGTTTGTAAAACGGAATTCCGTTTCACCGTCATACTCGAAGCGTTCTTTGTCCTCCGTAATTTTCTTACTGCACGCCACGCACAGCCAGTCGTCAGGCTTAAGCTCTGTTTGAATTTTCACTCCGCTTTCAGGCCCGGTTTTAGCTTCACTGATTTGATTATGATTTTTTTCCGGGGACATTTTATTCCTTTGGATACCGCATACAAAATACCGAATTTACAAAAGAGTTTCACTACGAATTGATCTACAATATCCGGTAACAGGCACCCGGATCCCGGGAACTTGAAACTATAATCTTGCTATATTTTATCAATTAAATTATATTTGTTCTCAACCGAAACTTATACGCATCTGTCCGACTTCACCTATTATTGTAAATTTTGTGTTTTATATGGTTTGATAGTGAAATCAAATTTATTTAGCTTTATAAAAATTTAGAAGTGTCCTAATCTGCATAAATTATTAGGAATGAGTAAATCCTCCCTCGACTCCGCTCGGGATGACATTTGAAATTTGTAAATATGCCATGGTGAGCGAAGTCGAACCATGACTTAAATCGGCAAATTAGGACACTGCCAAAAATTTAACCCGGAAATAACATTTAATCAATGAAACTTACCAGAATCAACTCGCCGGCATTGGAGAACGAATTAAGAGAAATCGCGGGAATGAACGATGATGAAGTCGAATTGTATATGAGTCTGCTCACCGTAAAATTATTGAGAAAAAAAGATTATTTGCTTATGCCCGGAGATATATGCCGCTATGTTACTTATATTAATAAGGGCTGTATGAGACGCTATATAATAGATGAGCATTCGAAGGAAACAATATTAAATTTTTCCCTCGAGTATCATTGGGTAGGCGACCTTGAAAGCTTTATTTTTCAAAAACCGACCGACTTTTATATGCAGACTCTTGAAGATTGTGAACTGATTCAGCTTTCAAGGGAAGATTTCTTCCGGGCGTGCAGTGATATTCCGAAATTTAAGATATTTCATGATGATAAAGCACGGCGGAACCACTTCAGCGTTATAAAAAGATTATCGAAGGCAAAGTCCGCCACTCCCGAAGAAAAATATCTGGATTTAATAGCAAAGCAGCCCCAGATCTTCCAGAGAGTTCCTTTGCATTACATAGCATCATACCTGGGAATTGAACCCGAATCTTTAAGCCGGATCAGGAAAAGAATAGTTATCCATCCCCATACTTCTTAACCAAAGTCAATGAAATAGACTGCTCCCGCAATTTATGTTTGCATTGAAGCAACGGTATAATAAGATATCATTTCAATCAACAAAATTTAGCGGAGGCTATTATGGCACACTTATTAATCAGACACAAAGTAAAAGATTACCCTGCATGGAAGAAAGTATTCGACGGTGTAATTGATATCAGGAAAGCCGGGGGAGAAAAATCCTATCAAATACTGCACACGGACAACGACGGCAATAACCTGGTGGCGCTTTTCGAATGGGACAGCCTGGAAAACGCAAAGAAGTATGCAGGCAGTACCGAACTGAAAGAAGCTATGGGCAATGCAGGTGTTGTTGAACAGCCCGAAATTTATTTCCTTGAGGAATATACGGAAGGAAAGGTTTAAGATAGTTCGGTACATAACAGTATAATAAAATTATGTTTAATAAAAATTAATGAGGTGCGGCTATGTCAAAGAAATTAAAAGTTCTTGTAACAGGGGCAACGGGAAACACAGGCTCGCTGCTGGTGCCGGCTTTGCTGAAAGCGGGTGTCGACGTCCGCGTATTTGTAAGGAGTGAAGCCAAAGCAAAACCGTTAAAGGATCTGGGAGCCGATGTGGCAATCGGCGATCTTGATGAGCCGGCAACAATTTTACAGGCTGTAAAAGATGTCGATAAAATTTATCTTTTAACATGGAACGGCGAGACCCAGCTTAAGCAGGCGGAAAACGTAATTAATGCCGCCAAGCATGAAGGAGTTTCACATATAATAAGGCACTCAATGTGGGGACCGGAAAACAGCCGCATCATTAAACAGGGTTATAAGATCGAGGAGATGGTTAAGTCATCGGGTCTGCAGTGGACGCTGCTGAAACCGACTTTCTATATGCAGAACACAATGATGGCGGCACAGACAATTTCCTCGGACGG
>JBJKOY010000131.1:0-17906 GCA_046706945.1 Ignavibacteriaceae bacterium | reverse complement strand
GTAATATTGCGCGCCTTCAGCAATAATTCTCCCTTTTCTTCTATTGCCTCTTTGGCATTAACGCAGAGGTTCAGCAGCACCTGGTAGATCTCGGTGCCGTTGCCCAGTATATCGTACAGGTCTTCGCTTATATCGCTTTTAAAAATTATCCTTACGGGAAAGGTCTGATTTATTACTTTGGAAATTTCGGTAAGCAGCTGGTTGGGCTTAATCAATTCTTTCCTTTGGGGAGTGGGCTTCCCGAACGAAAGAAGACCCTTGGTTAAATCCCTTGCCCTGATGGAGCTGTTCTCTATATTGTCTAGCAGCCTGTATATGTCTTCCCTTTCGGGAACTCTCTTCTTAAGCAGGTTAAGACTGCCGAAAATGCTCGACAATAAATTGCTGAAATCATGAGCCATACCGCTGCTTAGTTTCCCGATGGTTTCAAGCTTTTGGGCCTGCAGCAGGCGGCTTTCCAGCGCGTCGTTCAGTTCACGCGTTTTTATACTGCTTATCGCAAAGGACAGCAGGGTTGCGATTTGTTCGATGTTGTCTATATCGTTCCTTGAGTACCCGCCCTCCTGCTTGGTCACGATAATAAGACCGAGAAGTTTATCTTCGAAAAAACACGGTGCGATTACGGCCGTGTCCACTTCAAACTCTTTCAGCAGATTATATCCGATATTGCTCGGAGAATTTCGGATAAGCAGAGGTGTCCTGTTTATGTAGAACCACTTATTAATAAACGACAGACTTATATTAATATTCTTCTTAATATCTTCCTTACGGGAAATTATTTCATCCGGGTCGTGGAAGATATATTCGTGTTTACGGTTATCCGAAAACATTACGGCTATTCCGAACGAACTGCCTCCTAAACGGGTGCATCTGTGCAGTATTTCGCCGGCCAAATTGTTCAACGAATTTTCTTTTAACAACAGGGCAAGGATTTCCTTCTGCTCGGCGGAAAAGTTGGATGCGGGAATTTTCTTCTCTAGCGGCGAGCTCCCGGAAGGATTGACTTCGGCGAAATATCCGTGTTTTGCGTTTTGTTTTTTGACCGGCCTGATTAAAATATTTCCGGTCTGTCCGTTGGAAGTATATGAAAAATATTTCTCGCTTTCCGGCAAAGAATTTCTCAGGGCGTCAATGTTTAAGAGTTTATCCAGCAGAATACCTTTAATCCTTGTCGCCCCGGTGATTTTCTTGAATCCTTTGCTGAAGGATAAAATTTTCAGATTATTATCCGTTAAGGCAAATGCATTAAATTCCGAATTTAAAAGCTCTTCTAAAGCGTACTTATTATTCATACGCTCCGTCGATATCCTTATTCTTGTTTGATTGCATATTTTTTAATTTTTGTATATAAAGTTTTCTGGCTGATCCCGAGTTGATTGGCCGTTTGGGCTCTGTCCCACTTGTTTATACGCAAAGCCTTTGCAATATGTCTTTTCTCGATCTCTTCCATACTTGCTACAATTTCCGGTTCCTCATCTTCTTCTTTAACGAAAAACGCTCTTCTTATGCTTACGTTCGGTAAATTCAGGTCGACTAGTTCGATAAATTCGTTTTCCGCAAATATTAAAGCCCGCTCAATAACATGCTCCAATTCTCGAATATTCCCGGGGAAATCGTAATCCAGCAAGGCCTGTTCGGCTTTCGGCGATAATCTTTTCGGGGCTCTTATCGGTGATTTGGTTTCCAAAAAATGGTTTGCCAGCAGGAGAATGTCTTCTTTTCTTTTTCTTAAGGGAGGGATGGTAAGCGTAATGACATTCAGCCTGAACAACAAATCCCTTCGAAAATTCTTATTATCCGCCTCTTCCAGGAGATTTCTGTTGGTTGCGCCGATTACCCTAACGTTGGAAGTCAGGTTCGTAACGCCGCCGATCCTCCTGTATTCGCCGTTCTCCAGGAACCTTAAAAGTTTGGGCTGTAATGCCAGGCTGAGTTCGCCTATTTCGTCTAAAAAAAGAGTGCCGCCGTGGGCAATTTCCACGAGGCCCTGTTTTGTACTTTTAGCGTCCGTAAACGCCCCCTTTTCATGTCCGAACAGCTCGCTCTCTATAAGCTGGTCGGGAAGGGAAGCGCAATTTATCACTACAAAAGGCATTTCGTTGCGGGACGAATGTTTGTGAATGTATTCTGCCATCAATTCTTTCCCCGTCCCGGTTTCGCCTTCTATAAGAATGTTGGAGTCGGACATAGCGGCTTTATTAGCCAGGCTTATTACTCTCTGGAGTTCTATGCTGTTTCCTATTATCCGGGTGGAAATTTTTTTATCGACCTGGTCGGCAAGGAGACTTGTTTTAACCAGGAGCTCCTTGTGTTCCAGGGCCCTGTTAATTGTAAGCAGCAGTTCGTCGAAGTTGTAAGGTTTTGTTATGAAGTCGTAAGCGCCGAGTTTAATGCATTGAATTGCGCTTCTTACCTCGGTCTGGGCCGTCAGGATTACCACCTGGATGGTTGAATTGTAATCCTTTACGAATTTTAATACATCCTCTCCCTGGATGTTCTGCATATTAAGATCGAGCAGAATCAGGTCGTAGTTTTTTCTTTTAACCGCATCAATGGCAAAGCTTCCGTCGTAAACAGTATCCACGGAATACCCTTCTTCCAGCAATTGTTCTTTCAATAGGTAGCAAAGGGTTTCATCGTCGTCGCAGACTAAAATTTTAGAACTTTTCAACATATAGGAAAAATTATATTATTGAGAAATAAACTTAAATTTGGAATAAATTGTTCTAATTTTTATATTTGTAGTCCTTAAAAAAAGGGCGCGTAGCTCAGGGGTAGAGCATCTGCCTTTTAAGCAGAGGGTCGGTGGTTCGAGCCCACCCGCGCTCACATTACCCGGGATCCTTGATCCCCGGGTTTTTTATTATCATCTTTTCAGGACCCGTAATATTCATTATCGATTATTTTCGCCTTAATATTAAGCATTTCCGCTTTTTATGAAATTCATTAAAAAGCATGCACGCAAAATTCCGCTTAATAATAAATATTGATACTTAAAATATGCTTTCGATTTTGCCTGTATTTTAAGAGCATATTACCCCAAAGTATCGAATAGCGTAAAGTAAATTATATTAATAAATAATTATAATACATTATTTAAACAACAGCAAGTAGTATTGTACAGCGTTCCGAGGCCGGTATTCCGTGTGCTAAAGCGCCCGTACCGGGCAAAGGTTTTAATCATGTAAATTAATGCGCGGACTAAATTTTAATTCCCTTTATTATTTCTATTTTAATATTTATTTTAATGAATAAGGTAAGTTAAAAAACGAACAGTTTTGTAAGCATAGACAGGCTATGGGCGAGGTAATTTTTTGGACGATTGTCCGTATTGCAATTGTAATACCGATTTTATGGTGGGCCGAAGGATACTTTCATACGCAATTTTGGTGGACTATCGGGCTGCTTGTATTGTACGGGATCATTATTCAGCCGGCAATTGTACATTACAGGTTATTTAAATCGAGGAATAAGGATATTATTGAGTCCACTCTTTGTTCAACCTGCAAGCATTTCGATAAATCCGCCGTCCTTTGCATGCTGCACGATAAACACCCGACGACGGAATTTTTGCCCTGCGAAGGCGTCGATTGGGAACCGAAATCGCTCGACATCGACAGCGAAGATATTTATAGAAGTTGATGTCCGGGGAATTCCGGAAAAATATCAACGGCAGCTTACTTTTTAATCAACTTAATTATTTAATTCAAATAGGGATTTATATGTCATTTAAAGAAAACCAAGTAGTAACGATCAACTTTACGCTAAAAGACGAAAAAGGCAATGTAATAGAAGCCACTTCCAAAGAACAGCCGTTTGCATTTATAAGCGGCAACCGGCAAATACTCCCCGAACTCGAAACCAAAGTATCCGAAATGCTTATCGGCTCTAAAAAAACTATCGTACTTGAACCGGAAAATGCTTACGGCATTTATAAGGACACATCGATTCAAACCGTCAACCGGACGGATTTCCCCGAAGGGACTAAACTGGAGGTGGGCATGGGCTTCATCGCCGATACTCCCGACGGGCAGCAAATGCCTTTTACAATTAAGAATATCGAAGACGAAAACATTATGATCGATTTTAACCATCCGCTTGCCGGACGAACTCTTACATTCGAAGTCGAGCTCATGGACATGAGAGACGCGACGACGGATGAACTCGCGCACGGCCACGTTCACGGACCCGGTCATCACCATTAATTAAAAGGCCGGAAAAATGAAAAGCAAGAACGAACTAAAAAAAGAGTATAAGAACCGGAAAATTCCTATGGGCATTTATCAAATAAAGAACCTGGACAACGGAAAAGTGCTTATCGGAAGCAGCACCAACCTTGACGGGATTTTCAACCGATCCAGGTTTTCACTTAATTACGGATCCCACAGAAACGCCGAGCTCCAGAACGACTGGAACAAACTGGGAGAGAACAGATTCTCATTCGAAGTACTGGATTATCTCGAACCCAAAGAAGACGAAACGGTTGATTACAGGGAAGAACTGGATTTATTGGAGCAGATGTGGCTTGAAAAAATAATGCCTTACGGTGAGAAAGGATATAATAAAAAGCGGGCGGAATAAATTTAAGCAGGCCGGTTATATTTATCCCATAAATTATTTAATTATTAAAACCGCTAAAAATCAGAAGAGCTTTATATAAAATTAAAATAATAAGATTGCTCTCCGTAAGAATTTTAAATAAAATAACAATATTTAAGCGGCTTTTTGAACATATAAATACGTCGTTCCAATCTGGCTTAAATTTATTTTTAAACCTGAATAACCCGTAATAGTTATATGCGAATTTTGTCCTTCTCCCCAAAAAATTGATCCAGTATTCTTTTGAGAAAAACATGCTGTCGTAAACAACATACGGAACCTCTCCCAGGCTCCAGTATTCAAATCCTTCGCGCCGCAGTTCGGAAAATACTTCGTAAATAAGGGCTTCCATCACTCCGTTCGGAGTGTCTTTTTTTCTCAGCAGGAGTTCCGTCTTGACAATTTTACCGGAGGCTTCCCTCAGCATCAAAGCCCCGAGCCATTTCCCCTGCATATCCTCGAATACGAAAAGGCTGCCGGAATCCGAGAGTTCGGTTTCAAAGAAATGCTTTATCTGCGGTTCGGCGCTGTGAGTACATGCCGATTTAAATTCCTCCAGCTTTTCTTCCGTTTCCCTGCAGTACGAATATTCTTTCATCTTCCCGCATCTTTGACCTGCCCTTATCGATTCCTTTAACCGTGTACCGGTAAAATGATCGTTGTTTAAGTTAAGAATCGCTTCCTTGCCGACTCGAATCGCTTCAAAATTTTTTCGCGAAAGTTTTTCGGCAATTCTTTTATTGCAGCAGCTTATAAATATGTTTTTACCATCCGATATTGTTTTATCGGTGTCGATTTTATATTCAAAATCTTTTAAATAATGAGGATTATTGATCCATACGGTACTGCGCATAACTAGCATTTGTCCGGCGGAATGAAGAAATAGGTTAATTAGAAACAAGGCTGTAAAATTAAAAATTAATGCGGGCAAATACTTTGAGTTCTCTCACTTTCCCGGACGCAATTTAAAATTTTTAAGAATAAAAAAATTATTATAATTTTTCTGTTCGCTTTTGGAGTCGTGTTGCAACCGTTAAATAAGAAACTCTAATGCTTTGAAAGAAAAAACAAGGTTTATCTTCGTCGACCTTTTAAGAGGTTGGGCTTTATTAATAATGATTGAAGTACATGTCTTTAATTCAATGCTGCTTCCTTCTTTAAAAGCCCAGGGCTGGTTCGGCGTATTAAACTTTATAAACGGGCTAGTCGCGCCGTCTTTCTTGTTTATTTCGGGTTTTGCTTTTATGCTGTCCACCCGGAATATAACCAAAGAGATGAGGCATCTTAAATATCCTTTCTGGAAAAAGCTGGGCCGTATAGTTTTGATTTTTCTGGCGGGATACTCACTGCATTTGCCGATCCTTTCCCTCAGAAGAATTATTAATTATTACAGTCCCGAAGTAATTCTCCGGATTTACAACGTCGATATCCTTCAGTGTATAGCCGCCAGCCTGCTCCTGATCTTCATATTCAGGATAATCATTAAATCCGAAAGGATATTTACCGGCTACACCGTATTTATGATTATAATTTCGGTATTCCTTGCGCCGCTGGTTTGGCAGACGGATTTCGGGAAAATTTTCCCCGTGCCATTGGCAGCATATTTCAATAACATTTACGGGTCCCTGTTCCCCTTGTTCCCGTGGATGGGTTTTTTGTTTGCCGGAGCTATCGCCTGCGGTTACTTCCACTCGGCAAAAAAAAACGGCTCCGAAGAGAAGTATTTTAAAATCATTTTAATAATAGGATTGTTTCTCGCGGCGGCGGGGAGTTTTCTGCCGGCGGGGATTTTGCCCGTACCGGGCGGCAGAAGCGGCCCCCATCCTCTTTTTTTCTTTGAAAGGCTCGGCTACGTTCTTATTCTTCTTTCCGCTTGCAGGTACTATGTCGAATTCCGGTCGACCGCACAATCCTTTGTGCTTGATACCGGGAGGGAGTCTTTGCTGGTTTACTGGCTTCACCTGCAGATAATTTACAGAAAATTCTACGGTAATTTCGGACTGTTCGACATATTCGGGCAAAAGCTGAACCTAGCGGAATGTATTCTGTTCACGCTGATTTTAGCCTTTCTTATGATAACGGCAGCCAAATATTGGGGCATGCTGAAGAAAGAACATAAGGCTTTGGTATCCAGATTGACGCTTATCTTTGTCTCCGCCTTAATTCTGATATTTCTTATCGGCTTTTAAGCTTTTATTTTCCCGGCTTTATCATTCTGTTCCCGTAATTAATCAGTATACGGTCGTACTCTGCGGACATTAGCGGAGACGATATTAAAAAGTCCGCGGATGCCCTGTTGTTGGCTATAGGGATATTGTACACCACGGCAATACGCAGCAATGCCTTTACGTCCGGATCGTGGGGCATGGGCTCCAGGGGATCCCAGAAGAATATTAAGAAATCGATCTCTCCTTCTGCGATCTTTGCACCCACCTGCTGGTCGCCGCCGAGCGGCCCGCTTTTAAATTTGAAGATCTCCAGATCGAGCTCTCCGGATAAAATGCTGCCGGTAGTTCCGGTCGCGTATAATTCATGATGCGACAATAAATCCCTGTTGTACTTTGCCCATTCGGACAAATCCTTTTTCCTATTGTCGTGCGCAATCAGCGCAATTTTCTTCTTTTTGCCCATTAAGGCTACGCTTTTTTTCATTTCCGCCCCGTTAAAAAATATTTTATAAATTTAATCAAATATATCGTATTCGGACTAAAATTCTTGTTTAATAATATTTTTCTTGACTATTTATTAATTAGTAATAATTTAACACTGAATATTTTTCTATTCTTGCATTATCCGGTCTTTTACTTTCCTTTTGTACAGTTATAGTCCGATAAACTGATTCGCTGAACAACCTTAAAATATAAAAGAGGAGGCTTGTATGAAAAAGTACTTCGTTTCTTTGCTTGTTCTCGTAACTGTTTGTTTTTGCTCATATACATCCGCTCAGGATGATAACAGCGAACTTAAACAAACCTTAAACGCTATGAACGAAAAGATCGCAAAAGCGTATATGGCCCATGATAACGAAACTATGCTGGCTTATTACGAAGATGACGCCATTTCCCTGCCCAGTTATGCTCCTATGATGGTGGGGAAAGACGCGATCAAAAGCGGTATGGAAATGGAAAAAAACGCTAATTATAAAATTACCGGCTTCAAGCTGACAAACACGAATATCATAACCAACGGCGATCTCGTTTGCGATATCGGAACGTACGAAATGACAATGGAGATGGAGAACATGGATAAGCCGTATGTCGATAACGGAAAGTATTTGACCGTCTATAAAAAACAGCCTGACGGATCCTTGAAAATAAAAGCGGAGATTTGGAACTCCGATATCAATCCATGGATGAAAAACACAGGCGAAGATTAAAATATTGCCCGCTTTACCTGATTTATACGGCGGTTTGAGGAATCAAACCGCTTTTTTATGTTCCGTCTCATTCGGTCTTTGATTTTACCGCGATAATTACTTCCTGTAGAACGATTTAACAACTCATTTGAAATTATAGGTGCCAAAGATTACTTGAATTTATATGAAAATATTTTATTATACTGTTTTTATTTATATAAGACGGAAATTAAATGTCGCAGATAACGGCAATCGGTGAAATATTGTTCGATATTTACCCGGGCGGGAAGAATTTAGGCGGTGCTCCGTTCAATTTTATATACCATGTAATAAAGTTAACCGGTAGCGGGAATTTTGTCAGCGCCGTCGGCAACGATGAACTCGGAGCCGAAATTTTAGACATCGTGGACAAAAAAGGCATTGATAAAAAATACATCCAAGTAGATAAAAATCATCCCACAGGCGCGGCAAACGCCAACCTTGACGAAAAAAAAATACCGCACTGGGAAATTAAAACCGGCACGGCCTACGATTTTATTAAACCTGTGCCGGGACTGGAGGAATTAATTTCAGACGGTACGGACTGCCTTTATTTCGGAACTTTGGCCAGGCGTTCGGAAACGAGCGGCCGGACAATAAAATCATTCTTCAACCGGAAAAATATCAAATACTTCTGCGATCTAAATATCCGTCAGGAGTTTTACTCCAAAGAAATTATTGAAGATTCGCTAATTACTTCGGATGCGTTAAAATTAAATACGGACGAATTAAAAATCGTGAACGGGATCCTTTTAAATCGGCCGTTCGATATTATAAACCTTGCCAGACTAATCTCTGAAAAGTACGACATTGAGCTGATTTGCGTTACTATGGGCGATAAAGGCTCGTATATAGTCCGCGGAGATGAAACGGACAAACAAAGTTATCATGTCGAAAATGTTGTAGACACCGTCGGTGCCGGCGATGCGTTCGCGTCGATACTGTGCCTCGGTTTTTTGAACGGCTGGGATATATCAAAAATAAACCGGCTTGCTTCCGAATTTGCCGCGGAAGCAGTTAAGATAGATGGAGCTTTGCCGAAGTCGGATTTATTTTACGAAAAATTCAAGGACAAAATTAACCGATGACGAATAATTATTCCGAAAATAAAAAATTATATATACAGCTGTACAGTATACACGGCCTGATCAGGAGTCACGATCTTGAACTGGGAAGAGATGCCGATACGGGGGGACAGACGAAGTACGTCCTGGAGCTTGCGCAATCACTCAGCGGGGACCCGAGGGTGGAAAAAGTAGAGCTTATAACGAGGCTGATAAAGGACAAGTCGGTATCCGAGGACTATTCCCGGCCGGTTGAAAAGATAAACGATAAATTCAGCATAATAAGAATCCGCTGCGGGGGCGGGAAATATATACGCAAAGAACTGCTGTGGAGCCACCTTGAAGAGTTTGTGGATAAGAGCATCAAATATATAAAATCGGGCGGGCGGCTTCCCGATGTTATTCACAGTCATTACGCGGATGCCGGTTATGTGTGCAGCGAATTGACTAAATTTTTCGGCATCCCGTTCGTCCATACCGGACATTCATTGGGACGCGATAAACTGAGAAAATTGTTAAACGAAAACATCCTTTTGGATGATATAGAGAAAAGGTATAAAATAAGTCACAGGATAAACGTCGAGGAGAACGTAATCCATTTCTCCGACCTTATAATTACAAGCACGCGCCAGGAAATTCAAAAGCAGTACGGCGGTTACGACAACATTAACATAGAAAAATTCAGGGTAATTCCGCCCGGCGTCGATCTGGAAAAGTTTTATCCGTTCAACACCGGCGAAAAATTAAGCGATGACATTGTGGTCGTAAAAGGAATGATTACCGAAAAACTGCTGCGTTTTTTTATGGACGTGAACAAGCCCCTAATACTTACTCTCTGCCGGCCCGATAAAAGAAAAAACATTTCCGGATTAATAACCGCCTACGGGGAAGACGGTAATCTGCAGAGAAAAGCAAACCTTGCCATATTTGCCGGGATAAGGAGGGACATTCAAACCATGCCGGACAACGAGCGCGAGGTACTGACCGAGATACTCCTTCTTATGGATAAATACAACTTATACGGAAAAATGGCGATCCCGAAGAGGCACGATACTCAGCACGAAGTTCCCGAGCTGTATAGAATTGCCGCCGAAACCGGCGGGGTGTTCGTCAACGCCGCGTTAACGGAGCCGTTCGGATTGACTTTAATTGAAGCGGCTGCTTCGGGCGTTCCGGTTGTCGCCACGGACGACGGCGGCCCGCGAGATATCATCCAAAACTGCAAAAACGGGATCCTGGTAGACGTTTCGGATTCCGAAAATATCTCTGCGGCCCTTCATAAGATCTTAGACAACGGCAGCCTGTGGGAAGAATATTCGAATAACGGAGTGGAAAACGTAAGTAAATATTATACCTGGAAGGCGCATACGAACAAGTACTTGAACGAGATAGAAACGCTTTTAAGCAAACGGCTCGATAAGGCCGATACTTTCGCCCCGGTAGGAAAGAAGCTGCTTGATATGGAAAAACTAATCGTATCCGACATTGATCATACGCTTCTCGGCGACGACAGGGCCCTCAAGGATTTTATTGAGCTGATTAAAAACCTTCATAAAAAAATCGGATTTGCCGTTGCTACCGGGCGGACCGTTCAATCCGCGTTTAATGTTTTAAAAGAAAATAAAGTACCCCTTCCCGACGTTATAATCTCTTCGGTAGGTTCGGAAATTTACTATAATTATAAGCGCGAATTAATTTATTCGCAGGGCTGGGATTCGCACATCTCGTACATGTGGAAAAGAGAAAGGATAGCCGAATTGCTGAGAAGCTTCGATTTCCTCACCTACCAGGAGGAAGAAACCCAAAGAAAATTTAAGATAAGCTATTACATGGAAGAGAACGAAGAAAATTTTGAAAAGATAAGAGAAATACTCATAAAAAATAAGATAAGGTACAGCATGATATTCAGCCACGGGCATTTCCTGGATATACTGCCGTACCGGGCTTCAAAAGGAAAAGCAATACGGTACCTGTCGTACCGGTGGAACATACCTTATGAAAACATACTTGTTGCGGGCGATTCCGGGAACGACGAGGAGATGTTGAAAGGCGATTTGCTGGGAGTGGTGGTCGCAAATTACAGCAGCGAACTCGATTCTTTGAAAGACAGTAAAAGAATATATTTCGCAAAGAGACCGTATGCCGGGGGTATAATGGACGGTATAAACTATTACAATTTTCTGAGAGACGGAAAGGAGGCGGAAGTTGAGTAAGGATTTGAGATCTCTGTTTGACGAAAATAAAATGGAATTTTTCAGGTATTTAAACAGGGTATCGCAGCACGAAAATAAATTATTGGTAAAGGGCAATCTCCT
Organism: Ignavibacteriaceae bacterium; assembly: GCA_046706945.1. Lineage (GTDB taxonomy): Bacteria > Bacteroidota > Ignavibacteria > Ignavibacteriales > Ignavibacteriaceae > FEN-1297. Next base: position 6,534 of record JBJKOY010000131.1, on the reverse strand, counting down.
GGACGTACTAGAAGATTTTAAAAAAACGGACGGCGGGGGAAACCACGCGGCTATTGAAGAAATAATAAAAAAGATCAACGAATCGGTCTGTATGGGCAATTCCATCTATTTCGAGATGAGGGAATCTATTGCAACTCCGAGTTTTTATTTATTCAACATAGAGGAAATTTTTTACGAACGAATATCCGTTGACGAGTTCTTAAAAGCCAAGGAAATATTCGTAAATCCGGAAACCAAGAACGAAATGCTGTCCCTTAATTTCAGTACGTTCTACGATAAATTCCCGAGCGTAAGGGATTACAGAAGCATCGGCAAAGGGGTCGAATATCTGAACCGCTATCTTTCAAGCAATATGTTCACGCAGCCTGAAAAATTGCGCAAAGCCCTGTTTGATTTTTTATTCGTCCACAAGTATAAATCGCAGCAGCTCATCTTAAACGGGATAATAAACAACCCGGAGCAGCTGTCGTCCAGCATTGAAAAAGCATTGAATTACCTGAGGAAGAAACCAGAAGACGAACCGTTGATGAAATTCGCCGGCGAAATACAGCAATACGGGTTTGAACCAGGGCTGGGAAATACAGCAGGTAAGATAATCGAGAGCCTTGAGATTCTGGAAGGACTGCTCCAATCACCGGACCACCAGGGACTGACCGAATTCCTGTCAAGGATACCTATGATTTTTAATATTGCTATTATTTCAACTCACGGATACTTCGGCCAGGAAGGCGTTCTTGGCATGCCCGATACCGGGGGCCAGGTAGTTTATATTTTGGATCAGGTAAAAGCGCTCGAGAAGAAATTAATAAAGTCCCTGAAAGATTCCGGATTGAACGCAAAGCCCAAAATAATCATTCTCACAAGACTTATTCCCAATGCCGCAAAGACAAGATCGAACCAGCGCTTGGAAAAAGTGCACGAGACTAAAAATTCGTGGATACTTAGGGTGCCGTTCAAGACCCACAATAAAAAAGTAACCGATAATTGGATCTCGCGGTTTGAAATTTGGCCTTACCTTGAACATTTTGCGGAGGATGCATATAAAGAACTTCTTGCGGAATTCGGAGAAAGACCGGATTTTATCATTGGCAATTACTCCGACGGCAACATGGTCGCGTTTATTCTTTCGAAGAAGTTCGGAGTAACACAATGCAATATTGCCCATGCCCTTGAAAAAAGCAAATATCTGTACAGCGCTCTTTACTGGAAAAACCTGGAGCAGTATTACAATTTCTCCATACAATTTACGGCCGATCTGATCGCTATGAATGCCGCTAATTTTATCGTCACTTCCACTTACCAGGAGATCGTCGGCACGGAAGACAGCATCGGGCAGTACGAATCGTACGAGAATTTTACGATGCCCGATTTATACAGGGTGGAAGGCGGGATAAACCTGTACCATCCGAAATTCAATATCGTGCCTCCCGGAGTTAATACGAAAATATATTTCCCCTACACAAAGGAATCGGAAAGAATTAGAGAAATCAGGGAAGATCTAAACAAACTATTATTTGAAAATACCGAAGATCCGGAAGTCTTCGGAAAATTGGAGGATCCCGGGTTAACGCCCATCTTTTCGCTGGCAAGACTGGACAAGATTAAAAACCTCACCGGACTTGTAAATTGGTACGGGGAAAACCAAGAGCTTCAGAAGGTCTCCAATTTAATAATTGTCGCCGGCAAGGTAGACCCGAACCAATCGGGCGATGGGGAAGAGAAAGAACAGATCGAGTGGATGCACCATTTAATCGATGAGTTTAAACTCTATAATAAAATAAGATGGATCGGCAAGCTGTTCCATAAAAGTCAGACCGGCGAAGTATACCGCGTAATAGCCGACAGGAAAGGAATCTTCGTGCAGCCTGCATTGTTCGAGGGTTTCGGACTAACGGTGCTTGAAGCGATGAGGTCGGGTCTCCCGGTTTTTGCCACCATGTACGGTGGCCCGCTCGAGATCATACGGGATCAGGTATCGGGATTTCACATCGATCCGATAAACGGCAAGGAAACTACCGAAAAGATTCTCGATTTTATCCGCAGATTCAAGGAAGACCCCAAAGTCTGGGAACGCATATCGAAAAAAGCAATCGAGAGGGTGGACACCGCATATAACTGGGATCTATATGCCAATAAGCTTCTTTCCCTGGCCAAGATCTACGGCTTTTGGAAATACACGACGAATATAGAAATGGAAGAAATGAACGCATATCTCGACGTGCTGTACCACTTGTTGTATATTCCAAGGGCCAAGGCGATACTCGATGCTCATAATAAGAGGTAGCCGTCATTCCGCCGTGTCGTTTTCGGATTTTTCATCGGAGCCGTCTTTGCTTAAGAATAAAGTCTGTGTCGGGTAAGCGAATTCTATATTCCGTTTTTCGAATTCCCTGTAAATTTTCAGGTACATATTTTCCTGGCGGTTCATATACTCGTTGTAATCCGGGGTGCCGACGTAGTAAACAAATTCGAAGTTCAGGCTGAAATCGCCGAACGAAGAAAAATTTCCCCTGTCGAATGTAACGTTCTCTTCCTCATCGATTATTTTTTTTACTATCTGAGGGATCTCCTGGAGCTGTTCGGCTTTTGTCTGGTAAACCACTCCTATATGGAACACCACCCTTCTTCTTTCCATTTTCTTATAATTATGAATCCTTGAATTGGTCAGGTCTTTATTGGAGAATACAAGCTGTTCTCCTCCTATTGCCCGGATCCTTGTGGTCTTTATTCCGATATATTCCACCGCGCCCATCTTGTCGCCGACGATTATAAAATCGCCTATCTCAAAAGGACGGTCCAGAAAAATGACGAAATAACTGAACAGATCTCCCAGGACCGCCTGAGCCGCCAGGGCTATGGCAATGCCGCCGATACCCAGACCGGCTATTACGGCCGAGACGTTGACGCCGAGATTGTCGAGCAGGAAAACAAAGCCAAGGGACCAGATCAGGATGCTTAGAAGAGTGGTTATTCCCCTTATTTCCTTATGTCTTACTTCGCTCTGGCCTTTCTTTTTCAAATATACGCTTAGACTGTAGTTCATCGTGGAAACAATGAGCTTAAGCGAGAAGAAAGTGACTAGGACCAATGAAGCGATGCGGATAATATTTTCTACTTTGGGAGTTATATTCAGAGTATGCAGGGCCAGGTAAAATCCTCCGAAATATAACAGCGGTATAATAGTATTTTCTATCCCCTGAATTAAAAAATCGTCAAGTGTGGTTTTTGTTTTTTCGGCCCATACTTTAAGCCTGCTGATTAAAATTTTCTTAAATATTTTAACAATTATAAAGCATATAATAAAAGTTCCGACGGCAGTTAAATAAAGCGTAACACTGTTGCCGAAAAAACTTTGATTCCAAAAGTTTTGCATAATAAAGTTTACTCCTTGGGAAATGAGGATGAACGAAGATAATAATTTCTCAAAAAAAAACAATTAAAAAGGAGGAAATTTAAGGGAAGTTAATCACATTGTAACCAGCGGTGCGGCATATGCCGCCGAAAATGTATATCATTTATTGAGAACCGCAGACTTACTTCGTGAAACTTTGTGCCGTACTTTGTGCGACTTTGCGGACCCAAAACTCAGAAAGGCCACAAAGTTCCGCAAAGTACAACACAAAGTCCCACAAAGTATTAAACGTTTTATGCCGTCTCTTTTAGCTTCTTTACATATAAGCGGATTAGTTATTTCTTTTTCTAATGTAATCCGTTAAAAGGAGGAAATTTAAGGGAAGTTAATTATACGTTAACTACCGATGAGCCGCATGCCGCCGGAAACGTACATCATTTATTGAGAGCCGCAAACTTACTTCGTGAAACTTTGTGCAACCTTTGTGCGACTTTGCGGACCCAAAACTCAGAAAGGCCACAAAGTTCCGCAAAGTACGGCACAAAGGTCCCACAAAGTATCAAACATTTTATACCCTCTCTTTTAACTTTTTCATATATAAGCGGAATAGTTATTTCTTTTTCTACCGGCAATCCATTAAAAAGGAGGAAATATAGGGGAAGTTAATAACACGGTAACTGCTGGTGCTCGGTATGCTTCAAAAAGTGTACGTCATTTATTGAGAACCGCAGACTTACTTCGTGAAACTTTGTGCCGTACTTTGTGCGACTTTGCGGACCCAAAACTCAGAAAGGCCACAAAGTTCCGCAAAGTACAACACAAAGTCTCACAAAGTATCAATCATTTTATACCGTCTCTTTTAATTTCTTCACGTATAAGCGGAATTGTAAATTTTTTTTACGCCAAGAATTAAATTATAATCGTGGAAGCAATAAATAACGGAAGCATCTTGATGTATGAAGAAATGCAGCACAGTTTTGCTGAGGGCATATCGGCATAATGAGCTGTACCCTTTGCTCTATGCTTATAATTTTTCTAATCCTGCCTGTGCATACTGTTGCGTTCGTACCAGGCAACAATTTGAAACTGGTTTGTCTGGGGAAAGGACGGTGGGGAAATATTTTTCAAACGATTGTCGTACCTATAATCTTTTCTGAAGCCGTGTACGATCGTACTGCCCGAATAAGTACCTACGGCGCCCCTTACGTTTTGCGAAACGCCGCCGAATAAATTTATAGCGCCGCTTACCGGTCTCGTACTATAGTCTTCGGCCGTCAGTCCGCCTGTCTGGCAATATAAAGCTGCGTCGATCGTAATATTGTTGTTGTTGGCAGAATTTTTTGTGATGACAATATTATTCTGAGCGACCAGTCCCAGAAGATCCGTTGAACCCGGGTCAGTCAGCGGATTGTTTTTATACAATATATCGTTGTCAAGATAAATACTGCCCCCGGTGTTTACCGTAGACGTATTTACAATAGGGACCTGCGTCCAAGAGTGAGTATGATAGTCATACTGCCATTGATATGTTGTGGTTGTAACTGTTTGAGTACCTTGCGAAGCTCCTACCGTATACTGGCCTTCTACGGTTCCCTGAACTCTGACCGTAGCCGAGTTGGCAAAAATTACTCCGTTAGGGGCAAACGAAGAGCCGAGCACCGATGTCGTCGGGCCGTTGAAAGCAAATTTATACTGGATGCTGTCGTTGACAAATCTTAGATAAACAGTATCGTGCCCGGTAAACGTATAGCCGCCGTTTCCGGCCTCGGTTTGTACATTCGAAACGCCCCCGGTATCCATCGGGATATCGACAGGCTGTGTGTAGGTGCCGTTAATGACCGGTCCGCCGCTGATTGTGTCTATGCCCCCGAGAGTTGATACGGATTGATCGAAATACGGATGGCCGTCTACCATCATAACATCCTGCGTATGAAAAGGCCCCCATACCGAATCCTGGGTTATCCATCTGATATTCGCTCCTTCGTTGACCGAAAAATAAGCGAACTGGGAAAAAGATGCCGGACGCACGGTTACAATTACGTTTGTAGTATCCTGGTAAAATATTCCCGTACAGGTAATCACGGTATAATTAGGAAGCGTATCGTTGGGTGCTACAGTCACGTTTAATTTTCCTCCCTGGAAATCGACATTATTATAGCCTGCGTTCCATGCAGGATTCTGGAAGAATGTATTGATTGCCATATTCGCGCCGCTTTCGGCGATATCCGTAGCTACCGTCTCATCGTGGTACTGGCTGAAATTGTTGTAGGCCTGTACCGAAATCCGTCCGAAATTATTGCCCAGTACCAGAAATATCAAACTAAAACCCATTATCAAAAAGAGTGATGCTTTACCTACCATAGCCGCACCTACCTATTTATTAAATTTTTTGCTTCCAGTCTGAACTGTCTCCAGAACGCGTCTACATATTCCAGCTGGCCGTACTGATTGAGCCGCGGATCGGGATCCTGCACTGCTATACTTACCTGGATACTTTGTATTTGTCTTGTTTGAGCAACCGGGCAGGTTAACTGGTGGCCGAAAGTGTCGAAATATTGAAGTTTGAATTCCGTAATTCCCATATTTGCACTTCTGGGCGTTTGATTGTCGACAACCCGGTAAAGCAGCCTGTCGTTGGGATTGGTAGTCGAAGCCAATTCGCTTGTGGGTCCGATATAATAATCGATCGTATGAGTTACCCCGTCGTTATTTATATCGGTTAAAAATTCAATTCGACTTGTATCCGCAATCAAAATAGTCTGGACCGGCGCCTGGGTCTTTGTCCAGTCCCTGCAGTAACCGATGGATCTCAAATCGTTTTCAAGCACTTCGACTACGCTGGTAAGGTTTTCCTGTACTATGAGATCCTGTGAGTAATTATAAGAATTTTGGGATGCTCCGTCCGTCAAACGGAACAGGATAAGCATCAGCATACCGCCGATGATAATTGATCCCAATATGTCTAATATTGTAGTATATCCCATTTCTTATCCGATCATTGCCAATAACTGAAGATAGTTGATATCGTTACCGTGTCCGCCATGGATTTGCTTGATACCTGAACCGTAACTTTCTTAAACCATGTTCTTGTAGAGGTAGAGTCGTTAAGCGCATTCGGGGTTACGTAATTAACCCGGCAATAAACATGAAAGACGGCCGAGGGCATATCCGAAATGTTCTTC
>JBJKOY010000130.1:0-2457 GCA_046706945.1 Ignavibacteriaceae bacterium | reverse complement strand
CTCAAGGCTACGATCATCCGATATATACCAACATAACATATCCCTGGACGGGCGTTCAGAATCCTTCGCCGCCTCATGCACCGACTATTTACAATCCGGTAGGCTCCTACCGCAGAGAGTTTACATTACCCGCGTCTTGGGGGAACAGGAAAATCTTTCTTTCCTTCCAGGGTGTCAGCTCGGCCTTCTATGTTTGGATTAACGGCAATTACGTGGGCTACGGCGAGGACAGTTTCACTCCGAAGGATTACGATATTACTAATTACGTAAGGCAGGGAACAAATAATATATCCGTGCAGGTTTTCCGCTGGTGCGACGGGAGCTGGCTGGAAGACCAGGACATGATAAGACTGAGCGGAATATTCCGGGACGTATATTTATTCTCAACGCCTTCCGTTCACATAAGAGAATTTCATTATACAACCGAACTCGATCAAAGTTATACGAATGCCGTTCTCTCGGTAGAATCCGATCTCGAAGATCTATCAGGTACTTCGCCCGGAGGTTATTCCGCGGAAGCCGAACTGTATAATTCGCAAGGAAATCAGGTAGCATCGTTTCAGCTCGGCAGCGCGGCTTTCGGCACGGGCGGCGAGGCCGAATTAACTAATAGCGAGGCGGTGGCAAACCCTCTTAAATGGTCTGCGGAATTTCCGAATTTATATACTCTGGTATTGGTGCTGAAAGATCCCGGCGGCAACATAATCGAGACCGAAAGCGGCAGGCTGGGATTCAGGAAATTCGAATTGAGCGGCGGGCAGATGAAAATCAACGGTGTACCGATATTATTTAAAGGCGTAGACAGGCACGAGATCGATCCGGATAAAGGGAAGACGATGACTATGGACAGGATGATTCAGGATATTACGATTATGAAGCGGTTTAATATAAATGCCGTCCGCACCAGTCATTATCCCAACGACCCGCGGTGGCTGGACCTCTGCGATCAGTACGGGATCTATGTCATCGACGAAACCAATCTCGAAAGCCACGGTGCAAGGGATATTCTTCCCGCAAGCGATCCGCAGTGGACGGCAGATTGCCTGGACAGGGTAAAAAGCATGGTCGAACGCGATAAGAACCACCCGAGTATTTTGATATGGTCTCTCGGAAACGAAGCCGGCAGCGGCAGCAACTTCCAGGCAATGGCAGATTGGGTTCATCAGAACGATCCTTCGCGGCTCGTTCATTATGAAGGCTACAACCAGGTTGCGGATATTGAAAGTCAAATGTATTCTTCGGTTGAAACAGTCGAACAGTACGGCAAATCCGGAAACACCAAGCCGTTTATTTTATGCGAGTATTCTCACGCGATGGGGAACAGCGTGGGCAATTTATACGAATACTGGGACGTAATTGAAAAATATCCGAACCTTCAGGGAGGATTTATATGGGATTTTGTCGACCAGGGATTGAGAAATTCCTCCGGAGGATTTTCCTACGGAGGCGACTGGGGCGATAATCCCAACGACGCCGACTTCTGCGCAAACGGACTTTTAAGCGCCGACAGAACTCTCCAGCCAGAAATTTACGAGGTAAAAAAAGTTTATCAAAATATTAAAATCGATTCCGTCGATCTTCCGAAAGGGCAGCTTAGTTTTAAGAACGATTTTCTCTTTACCAACATAGATTCGTTCGACGGCACCTGGCGGCTCATGGAGGACGATAAGGAAATTAACAGCGGCACATTGACGTCAAGCGATCTCGATATTCCGCCTCTCACGAGTAAAACGGTAACGATTAATTTCGGAAATCCCTCTGTAAAGCCCGGTGCGGAATACCGGCTGAACCTAAGTTTTAAATTAAGAAATAACGAACTCTGGGCCCCCGCGGGCTACGAAATAGCCGCCGCTCAATTTAAAATTCCCTTCCCGGTACCCGGGCCTGCATTAATCGATACATCGTCTATCCCGTATCTTTCATTATCCAATTCTTCGGACAGTACCGTTATAAGCAATTCAAATCTTAAACTGGTCTTCAATAAAAATACCGGCTCCATCTCTACTTTCGAGTACAACGGACTTAAGCTTCTGGAAACCGGTCCGGTTCCTAATTTCTGGAGAGCGCCGAACAGCAACGACAGGGGCAACGGGATGCCGGGCAGATGCGCTGCATGGAGAAATGCAAGCCTGAACAGAACCGTTACGGGATTTTCGGTAAAACAATTTTCTCCCCGCCGCGTGCAGGTTGTAGTTAATTTTAGTTATCCGACTACTACCAAATCTTCCGGGAGCGTAATTTACGACGTATACGGCGACGGGAATATAATCGTCACGGCAACGCTGGTACCCGGAAGTTATTCGCTTCCCGAAATTCCTGAAATAGGAATGCTCTGCCAGGTGCCTTCCGATTTTAATAACGTTACCTGGTACGGGCGCGGACCGTATGAAAATTATTGGGACAGGAAGACGGGATCGAACGTCGGTGTATATAGAACTACCGTCGACAGCATGTTTG
>JBJKOY010000129.1:0-2661 GCA_046706945.1 Ignavibacteriaceae bacterium | reverse complement strand
ACTCTGAGCAATTGTTTCGGTATGAACCTTTCCGATTCTTCCTGCGCCTATTATCCCTATTTTTAATTTTTCCATTTTACTTTTCCACTTTATTTTATAAGCCAAGAGATTTAATAAATTCACGGTTATTACGGGCGTATTTCTTCGGATTGCCCATTCCGGGCAGTACGTCCTGCTCGACAACGATCCATCCGCCGTAATTCATTTTTTTTAATTCGCCGACTATGGAGTTGAAATCCACCGAACCTTTTCCGAGTTCGCAGAATACCCCGTTCCTGACGGATTCGAAATAATCCCAATTTTGTTCGCGGGATAATCCGGCAATCTTGTCGTCGCAGTCCTTGAAATGAATATGCCTGATGCGTCCGGAATATTTTTTTAATGCGGAAACCGGGTCGCCGCCGCCGAATTTATAATGCCCCATATCCAGGACAAGTCCGAGTAAATCGGGATCGGTAGACTGCATAAGACGGTCTACTTCTTCGGGCGTTTCAACATATCCGCCGCAGTGATGATGAAACACGGTTTTTAATCCCGTAATATCCCTCACGCTTTTTGCCAATTTGTTCGCCCCGCTGCTGAACGTTTTCCATTCGCCTTCAGTCAATCCCATTTGTGAGGTGACCCGTCCCGCATTTTTCGTCCGCAGCGATACGGTACCGTTATCGTCTGCCAGGACAATGAAAGCATCCCGATAGCCGGCCGATTTCATTAGTTGGGCCGTTTTAACCGCGGTATCGATCCCGCCGGCATGTTTCGATTCGTCTTTCAGCAAAACCGGGACAAAAGCACCCACCATTGCAAGCTTCCGGTTATCCAGTTCGTCTTTTAAGCGCCCGGGATCGGTCGGCATAAACCCCCAGTCGCCTAATTCGGTACCTTCGTACCCGGTTTCTTTAATTTCATTGAGCACCTGGGTGTAGCCGGGTGCCTTACCTTCAAGTTCGAATTCAAGCGCTCCCCATGAACACGGAGCGTTGGCTATTTTAATCATGATGTTGCTCCTTTATCTTAAATTAAAATTTTCTCGTCCATTCGCTGTACCACCTCTCGATAACAACTTTGGTCTGCGTATAGAATTCTACCGCATGTTTCGATTGACCGTGCAGATCGCCGAAGAAAGATTCTTTCCAGCCGCTGAAAGGGAAGTAGGCGATCGGCGCGGGCACGCCGATATTTATACCTATATTTCCGGCAGTTACGTCCCGTCTGAATGTCCTTGCCGCGGAGCCGCTGGAAGTAAAGATACATGCGGCATTGCCGTACCTGCCCGAGTTGATTAATTTGATCGCTTCATCCAGGGTCTGCGTATATTTCAGGTTCATAACCGGACCGAATATCTCGGCAGTATCGGCTTCGGAATTGTCCGGTACGTTTTCCATTATTGTAGGGTAGATATAATTCCCGTTCTCATAGTTTTTAACATTTTTATTCCTTCCGTCAAGCAGGAGGTTAGCTCCGTTTTGTTCCGCATCATTAATAATCTTCGTGATCCGTTCCTTACTTTCTTTAGTAATTACCGCTCCCATCTGCGAAGATTCGTCCAGGCCGTAGCAGGTAATTTTTGATCCGGCGGCTTCGAGTAGTCTGTTTTTAAATTCCTTTTTTGCGTCGCCTGCCAGAATAACCGTTGAAGCCGCAAGGCACCTCTGCCCGGCGCAGCCGTAAACGCTGTCGGCGATAATCTGGGTCGTGGTTGCCGGGTTGGCATCGGCGGTAACGATAAGGGGATTTTTAGCGCCGCCGTGGGCCTGTACTCTTTTACCGTTCGCCGCTCCCTTGGAATAAATATAGCGGGCAACATTGGAAGAGCCGACGAAACTGACGGCCTTTACCGCCGGATGTTCAAGTATTGCATCTACGGAAGGTCTGCCTCCGTGGACTAAATTTAAAACTCCTTTCGGAAGATTCAACTCCTCCAGCAATTCAAAAATTCTTGTCATGGTTTCAGGAACTTTTTCCGAAGGCTTGACGATGTACGTATTGCCGCATGCTACGGCGTAAGGCATAAACCAGAACGTGATCATTACCGGAAAATTAAAAGGAGTAATGCAGGCGCCGACGCCCAAAGGCTGCCGGATAACAAATTCGTCGATGCCGGTTGAGATGTCTTCGGAAAATTCGCCCTGCATCAGTGTAGGGATACCGCAGGCTACTTCGATATTTTCCACGGCTCTAACGATCTCTGCTTTCGATTCTGCAAATGTTTTGCCGCTTTCTTTTGTGCAGATCGCGGCTATCTCATCCGCATTCTTCTCCAGTACGGTTTTCATTTTAAAAAGATATTGAATCCTTTTTCCCGCCGGAACGTTGCGCCATTCTCCGTATGCGTCTGAGGCGGATTCCGCCGCCAGACGTACGTCTTCTTTGCATCCCGCCGGAACCCGGCTGATTATTTCTCCCGTTCCGGGGTCTTCAACATCCAGATATTCAGGAGATTTGGTTTCTATCCATTCCCCGTTGATATAATTTTTAAGCTTCTTCATTAATTATCCTCAGTTACAAGTAGTACTTCTGTTTCTTTTTATTTTCCGAATAAACTTTATAAGCTTCTTTGACCGAATCCATTTCGGATACTTCGGCTACCGCAACTTCCCACCATGCGTATCCTTCCACTCCTTTTTTCATATCGGTTTCTACATAGATAAAGGATGTCCTGTC
>JBJKOY010000128.1:0-6300 GCA_046706945.1 Ignavibacteriaceae bacterium | reverse complement strand
ATTTGCAAAAAACGATGCCCGGCAATGGGCTGCTTGGGGGATCGACTATCTGAAATACGACTGGAACCCGAACGAAGTACCCGAGACAAAAGAAATGTACGATGCATTAAAAGCTTCAGGCAGGGATATAATTCTCAGCCTTTCCAACAACGCCCCTTACGAAAATATTCCGGCGCTTTCCGAGTACGCTAATTCATGGCGGACAACCGGGGATATACGCGACAGGTGGGATTCGATGGCGCGCATCGGATTTTCACAGGATAAGTTTGCCTGCTTCGAAGGCCCCGGGCATTGGAACGATCCGGATATGCTCGTCGTCGGCTACGTGGGCTGGGGTCACCCCCGTCCGACAAAGCTTACGCCCGACGAACAGTACACTCATATAACATTATGGTGTCTTCTTTCCGCTCCGCTGCTCATCGGCTGCGACATGCAGAAGCTTAATCCTTTTACGATTAATCTTCTTACCAACGACGAAGTGCTGGCGGTCGACCAGGATCCTCTCGGCAAGGAAGCAGTAAGCCTTTCGGCGGACGGTGAAACAAGAGTATACGTAAAACCTTTGGCTGACGGATCAAAAGCCGTCGGCTTTTTTAATCTGAGCGATAAGGATACAACAGTCGGTGTCGGATGGTCTGCCTTAAGAATCTCGGGACCTCATATTGTCAGAGACCTTTGGAGGCAGAAAGACGTGGGTACGTTTGATCATGAATTCAAAATTTCGGTTGCCCCGCACGGAGCGGAACTGGTCCGCATACGGCCGGCCGGAAATTAAGTCAGATAATTTTTAAAAACGTAATAATAAAATACTATGAACAACCCGATTAAATTAAGAAGTATAAAAGCCTTTACCATTTTATTCCTTTTAACCGGCGCATTGGTGCTGTTGTCGTGCAATAATTCAAACAATGCGTCAACAGCAGTTAAAAAGCAGTCGCTGCGAGACAAAAGGATGGAATGGTTCCGGGACGCAAAGTTCGGTCTCTTTATACATTGGGGACTTTATTCAATACCCGCTGGGGTGTGGAAAGGGAAAAAAATCCCCGGTATCGGAGAATGGATCATGAACCATGCGAGAATTCCCGTTAAACAGTATGAAAAACTTGCAAAGAAATTCGATCCGGTAAAATTCGACGCGGACAGATGGGTGAAAATGGCTAAAGACGCGGGAATGAAATACGTTGTGATTACCGCAAAACATCACGACGGTTTTGCAATGTTTCATTCGAAGGCGAGCAAATACAACATCGTAGATGCGACGCCCTTCAAGAGAGACCCGATGAAGGAACTTGCGGCTGCCTGCAAGAAGTACGGGATGAGGTTCGGATTTTATTATTCACAAACGCAGGACTGGCATAATCCCAACGGAGCCGGAAATTTTTGGGATTTCAACGGCGATCACCCCAAGGATTTCGAAAAATATCTGAGAGACAAAGTCTTTCCCCAGGTGCGCGAGTTATGCACCAACTACGGTCCTATTTCCGTACTCTGGTTCGATACGCCGCGCTTTATGACTAAAGAGGAAAGCAAGGAGCTTGCCGACTTGGTTCATAAGCTGCAGCCCGATTGCCTAATAGACGGACGCATCGGCAACAATATGGGTGATTTTAAAACTAAGGGAGACAATCAGCTCCCGACCGGCGCCACTTCGATGGACTGGGACTGTCCCGCCACAATGAACGATACATGGGGATATAAAAAATACGACCACGATTGGAAATCGGCCACGCAATTAATAAGAGCGGTTGCTGAAGTGGCAAGTAAAGGCGGTACTTACTTATTGAATGTTGGGCCCACATCGGAGGGTGTAATTCCCGAAGCAAGCGTCGAAAGACTTCACAAAATCGGTCAGTGGTTAAAGGTCAACGGCGAGGCAATATACGGTACAAGGATGAGTCCGTTCGTCGCGGAACCTGACTGGGGAATGATCACGGTTAAACCGGGCAAAATGTTCCTAATTGTTTTTGATTGGCCTAAAAACGGGAAGCTTCAATTATACGGTTTGCGCAATAAGGTAAACAAGGCGCTGCTTATGTCAAGCAACACGAACTTAAATTTCAAGCAGGATGAAGATAAATCGCTTGATCACCGGGTTTTGACTATTGATGTTCCGAAGGTAACGCCTGATTCCTCCGCGTCGGTAATTGATCTTGAATACGCCGGCGAAGCGGAAGCAAATAATCAGATCGAGCAGCAGCCTGACGGCCTGGTCAACTTATACGGAATCGAAGCCGACATCCACAAGAGTTCGGACAGCGCCAAAATAAATATTAATGATATAGGCATCCTGGACTGGGAAAACCCGCATGATTGGGTCAGCTGGAGTTTTGTCGTTACCCGGCCGGGAACATTCGAGGTATCGCTGGGCTCGTTCCGCGTTAAGAGGGGAAGCGGATTGGCCCGGAGAGCAATTTACGAAGGAGGGGATAAGTTAACGATAAGCGCAGACTCTCAGAAATTGAATTTCACAACGGACACAAAGGAGGATAATATAGAGAAACCTTCGCCGTATTTTACGGATATTGTAAGCAATGCAGGCAGAATTACAATTACAAAACCCGGAAGATATACGCTGGATTTACGACCTGAAAATATCGTCGCCAAACAAAATTTGGGATTAACATTAAGATGGGTAAGGCTTAGACCTGTTGAATAATTCATATTAAAATAATTCGTCCTTATTAAATAATTCTAATTGAAGAGTTAAAAATGGATCGAAGAGGATTTATAAAAGCTGCCGGACTTGTAGCCGGTTCTACATTATTTGCCCCCCGTATTTTCGGAAAGGGAATAATATCAAATTTCGGCAATATCCCGGTCTACGCAAATTCCAAATTAATATTAGGCCCTAATAATCCGATCGGCATTGCGAAAGGAATTTTCCCGGGCCGCGTGGTCTGGATATGGAATCCGGAGGCTACGAATGAAAACTGCACAAACGCATTCGGCGACGGCTGGTTCATGGATAAAAACACCAATATGAGCGTTGTCGGCAATATGGCGGCGGATGCGGTAATGAATCTGACCGGAAAAACTTCCGTTGCCGATTCTTGGGATGCGCTGTTCAGATATTTTAATAATAATCACGGGAAAGGAGACATAGGATACAAAGACGGAGAGAAGATATACATTAGAACGAACCAGGTGAGCGCGAGCGGCGGAACTTACGACCCTACCACGTTTGCCGTATTAAATCAGAAACGCTACGGGATGGCGGAAACATCCCCGCAAATCGTATTATCTATACTTAGGCAGCTGGTATACGAATGCGGTGTTAAGCAGGGAAATATTGCTATCGGCGATCCGATGAAACACATGTATAAGCATGTTTTCGATATGTGGCATAATGAGTTCCCGAATGTAATTTACGTAGATTCCGACGCCAGGCTGGGGCGAACCGCACCCGTTAAGCCGGCCCAGCCCTCTATTTATTATTCCGACCGCGGAAAAATCTTGGAGACCAACGGCACTTCGGGAAGCCCGGTTTTATCGGATTATTTCCCGACTCAAATAACCGGGGCAAATTACATAATTGTTGTTCCGGCGTTAAAAGCTCATGCCAGAGGCGGCGTAACGCTTACCGCCAAGATCCATTTCGGATCAAATTTGGCGGGCAGCGCTACTCATCTGCACGGCGGACTTGTTGCGCCTAATAAAGAGAACAATAACCCGATGCGCACCGACTACGGGATGTACAGAGTTCAGGTAGACCTGATGAGCAGTAAATATTTAGGCGCGAATACCGTCCTTTTTGTAGTCGACGGACTTTGGGGCGGCTCTGAAGCCAACGATCCCCCGCGCAAGTTTCAGATGCCGCCTTTCAATAACGGTTGGACCTCGTCTGTTTTTGTCTCCCAGGATCATGTTGCAATAGAATCGGTTTGCTTTGATTTTCTTAAAGCCGAATATACCGAAGACAGGGTACCGTTCTACGGCGATTACCCGCAGATGCCCGGCGCGGACGATTATATCAATCAGGCTGCAGACTCGACATACTGGCCCTCAAATTTTATATATGACCCCGACAAGACCGGCGGCCCAATCGCCAGCCTCGGCGTATGCGAACACTGGAATAACCCTGTCGATAAACAATATACTAGAAACCTAAATACCGGCAGCGGTATTGAATTATTATTTTATAAAAATAACGCAACTGCAGTTATTGATGAGCAAGGCGGCGCACCCGATGAATTAATACTGCTCCGGAACTATCCTAACCCGTTTAATCCGGTTACTACAATTTCCTTCAAAACCGCAAATCACGGATATGCCGTCCTGAAGATATACGATATCCTGGGGCATGAATTGAAAACACTTTTTAACCGGACGGTCGAATCGGGAAGAAATTATGATGTCAAGTTCGATGCCTCGGGTCTTGCCAGCGGAGTTTACATTTGCAGGCTTGATCTGGGGAACAGTTCTTATACAAGAAAATTGGTGTACTTAAAATAACAGCATTGAAAACGGAATTACAAAAACCGCGTCCGGGTTTTAATTAATTCCGCCGGCCGGGAATGAAAGGATTTTAATGATAGAAATTTTACCGGGCTCCAAAAATATTTTAACGGTTACTTTTTGCCTTCTTGTTTCGTTTTATAGTTTTGGCCAGGCTCCTGATACGACTATTCTAAAAGCAGACGGTACCAACGACGCCTATACGCTGATAGATAACGCATTCGGTTCCGGCGCGACAAGCGAACTCCCGGATAATTATCCGACGTGTAATTCAATACATTCTCCTCATGTAACTCAAGGCTGGGACAGCACGCTAAATGAATACGTTTTTTTGTTTCACATTTACTACAATCCGCCAGATTCGATTGACTACGACAGATGTGCGAATACGGACAGACAGCGTGTGGAGATAAAAACGGTCGACGCCGACAACCTTGAAGGACACGAAGGGGACCTTCAGATATTCAAATGGAAATTCAAGATGGACAGTTTATTCCGGCCTTCTCCCAACTTCTGCCATTTGCATCAGATAAAACATACCGGCGGTACCGACGACGGTTCGCCCCTAATGACCATTACCCCCAGGCACTACAGCGATACCACCCAGCCCGAATGGCTTCAATTAATTTATACCGCCCCCGCCGGCGAAAGCGGCAGCGGAACTCTGGATCAGGTGCCGCTTGCGCCGCTGAAAGGTAAATGGCTTGAAGTGACAGAACAGGTAGTTTACAGTCATAACGGCAAATATGAAGTTACAATAAAAACACTAGACGGTACCGTAGTAATGCATTATGTAAATTACGATATAGATATGGACAGAGGGGCGGCGGGATACCACAGGGGAAAGTGGGGCATTTACCGCAGCTTGAACAGTCCCTCTTATTTAAGGAACGAAACGGTGAAGTTTGCCGATTTTCAGGTGATTACGGGAAAGCTTTACCCTGCTCCCGGCCTGCCTCTGAATTTAAAGGCCGAAGCGGTTTCTAAGAGTGAAATAAATTTATCCTGGAAGTCCGATTCTGTCAACATTACAGATTTCCTTATACAAAGGTCGGAAGACGATACTAACTGGACAAATATCGGAACCGCGGGCTCAGCCGATACTTCATTCAACGATTACGGGCTGCGGGATCTCTCAACTTATTATTACAGAATCCGCGCAGAATACTGGAACGGATATTCAAACTTTACGGCGCCTGTTAAGGCTGCAACCTTCGCCGGGAATCAAGAGCCCGGAATAAATCTCGCGCTTAACAAGCCCGTAACGTGTTCAAGCCAGCAGCTTGAAGGAGGTACCGGAGACAATCCCGCTGCCAATGCCGTCGACGGGGATACAACTACTAGATGGTCGTCGGCTAGGGACAGTACATGGCCTCAATGGATTGAAGTGGATCTGGATTCGGTTACGACGATTAATAAAACCGAAGTCATTTGTTATAACGACAGGGCTTATCGGTATACGGTAGATGTCAGGACAGATTCCGCCGTTGCTTATAACAGAGTTGTCGACCGCAGCAGCAACACCCAGCCCGGCAGCGTTGAATTTCCTATTAATGATTTATTTGATTCCGTTAGAGCAAGATACGTCAGATTAACGGTTACCGGTGCCTACGGGTATGCCGGACCGTGGACAAGCATAATCGAATTTAAAGTATTTAACAGTCAAACAGTCGCGGGCGTAAAAAAGGAAGACGATACACAGCAGTCGGGTTTTGCTTTGCTTCCTAATTATCCAAATCCGTTTAACCCTTCGACGGTTTTATGCTACAGGATACATCGGGCCTCATTTGTCAAGCTGACGATTTACGACATCACCGGAAGAGAAATTACCGACATGGTAAACGG
>JBJKOY010000127.1:0-61961 GCA_046706945.1 Ignavibacteriaceae bacterium | reverse complement strand
GTATTAATTTTTTAGTTAATACATAATCACCCGCCTGGATCCTGTAAAAATAAACTCCGCTTGCAAGCGCCGCGGCATTAAAATTAACCGAATAACTCCCGGGCGATTTATTTTCGTCGACCAATTTTTTAACTTGATTTCCGAGTATATCGAACACCGTTAATTTAACGTGCGAAGACTTGGGAATTTGATATTTTATTATAGTAGTCGGATTAAAAGGATTCGGATAGTTTTGGTATAAAGCGAATTCTTTCGGAAGCGGATTTTCTTGAGCGGGATTAACGGCAGTAGTATTTTTATAAGGCATTACTTCGGCAACCACATGTTCTTCAAAATGATCTTTTTCCTGATAGTTGGGGTAGTCCTGCTTGGTAACCGTCGAATCGCGAACAATGTCTCCTTTAAATACGAATCCGCTGTCGGTTCTCTTCCATGTGGCATTGTTTCCGCCGTCAAATTCGTTAGGTCCGACTGTGAAGATAAGATATACATCGGGGGATTGGTCAAAGATAAAGGTTGAGTCGTAGGAAAACGGACTCGGCACAACACCGGTTCCGCCTTCATATTCGTGCCATTGCTGCGTTTCGTCCAAAAGAAGTTCCGACGTAAATCCTATACCGTTATAATTGCCGTATTGAATGAAATCATCAAGTCCGATGCTGTACGTAAAATCTTCGATCGGATCGACCGTAGCATAAGTTGTAATATTGCTTGAAGAATATACATCCGGGTAATATGAAACGTCGTTTTTGCTTCCCCATTTGGTGCTTGAACCCCTTGCGCCGAGGATATTATCTATATTAATACTGGTATCCGAAAATTCTCCTTCCACATACTGTGTTACATTCGCATTAGAATTTATTGTTAAATTTCCGTATGAGTAAGAATTAGTTGAGTGGTCTGTGTAGGATGCGGTGGATATAGTGTACTCTTTGATATTTACAACCCAGTCTTTGACCGGCACATAATCTATATTCACGGTAGTATCTCCCCATGCGCCTTTCCTTTTGTGCGATACGGTAAAGTAGGGGTAATAAATTCCGGTAATATTGGCTATATCCTTCACATTATCGGCGGTGAAATTAGCCGTAGATTGTCCGCTGCCGTCCGTTTGAACGCTGTCTTTATCGAAATGACCGTTGGTTGCTGATATTTTTACCCACCGGCTGCTTAAAGGCGTACCGTCGCAGTCCTTTACCTGGAAAGTAACCGCAATTGTCTCGCCTCCTTTTAAATTTTCTTTTGAAGGAATTACATATACTTTCGCATTTATGGCAACGTCGTTGCCGCCCAGATTGCGCATATTTTTCTGGTATGTCCTGATCTTATCAAATACCGGTTCAATCTGATTTATCGCATTCTGAGCCGCAGTTTGCGCGTTATTGGGATCGGTAAAATCCGCTTCGCCTGTTGCTATCCTTGTCCTGCTGTAGGCATCTTCTAGATATACATGATAATGGAACAGCCCGCCGGAACTGTCGATGGAACTCCAAATAACGTAGTCAACGCCGGCAACGGGTCCTGCGGGAGGAATATCCCCGGTTGAATAGTTTTGCTGATGGATAATAACCGCGGTATCTGGATTTGCCGCCAGCTGCTGTTCCATCGATCCGTCCATCCACTGCACGCAGTCTTTTTCGGGATCCTTACTGCTTATTTGAGCCGCAGGAACCATTGCATCTCCCAGCGCTATCCAGTTAAGGAGTGCCTTTTGACTCTGCGGAGTAGTGTACTCCCCCGTAGAATCGTCGGGCGGAGGCTGCGGCACGTTCATCTGCACGCCGTAAAGCACTACTTCTGGAGGAGGACAATCATCGCAGCCGGAAGATTGAGCATAAATACTTAAGGAAAAAACAAACATGATGAGCGGTATAAATCTATATTTAATCATAATCTTTTTTTTGTTTTTTTTATGATACTATTTCATCAATACTAATTTCTTAGTTGTAACATAATCTCCTGCCTTCATTCTATAAAAATAAACCCCGCTAGAAAGTTTACTAGCAGTAAAATCAATTCTGTAATTTCCCGGCGGTTTTTGTTCGTTTTCCAAAGTTTCTACTTCCCTTCCCAATATATCATACAACTTTGTGTAATTGCCTTTACTACCGTTTACGGTGCTTCCCATCCAATAGCCGCTTCTTTGACCCGGTTGAGTCATAGAATCGACGGGTACTGTAAATACATCCTGTGCAATATCTGCAGAAGTAGTGTCTGCAGATTCGGGTGCAATAAAGAGTATGTATTTAGTGAGACTATCTTGCATGATATCGCGGTAAATGTAATATGAGACAGTATTCAGAGCAGAATCGGCCTCAGGAGCCGTAGAGTCTGCTGACAGTGAAAAATGATCGCAGCCGTAATAAATAACAGTCGGTTCGGTTGTAAAATCTATTGACTGACCGAACAACGAAATAGAAGAAACTGTCACTATAACAAAGGACGACGAAAGACGAAATATAAAAAACAATAATTCGGAAAACCGTTTCATGTTGACTACCGCCGGAGAAATAATATTATTAAAAGAAAATCGGACACAAATCCCAGTCGACTTTTTATTCCTTTTTGCAGGAAATAAAAGCCAAATCAGAGTTCGACTGAAATATTAAAAATACTCTGCCGGTTATTTTAAAAGAATCATTTTATTTACTTTGTAATAACTTCCTGCCTGCAAGGCGCAGTAATAAACGCCGCTCGGCAGGTTAGTAGCATTGAACTGAACGGAATATTTTCCCGAAGGCTGTTCTCCGTTTACAAGCGTTGAAACCAGTTTACCGAGTACGTTGAAAACCCTCAGCGTTACGAAACTTCTTTCCGGCAGCTGATAGGTAACATTTGTAGTCGGGTTAAAAGGGTTAGGGTAGTTGTTAAAAAGCTCGAAACTTTCAGGGGTCCGGTTTATGGATTTATTTACCGCGGTAGCCGCGTTCGAAAAGCCGAGATCGTCGAGTTTAAACTGGGTAGTACTTTGCGCGCCGGTGGCCGGAAAAATAACAATGGCGATAGTACAAGAATCCGCGGCGACCGGATTGGCATAATAGAGGTTTGCACTGAACTGGGTATATGAAGTGGCCGTTTTCCCGGCGGAGAAATAACCGCCCGCTATTCCGTTGCCGTTTTTGTATAAAACTACGGTAATCACCAGGGAATCGTTGTTTGAAGTATTTAATTTATAATATCCGGTTAAAGCAGCCGGCTGGCCGGTGTACGGAAACGAAATGTCCGCGGTGGGCGTTATGCCTACTCCCATATATGTAACGACCGAGCCCTCCATTGCGGAACTTCCCGAATGGCTGTCGCTTGTTTGGGTGATAGGCGAAAACAACGGAGAGTTATCTGTTTCCCAGCTATCCGGATTACCGTTAGTCCAGTTTTCAAAACCTGCGTTCGGAATTTGTCCCCATACCTTGACCGATGATACGGAGAAAATTAACAGGACAAACAATATATAGTAATAATTATTTTTCATATGATGCATCTCCTTTTAACTTTTAACGTGGTTTAAAAATTTTCGGTAATTAATGTATAAATCTAAATTTCAGGCATGCTCCCTAACTTTATTATCCTTTTGTAAAAATAAGATCTTCCGCCTGGCATCTTAAGACGCCCCCGGTTTTTTCATAAGTTCAATGCCTGATAAAGTTTAATATTATAAGTTGTTAAAAAACGAATATCCGCCGATTGCAGCCGCGTTCTTCTTATAATTTTGGTAGCAGCTAAGAGTGAAAAAGAATCACGCGCAATACTTTATTTAAATAAACAATATTGTCCGATTGAAACAACTAATCATTCGATTAGTTTTTTATCCTAACTTTCAACTTAAACAAGCCTGTTCTTTAATGCCTTGGCAACGGCTTCGGCACGGGAATTTACGTGTAATTTTACGTAAATATTATGTAGGTGGAATCTGACGGTATGTGCCGAAACGAATAACTTATCAGCAATATTCTTCGTACTGTGACCCTCTATCAATGCTTCCAGTACTTCTCTTTCCCTTTCCGACAGGAG
Organism: Ignavibacteriaceae bacterium; assembly: GCA_046706945.1. Taxonomy (GTDB): domain Bacteria; phylum Bacteroidota; class Ignavibacteria; order Ignavibacteriales; family Ignavibacteriaceae; genus FEN-1297. The sequence continues at coordinate 57,953 of JBJKOY010000127.1, read as the reverse complement.
GGACGAGTTCGTATGCGAAGACTGCGATTGAAAATACTGTAGAACTTTTCTGGCCACCTCCCCGGAGAACGGAGCTCCTCCCGCATAGGCTTCCCTAACTGCCTCAAGAATTTTTTCGGTCGGACTTTTCTTTAATAAATATCCTACCGCACCTCCCCGCAGCGATTCGAAAACCTAATCGCTGTCGCTGTAGACGGTAAGCATCATAACCTCGACCGTCGGGAAATCGGATTTTATTTCCCTCAGGCTTTCAATTCCGGATTTCCCGGGCATTTCAATATCCAGCAGAAGTATATCGGGCAGATCCTTGTCGATATTTTTTAATGCTTCGTTGCAGTTCTGATATGTTGCCACGCATAAAAAACCCTCGGATTTATTAAGCAGCACCGAGAGAATCTCGCTGAATTCCTCATCATCGTCCAGTATCGCTACGCGTATGATTGGTTTGTTTGTCATTATTAAAATCTTAACGGGAAATTAATAAGCAAATTTTAGCTTAACTATTTTTTAAATACAACTGATCATTTGAATAGTTTTACGACTTAACCGGGAAAAGTATGGATATTTTTGTCCCCCTCCCGGGAAAGGTATCTATTATACAAGTTCCCGACAATTCCTTTACGTGTTTTTTAATGTTTACCAGTCCGTGTCCGTATTTTACCTTATCGTGATCAAATCCGGTTCCATCGTCTTCCACTAAAAGATGAATATTTTTGTTTTTAACGGAGAGCGAATACTTTACGTTTGAGCAGCCCGAATATTTTAAAGCGTTGTTTAATGCTTCTTTTGAGATTAATTGGAGGCTTCTTTTAATCTGGGCATTGACTTTGACGTTTTCTATATCTTCGGTTCCTATTTCCAGTTTTATATTTTTAGCTTCGCATACTTCGTTGGCGAATGTTTTAAAATTAAAAATGAAATCGTTAAGCGAATCGTACTTGGGATCTATGGACCAGATTACGTCTATCATTGAATCCACAAGGTTGCGGGAAATCTTTCCTACCCGTTCCATGGAAACATATTTCGAGTATTTCTCGTCGTTTTTATCCGGCGGCTCGTATTGTTTTTTTTCTTCCTGCAGGGCGTGTTCGGAGAGAATCGCAATCCTTGTTAATCCCGATCCTATTTCGTCGTGAAGGTCTGCGGCAATTCTCGTCCTAATTTTTTCGATTTCCAGAAGCCTGTTGAATCTGGCTTTTGAGATAGATACAATTGTTAATATAACCGTTGCCAGGATAAATCCTATGAACCACCAGTGCAGATAAAACGGAGCGTCTATTATAAAATCTATTTCGGCCGGGCGGCGGCTGTTGAACGAACGGCTGTCTTCCGCAATAACTTGAAAAGAATAGTGTCCCGGTCTTAAAGAAGCAAATGTAACGGAAGGTTTTCCCTTAACTGTTGCCCATTTATTGTCTACGTTATGCAGCCTGTACATATAGCGAATATTTTTTTCATCCCTGTTTGTTATACATATAAAATCGAATGTAACGGTGTTGTTAAAGCTGGGAAGGGAGAAGAAGTTTTTTAATTTTCGTTCCTTCCCGTTCACCATAATCCCGTCGATGTATACAGGAAGAGGCGGCGGATCTTCCGGGTCGTCCATAGGACGGTAGACGTATATATTCGAATTATTTGAAAAGCATATATCCCCGTCCTGCGATGCGCAAATTGAGTAATAAGGGATCCTGGGGATATCGTCTATAAGAAGGAAGTTTATTATTTCGTTTTTGTTATTGATTTCCTGAATGCCGGTTTGACTGCTGAACCATAGATTATTGCCCGGATCTTTGGTTATTTCCCATACTCCGTTGCTTATCAGGCCGTTGTCTCTGTCGATTGATTTTATGCTGTCGTTTGTTAAATAGGCTATGCCTCCGTACCTGGTGCCGATCACAATTTCATTCTGCTTATTCTCGACGATAGATCTGATATGGTTGTCGGGAAGACCGTTCTTGACCGAAAAGTGTTTTACGAAAATTTTTCCGGTTTCCTTACCGTACATGTCATGATAGACTTTGCCTTTTGAAAATTCCGAAAGTCCTTTATCATAACCGCCGAACCAGTAATTACCGTCCTTGTCCTCGAATATTGCCCTTACAGAGTTATCCGGCAGTCCGGTATTGCTGTCGTAATATTTAACGAGCCTGTCGTTATCCATATTCAATACTGCGACTCCGGCATCAAGAAGGCTGCACCACAGCATTCCCTTACTGTCTTTCAGGAAGGTATAAAGCCCGTAAAATTTCGGCGGCTCCGGCATTTTTATTTCTTTCAGAAGACGTAATTTTGATCCGTCCGATTGAGCATCGTCGTTGATTATACGGTAGATTTTGATTATCCCTTTTAAATAAGAGACGTACAGGTTATTTCCGTCATAGCATGCAACCCTTTGCACGGGAAGAGGATCCGAGGAATTGTCGATTTTATGTTCCCTCCAATGCCAGAGAAGGTTTTTATCCTGCCATAATTCCATCAATTTGTTTTTGAGGGAAACCCAAAAATGATTGTTCTTATCCGAAGCCGTGGATGACCAGTAGTGAGTCGTCTGCCCGGTCGGTATAGGTATCCTGAAAAAGTTCTGGTAAACAAGCTTCGATAATCCGTTCGCGTTGGAGCCGCACCACAGAATATTTTCCTTGTCAACGAGAATTGCGGTTATAATATCTTCGTCCGACTGGTTCCCCATATTTACGCGCTTTATATTATTTCCAGACCGGCCGGCATTATTTATCTTATATAAGCCCCTACCGGTTCCGATCCAGATATTGCCGGAATTATCCGCCCCCAGCGAGAACACCGGTTGTTTCAGATTAAAAGAATAAACCGGCTCCCCGCCGGTATTTAATTTATAAAGCATGCCGGATTCCGATGCCGCCCAAATATAACCGTCTAGATTCAACAAACATGAAATGTTCCTATTGGCGGCGCTTCGTCCGGGGTTAACCGCGGAAACCCTGTTTGTTTTATAATTAAAAACAAACAGTCCTTTTTCGGAACCGATCCAAAAATTATTTCCCTTTGTTTTCAAGAGGGCATATATGCTTCCCAGGCTGAATGTCTCTTTAAAAAACCTGACCGAATCGTGACTTATGCAAAATAATCCGCCGTCGCTTCCGCACCATAAACCGTTCCGGTCATCAACCAGCACGTTAATGCTTTTCATACCATGGGGCAGCTTATTGAAGTAGCTTCTGAACCTGCCGTTTTCGAAAACATCCACGCCGTGTCCTTCCGTGCCGACCCATACTCTTCCTTTTATTCTGGAATCCGCGGTTATACAGTTAATGTTGTTCGAAGATAAGCCGTTTGCGATGGTGTAGCTGCTGAATTCCCTGCTGTTAAATACGCTGATTCCTTCTTCGGTGCCGATCCAGATATATCCGAGCGAGTCTTCGCATAAAGAATGAATGTTTATCGAAATCAGGCCTTCTTTAATGGAATAGTTTTGAAAGGGGAGAATTTGGCCGTAAATTAACGTGCAAAAGCTAAACGCCGTGAGAAACAATATTGAAGATAAATACTTATTTATCAAATGTATTTCTCGATTATTTAATTTAATAGGATTTAAAAGCTTGGTCCCGTAGAATTATTTAATTCCGCTTCTGTACATTAATGAATCTATTGTTAAAAAAACAGCGGTAATTATATAATTTTTTATAAGGGCAGTTCTAATCACATTTTAAAACCTCGTAAATTCTAAAAAATATGGAAAATTTCAGGTTAAATTTATTTCGATCCCGAATTTTATTTTATTGTTTTTACCTGCATCCGTACTAAGGACGTACTTCCCTCCACTTTACCGATAATTATTTTGAAGATTGTCGGTTAGCCGGTTATTTATTTATATTAGTCTCCTAAGTGTTTAAAGATATATTAAAAGGGAGACTCCATTCATGTTGGATAAAATAAAATATTCAATCTATTCAATATTGCTGATAGTAATATCCGCCGGCACGGCGGCCTGCACTCAAAATAGCGATTCGCTTTATATATCGACGCATTTCGACAAACATGAATATATGATCCCGATGAGAGACGGCATAAAACTTTATACGGTTGTCTACTCGCCCAAGGATACGGCTTCTGATTACCCCATCCTCCTGAACCGCACCCCTTACAGCGCAGGCCCGTACGAAAAAAATGAATTTCGCGGCGATCTCGGCCCTTCGAAATTATTCGTCAAAGAAAAATATATTTTTGCATACCAGGACGTAAGAGGCAGGTTCATGTCCCAAGGCATATTCGAAGATATGCGGCCTTACATCCCGAATAAGAAAAGCAATAAAGATATCGACGAAAGCAGCGACGCTTACGATACAATCGACTGGCTCGTTAAAAACATTAGGCATAATAACGGAAAGGCGGGAATTTACGGAATATCGTATCCCGGGTTTTATGCCGCGATGGCGGCGATCGATGCTCATCCCGCCCTTGCCGCCGTTTCTCCGCAGGCGCCTATCGCCGACTGGTTTGTAGACGACGATTTTCATCATCACGGCGCTTTCTGGCTCCCGCATGCTTTCTGGTTCTATACTTATTTCGGAGTACCCGCCAAGGAGCCCTATAAACAGTGGCCCGAGCCCGCGTTTACTACCGAGAATCCGGACGGTTACGACCTGTTTTTGAAAATGGGTCCATTTAAAAACACAACCGAAAAATTTTATAAGCACAAAATTCCTTTTTGGGATACCCTGATGTCGCATCCGAACTACGATGCTTTCTGGAAAGCGAGGAATACGCTGCCTCATTTCAAAAACATTAAGCCTGCGGTTATGACGGTAGGCGGATGGTTCGATGCCGAAGATCTGTACGGTGCTTTAAATACTTATGAATCCATAGAAAACAAAAACCCGATTAACCGGAACACTCTGGTTATGGGGCCTTGGTTCCACGGCGGATGGGAACGTTCCGAAGGAGATCATCTGGGGGATATTCAATTCGGGGACAAAACCAGCGAGTTTTATCAGAAATTTATTGAGCTGCCTTTTTTTAATTACTATTTAAAAGGCGAGGGAAACTTAAACCTTCCCGAAGCTTATGTATTTGAAACGGGAACAAATATTTGGAGACTGTTACCTTCCTGGCCTCCGAAAAACGTTAAGCCTTCGGATCTGTATCTTCAAGGAGATGATAAATTATCTTTTGATAATCCCGGCAACAAGGCGGATTCTTACGACGAATTTGTAAGCGACCCTTCCCGTCCCGTACCGTTTACCCGGGAAGTAACCGAAAGAATGACCCGCGAATATATGGTAGAAGATCAAAGGTTTGCGTCAAGAAAGCAGGATGTAATGAATTATGAAACCGGATCCCTTTCGGAAAATATAACGCTGGCCGGACCAATTACAGCAGACCTGTATGTTTCTACAACCGGGACCGACGCCGACTGGGTCGTAAAATTAATAGACGTTTATCCGGATATCGCCCTGGATAATAATCCAAATCCCTGCAGCGTAAAGATGGGAGGCTATCAGATGATGGTCCGCGGAGATGTAATGCGCGGGAAATTCAGAAACAGCCTTGAAAAACCGGAACCCTTTGTCCCGGGAAAAATTACGCGGGTTAAATTCGTAATCCCGGATGTCTTCCATACGTTTAAGAAGGGTCATAAAATAATGGTCCAGATACAAAGCAGCTGGTTCCCGCTTGTGGATAGAAATCCCCAGAAATTTGTCGATATTTATTATGCCGAAGAATCGGATTTTCAAAAAGCGACGCAGAGGATTTATCATTCCTCCGAATACCCGTCGAGGATAAGCGTAAACATACTTCAATAAACAAATTTTCCATAAAAGTTTGAGGCACCGAAATGATAATTGACAATATTAAGAATGCGGAAAAATATTTCATGCTGGGTGAAAGAATAAAACAAGCGTTTTTATTTCTTAAAGAAAAAAGTTTCGAGACAATGAACGATGGCAGGTATGAAATAAAAGATGACGAGATATTCGCAATCGTCAGCCGGTACGAGACCAAGCCCGTCGAAAAAGGTGTCTTTGAATCTCACAAAAAATATATTGACGTCCAGTTTGTAGCCGGAGGCATGGAAAAAATCGGGTATTCGCATGTCGACGGTCTTAAGGTATCCCGTGAATATGCAAATGATAAAGATATAATGTTTTATGGCGGAAACGGCGATTTAGTTACCGCAGCAGAAGGAACATTTGCCGTATTCTTTCCTGAGGACGGACATATGCCCGGTATAAATGCCGGTAATAATGCTCAAAATGTTTTAAAAGTAGTCGTAAAAGTGATTGCCGATTAGATTTTTATTCACACAGTTTATTAAATTTGCGCAGAATTTTTGTTTAAAATATGCCAGAGTTAAATAATCTCTTTTTTTCGCTGCTGATTTTTATCGGTTCCTATTCTGCCGGACTGCTTGGTTCTTTAACCGGGCTGGGCGGAGGAGTGATCGTTGTTCCCATGCTGACGATTTTGTTCGGAGTGGATATTCATTTTGCCGCGGGAGCTTCTTTGATTTCGGTTATCGCCACGTCATCCGGTGCGGCTTCCGCCTACGTTAAGGAAGGATATTCGAACATTAGGATAGGAATGTTCCTCGAGATTGCTACAACAGTGGGAGCCATAATCGGCGCTTCGCTGGCCGGGATAATATCTTCAAACGCGATCTCTATTATTTTCGCTCTTATACTGCTTTATTCCGCGTCTTCTTCTTTTCTATTTAAAAAAACCGACGACGAAACCGTAATAGAAGACAAATACGCGAAGAAATTTAAACTAAACGGAGAATATCCTTCGCTGAGAGGCCCTAAGAGTTATTCCGTCCAAAAAGTTCCCTTCGGTTTCGGTTTATGCAGTTTCGCCGGGATAATCTCCGGCCTGCTCGGAATCGGGGGGGGCGCAATAAAAGTTATTGCGATGGACAGGATTATGAAAATACCTTTTAAAGTATCCGCAACCACAAGCAATTTTATGATAGGCGTAACCGCGGCGGCAAGCGCCGGAATTTATTTGAAGAACGGATATATACAGGCCGCGCTTGTAATGCCCGTAATGCTCGGTGTTTTAACCGGCGCTTTTTCGGGCGCAAAAATATTGGCTTTGACTTCGTCGAAAATATTAAAATTCATATTTACTGTAATCATCCTTATAATGGCATTCGAAATGTTCAAGAACGGATTGAAATGAGAGACGTTAAAGAAAAAACCGCGGATATCGACAGGAATATAGAAACCGTATTGGGCAACCTGCTCCGAACTGGAGTAATAACGGCTGCCTCGGTGGTGATGATAGGAGCGATTATTTTTCTTGTGAAGCACGGAAAAGAAATACCGAGCTATCATATTTTTAAAGAAATACCTTTTAGCTTTTCGGATTTCGGGACAATGTACAACGGCATACTTTCCCTGAAATCCGTTTCGATTATGGAGCTGGGCGTGTTGCTTTTAATTGCCACACCTGTTTTACGCGTGGTGTTTTCGGTCTTCGCTTTTTTGTATGAAAAGGATTACATGTATGTCCTTTTCACTCTCATCGTTCTATTGGTTTTGGTTTTCAGTTTTTTTTCGTAATATCCGTCAATTGAAGGGAACAGTCCATTGCTAAAACAGTTATTCAAAACAAAGAGCCTCGATGAACTGGTACACGAAGGAGACGAGCCGGGACATCAGCTAAAGCGCGCATTGGGTGCTTTTGACGTGGTAATGCTGGGGATCGGTGCGATAATTGGAGCCGGAATTTTTGCGACTATCGGAACAGCCGCGGCCGGAGATGCGATGAGGCCCGGTGCAGGTCCCGCGCTTATGCTGTCGTTTGTATTAACGGGTATCGCTTGCGGATTTGCCGCTCTATGTTATGCCGAGTTTGCATCGATGGTTCCTATTTCCGGGAGCGCTTATACATATTCGTACGGAACCCTGGGCGAGCTGATAGCGTGGATAATAGGATGGGATTTGATTATCGAATATGCCGTCGGCAACGTGGCCGTCGCCATTAGCTGGGCTAATTATTTTAAAACGTTCGTATCCGGATTCGGAATTATCATTCCCGACTGGATGTCGATAGACTACAGAACGGCGGCGAAGATCCCGGGACTGCTTGCACACGCGCCTCACCTTTTCGGAGTACCTATAGTTTTCAACTTCCCCGCCTTTGCTATTGTTGCTTTAATTACTTTGGTGCTGGTAATCGGCATTAAAGAAAGCGCACGGACAACTACGATTATGGTTATTATTAAACTGCTCGTCCTGGGATTATTTGTAGCCGTCGGATTTTTTTACGTGAAACCTGCAAACTGGTCACCCTTTGCACCCAACGGCTGGTCGGGTATTCAGGCCGGCGCCGCCGTTGTCTTTTTTGCCTATATAGGATTTGACGCGGTCTCAACCGTTGCGGAGGAGGTGCGAAATCCCAAACGGGATATGCCCATTGGGATAATAGGATCATTAATCGTCTGTACTATTGTTTATATTCTGGTCGCCGGCGTATTTACCGGGATCATACCCTATAAAGCTCTTCTTCACACATTAGCGACCAGTCAGTCCGAACCGCTTACACTGGCAATGCAATACGCGCACATTGAAAAATACGGAAACCTTATTATAGGTATTATCGCTTTCGGTTCCGTCATAGCTCATACGGCGGTGCTGCTCGTGTTTCAGCTCGGTCAGCCGAGAATATTTTTTTCGATGGCAAGGGACGGACTGCTTCCGCAGAAATTCGCTACGGTACATCCGAAATTCAGAACCCCGGTTGTTACTACGGTTGCTACGGGATTAATCGTAGGTGTTACCGCAATGTTTACAACAATAGACGAAATGGTGGATTTAACAAATATCGGGACGTTGTTTGCTTTTATACTTGTATGCGCCGGCATTATAATCATGCGTAGGAAAGAACCAGACAAACCTAGACCGTTCAGAACTCCCTTGGTACCTCTTATACCTATACTAGGCATTATTTCATGTTTCTATCTTATCCTGGGCCTTCCCTGGATAACATATATTCGTTTTGCCGGCTGGCTTTTAATCGGTATGATAGTGTATTTTTCTTACGGTTATAAACATAGCAGGATTAGGAACAGCGAGTAGGAAGGATAAGAAAGTTCAAGTTCAAGTTTATGTTCAAGAAGTAGAAAAGATTGAGAGCAAACATTTTGTAACGAGATTTCAAATTTCATGCATCTATGCGAACATGCATTCATGCATTGCACTACAACGGTTTGTACTTTAAGCGGATTATTATTTTTTCTTACATTTCTTTTACCGAAAAAATTTGAATTTATTTTTTAGAGATTAATTTGAAAACTCACACCGGCGATAATCTTGAACGGGGCTTGGGTCTTAAAGAAGCGGCCGCGCTTAATATGATCGATATGGTCGGAATCGGTCCGTTTATTGTCCTGCCCATTGTTATCCGCGAAATGAACGGACCGCAGTGTATGATCGCGTGGGTGCTCGGTGCATTCCTTGCTTTAATGGACGGTATGGTCTGGTCCGAACTCGGCGCAGCAATGCCCGAAGCGGGCGGCAGCTATGTCTTCTTAAAAGAAATATACGGCCCGGGCACCTGGGGAAAGCTCTTCTCTTTTCTTTTAATATGGCAGACGATTTTCCAGGCTCCCCTTGTAGTCGCTTCGGGTTCCATAGGCTTCTCGCAGTATTTTACTTTTCTGGTGCCGCTTGGACCGCTCGGACAGAAATTAATCTCCGGTCTTCTTGTAATTGTCTTGGTAATACTTTTATACAGACGCATCACAACCGTCGGTAAAATTTCTTTGCTTCTTTGGATCGGCGTTATTGCTACGGTTCTGTGGCTTATTTTCGGAGGAGCAACACATTTTAATCCCGGCCTCGCATTCGATTTTCCCAAAGGAGCGTTCGATTTTTCATTTTTATTTTTCGTCGGTTTGGGAAGCGCTTCCGTTCAAACTATTTATACTTATTTGGGTTATTATAATATTACGAATCTCGGATCGGAATTAAAAAACCCGCAGAAGAATATCCCCCGCAGTATATTTATTTCTATCGGCGGTATCGCGGTATTATATTTAGCAATGCAGCTTAGCGTACTTGGAGTTATTCCATGGCGGGAAGCGATGAACTCGGAGTTTATCGTCAGTACCTTCGTTGAAAAAATATACGGCTCGGGGGCTGCCGTTGTTGCAACCATATTAATCTTATGGATAGCCTTTTCATCTCTTTTTTCCGCGTTGCTCGGTTATTCCAGGATACCTTATGCCGCCGCGCTCGACGGGACCTTTTTTAAAGTCTTCGCAAAAGTCCATCCTAAAAAACACTTCCCTAACGTATCGCTTCTGGTATTGGGAGCAATAGCTTTTGTATTCAGTCTTCTCTTTAAGCTGAAAGAAGTAATCAGCGCCATACTTGCCATGAGAATACTCGTGCAGTTCATCGGTCAGGCTGTAGGCATAATGATATTAAGGAAACGGAAACCGGCAGGGTTTTTCCCGTTTAAAATGTGGCTGTATCCTCTGCCCGCCCTTGCGGCAATTATAATGTGGATAGGATTGTTTCTATCTACCGGCTTTTTCTTTGCCGTAGGCGGAGTAGCGGTGATGGCTCTCGGCGCGGCGGTTTATTTTATAAGAGCCAATATCAGGAAAGAATGGCCGTTCACGACAAAGGATTAATTCTTTTGTAAGTATTTTCAATCAATCATTTTACGTTAATTTAATTTTTATTAATATATTCCTAACAAATAAAGGAATAATTAAATCAGGAAATGAGTAAATATAGGATATATATTGACGAAGTAGGCAACAATGATTTAGAAAGTTCTGAAAATCCGAACCACCGTTATCTTAGTTTAACCGGATTAATATTTGAACTAAATTATGTAAAAGATGTAGTATCTCCGTCACTTGAGAAATTAAAACAAAAATATTTTTCCTATCATCCGGATGAGCCGATAATTCTTCATAGAAAAGAACTAGTAAATAAAAAATACCCGTTTCATGCACTAAATGATAAATATAAAGAGGATAAATTTAATTCAGAATTTCTGAGATTGATTTCAGAACTAGAATATGTTGTCGTTTCTGTTTTAATCGATAAGATGGAACATAAGATAAAATATCAAACATGGAAATATGATCCGTATCATTATTGTATGGAGATAATATTAGAAAGGTATTTCTTTTTTCTTGAATCGGTTAACTCTGTTGGTGATGTAATGGTGGAATCTCGCGGAGGAAAGGAAGATACGAGATTAAAAAAGTCTTATACAAGAATATTCCAAAACGGCACACAATTTATTGCAGCAGAAAGACTTCAAAAACGTTTAACGAGTAAGGAATTAAAAGTTAAGCCTAAGATGTTGAATATTGCTTGTTTACAATTAACCGATTTAATTGCCCATCCATCCAGAAGATTTATGTTTAGAAAATATGGAATAAATGAAGGGAAAAGATATGCTTTTGGCGATAAAATTATAAAAGTGATTGAAAATAAATATTACAAAGGTAAATCTGGACTAGAAGGATATGGGATTAAACTTCTACCATAAAAAGAAAAACCCCGATTTCTCGGGGCAAAGGCTTATACGTCCTTCCACCTCCAGACTAACTGGATTATCTAAAAATAATAAAATTATTTTTGATTTCAAATCTTTTATTATTTGGAAGTATATAACATATATCTCCTCAAATCCTGTCGTTCAAATAAATAATCCTTATAAGATGCAAATCAATATAAGATATTTCCTTGTTGAATTTTTCGAATACTTTCGATAAGGATTCTACACCCTCCTCTTCAAACGCGTTTAAAACATTTTTTAGTCCTTTATTATTAAGCGAAATTTTTTCTTTTAATCCTTCGGCCCTTACCCTGTTGCCCTCATTAACATACCTGGCAAGATGACTGATGATCGTCTGCGGCTTGACGTTGTATTTTTCCGCCAACGTATCTATGGAACTGCCGTTGTTAAACTCTTCGCAGACGATTACATAACGCCGTTCCGGATTTCTCTTCAACTTTGTTTTCTCTTTTTTAGTACGCATGGGCATTGTGTTTTGCGGATTTATATTTTTTACCGAGCAGTAGCCTTTTATTAATTTTAAGAAAATATTTCCGTACTGTTCCATTTTATTTATTCCTACGCCGCTTATTCCCAGCATTTCGTTTTCGCTTAGAGGATAAACCGCCGACATCTGCATCAAAGTCTTATCGGAGAAAATTACATACGGCGGAATGCCCTTTATATTTGCAAGCTCTTTCCTCTTTTTACGGAGAAGTTCGAATAAATCTTTGTCGTATTTTTCTTCTTCGGCGGAAGGTAATTTTAATTTTTTCACGGACGTTTTGGGCTCCGCTACGGAACCGAATACTTTTTCTTTATTAAAAAGAATATTGTAGGCTTTGGGTGAAAGCTTCAGACTGCCGAACTCCAGCTCTCTTACCAGGATATCTTTTTTCACCAATTGATGCACCAGGTTCTTCCACTGTCTTTTATCCAGTTCTTTACCTATGCCGTAAACCGATAAATTTTGATGTCCGTTCACGAAGATTCTATCCGATTCTTCCCCGAGCAGGACATCGACGATGTAATTAGCTCCGAAAATTTCCCCGGTTCTCTTTACGGCGGAAAGAAATTTTTGGGCGTGTATCGTTATGTTGCTTGTTTCCTTTTCTTCGGAGATGCAGTTATCGCACATGCCGCAGTAATCGTTGACATAGGATTCGCCGAAATAATTAATAAGCGGGCGCCTTCTGCAGATATCCGATTCCGCGTATTTAACCATTGCGTTCAGATGGTTCTTCGCCGCAAGTCTTTCCGTCTCGTCCTCTTTCTGATTGATGAAATAATTTATCTTGGAAACGTCGGCATAACTGTATAAAAGAAGGCAGTCGGATCTTAAGCCGTCGCGCCCGGATCTGCCGATCTCCTGGTAATACGATTCAATATTTTTAGGAAGGTCGTAGTGCACGACAAACCTTACGTTCGATTTGTTTATTCCCATGCCGAACGCGATGGTTGCTATAATTATCTGTATTTCATCCTTAATAAACAGGTCCTGGTTTGTATTCCTTTCCTGGTCCGTCATCCCGGCGTGGTATGGTTTTGTCGAGAATCCCATGCCGGAAAGGTCATCGTGCAGATCGTCCACCTGATTGCGCGAGAAGCAATAAATAATTCCGGATTGATCTTTATGCTCATTTAAAAAATCAACCGTTTGCTGAAAAGCATGCCTTTTGGGTACGACCTCAAGGAACAGGTTCGGCCTGTTGAAGCTTGCAATAAACTTTTGAGGCGCCGACATGTTTAAATTTTTCATTATGTCGTCCTGCACGCGGGGAGTTGCGGTTGCCGTAAGTCCGACGCAAACCGCGGAAGGAATGTTCTTTCTAAATGCTCCCAGCTGCCGGTATTCTTTTCTGAAATCATGTCCCCATTCGGAAATGCAATGCGCTTCGTCGACGGTAATACAATCAATACGCAAGCTTTTTAGTAATCCGGATATGTCATCCTTAGCCAAAGATTCCGGGGCGAGATATAACAGCTTTGATGTATTATTTTTTACGCTTTCAAAGTTAAAGCGGTAGTCTTCCTGCGACAGCGAACTGTTTAGCAGCGCGGCTTTAATTCCGAGCTGTCTCAATTGTTCCGCCTGGTCTTTCATTAAAGAAATAAGAGGTGAAATTACAACCGTCAAACCTTCGAAAATAAGCGCGGGAATCTGGTAGCACAGCGACTTGCCTCCCCCGGTAGGCATAATTACAAGAGAATCTTTTTTATTTAATACATTCCGGATTATTTCTTCCTGCAGCGGCCTGAACGAATCGTAGCCGAAAACGTCTTTTAATATTTTGTTTGCTTTGTCGATCATGGAATTTAAAGTTAAAGTTCAAGTTCATGTTCAAGTTCAAGTTCATGTTCAAGAATAAGTTCAAAGTTCCGGTTTATCGGATTCTCTTTCCGACAATAATGCACGTTCGATCCTTCTGTCCGGGATCAGCCATATAAGAGCAACCAGAACGTAGATTCCGCCTGCAATCCATTGATAGAAATATGCAGAAGGAATGGCAACCGCATATAAAACCGGGGATATCTTGCCTTTGAAATCGGTTCCGATTGCGACAGCAAGCAGCGAATCTTTACCGTGGGCTTTTATAATCGTCTGCTGCAAAATCCAGTACGCAATTGCAGCCATTAAAAGCACCGCGCCGTACAGCGCGGTAGGCGCGGCCGCGAAATGGTTCTCTCCCATCCATCCGGTAACAAAAGGGGTAAGAGACAGCCAGAACAGCAGATGAAGGTTCGCCCAAAGAATCCCGCCGTTCACTTCGCGCGTAACATGAAGCATGTGATGATGATTGTTCCAGTAGATCCCGAGGTATACAAAACTGAGTATATAACTTAGAAAGACTGGAATTAACGGGAAGAGCGCATTCAAATCGGCACCTCGCGGTATCTTCAATTCCAGCACCATAATTGTAATTATGATGGCCAGAACTCCGTCGCTGAAAGCTTCCAGACGAGACGTACCCATAATTGCATTAAAGGATTTTTTGTCTTCCTGCATCTTATCCCGGTATTTTTTAATTAAATATGAAACATTTATGGAAATAATTCAAATTATCCGGCTGTCAATTTTTTGTTGTTCGGCTAATATAAAGAATAAAAGCACGATTAGTTGTAATAAAAACTTTTCGTAAGCTTAACTAACCGGTTTAAAAGTCTATTCCGTGTTTTTATTTTTTCGATCAAACTTTTTAAGCAATGCATAGAAAACCAATAAAAATCCGTAAGCGCCTGCCCCGATCTGCAGGTTCATATTTCCGATCAACCCGATACCGAACTGGTCTTCGAAAGGATTGTCATTAATTAAATACGTCCAGGTAGCCGTAGGAACATTTAATCCCGAATCATCAAAATTAATTTTATTATTCTTTACGGTAAGTTTATTAATAGAACATATAGTTTTGTCTTCAAGTTCATCGAACATTCTATCGAATAATTCGACGGATTGTTCGCGGAATTTCTCAATCGGATTCTGACCGCCAAGCCGCAGCAGGTGTATGCCTTCTTTTATGTCCGCAATATCGGCAAGGTACCCGGACCATGCGTTATCTATCTGCAGTAACGATATTTTCCTGTAAATCCCGGGTAAATTAAATTTTAAGAATTTTTCCCGTGTTGTTTCATACTGTTCCTGGAAATTTGATTTATAATATTCGTAAAAAGAATTTCCCCGCAGGATACTCTCCCTTGTTTCGCCGATAATTCTCCTTTGCTGTTCGATTAAAAAGGAATATTCGTAAAGCGTCTTTTTTATTTCAAGGTTCTGACCTTCTATTATTCTTTGAACTCTCGCAATTTCTCTTACTAAAGACGGTTGATGAGTTTTACCGGGGTCCTCGTTGAATTCGAAATTCGAGGGCAGCAGCTTTTTCAAATTGTATTTTATAAACAGGCCGTCTTCGAGGCTGATAAAAAAACGCGAAGCGCCCGGATCACCCTGTCTTCCTGCTCTCCCTCTTAACTGGTTGTCGATTCTCCGGCTTTCGTGCCTGCTTGTACCTATAACATACAAGCCGCCGAGGGCGGCAACCTTATCTTTCTCCCTTCCTTCTTCGCCGCCGAGCTTGATGTCGGTTCCCCTTCCGGCCATATTTGTGGATATTGTAATTGCTCCCGGCATACCCGCCTCTGCAATTATTTCGGCTTCGTATTCGTCGTTCTTTGCGTTTAACACTTTGCTCTGCAAACCGGCCTTTCCTAATCTGCATGAAAGCGCCTCGGATTCTTCCACGCTTACCGTGCCTATAAGAATAGGCCTCCCGGTACGGTGAACATTGATTATTTCCGAAGTAAAAGCCTCGTATTTATCAGCCTTCGATTTGAATATAAGATCCGGATAGTCTTTGCGAATGCAGGGTTTTTCCGGAGGTATAATAACTATATCCAAATTATAAAATCGTTTGAATTCCCTTTCGGCTTCTTTCGCGGTGGCCGTCATCCCGCAGATTTTCGGATACAACCGGAGAAAGTTCTGCAGTGTCAAAGAGTTTAATATGTTTCCTCTGGACTGTACCGCAATGTTTTCCTTAGCCTCTATTGCCGCCTGAAGGCCGTCCGGCCAGCGTCTCTTATCGGCAACCCGTCCGGTAAATTCGTCACCCAGTTCTATTTTTCCTTCTCTTATTATATAGTCAACGTCCCTTCGAAGCAGGTATTCGGCATGGAGTGCGCAGTTCAGCCGGGACAAAATTTCAACATTATCTTCGGCAAATAAATTACCGCAATTAAGCAGGCATTCCGACTTTCTTATCCCGCTTCCGGTCAGATAAATATTACGCGCATTTTTATCGAATTCGAAATCGGCATTTTCTTTCAATTGTTTTGCTAGCGCCGCCATTTTACCGGCGTTTTCTACTGCATCAATCGAAGACCCAGCAATAACCAGGGGTATTCTCGCTTCGTCTATCATAATGGAATCCGCCTCGTCAACCAGCCCAAAGTTGAAGGGGCGGCGTACAACATCCCGCTGGTCGAAACAAAGACCGTCGCGTAAGTAATCAAAGCCCGCTTCCTTGGCGGTTAAATAGGTAATATCCGAATTGTAAGCGGCCCTTCGATTTTCTGGATTCATCCCTTCCCGAATATAACCGGCGCTTAAACCGAGAAATTTATAAACCGGTCCCGTCCAAACGGCATCCCTGCGCGCCAGATAATCGTTGAAAGTAAGTACATGAACCCCTTTGCCGGTAAGAGCATTTAAATAAGAAGGAAAAACAGCCGTAAGGGTTTTCCCCTCGCCGGTCTGCATTTCTATTATTTTCCCGAAATGCAGGGCAATGCCCCCAATTACCTGAACGTCATAAGGTCTTATTTTTAATATCCTTTGAATCGATTCCCGGACTATTATATAAGCCTCGACCAATAGATCATCAAGGCTGCCGGCGTTTGCCGCCTTATTAATTAATTGCCGCGAGAGGTTTTTGATTTGCCCGTCGCTCTTCCGCTCAAATAGCGTTATATGTTTTTTTATTTCTGTAAAAAATTTTTCATAAAATGAAAGATCGTATTCCGCGGTGCCGCCGTTCAAACGGCGGTGTAGTCGCATTATGTCGGTTAACATATTTTTAAAAGACATCTTTTATCCCTTCGATTTATTTTCTATATGATTTATGTCGAACTGAAATCGGAACAAATTTCATACATAACCGGGAGTTTTTAAGATTTGGGGAGTGTCCTAAATTGCATATTTAATGTCATGGTTCGACTCCGCTGCCCCGAGCTTGTCGAAGGGCGATGCCCCGAGCTTGTCGAGGGGGATGATTCGTTTCTAAAGAGAATAAAAATAAATTAGGACACTGCTAAGATTTTTTGTCCCGCATATCGATAAATCAGATAAGAGCGAAGGGATCGTCGCCGGACGAATCGCAGAGTCTTTCGGGTCGGTAAGTTATAATAGAGAAATGAGGAAGAGCGGATATCTTTAAGTATATTTTTATTTGATGATAGACGTAGTTATTGTAATAGAAGAGAGAGAGCCTTTTGGTTAAGGGGAAATTTTTTAACGGATAAGAAATTTCCCCCTTTTGTTTTTGTAAAGAATTTAAAAACTGCGAAAAATTTAGGCTGCTTTTAGCCGGAACGTATAAACTTTCTATATCGGCTTTATTTGAATATTCGAAAGTATAGGCCGGAGTGCGGACGGCGCCCTCGAATTTCAGGGCCGATATAAAAACCAAAATTAAGAAAGCCGCCTTTTTCATAGAATTCTATGCCTTATTTAATTCTCCCTTTCCAAAGGTATGATTTCCATATTTAATAATTCCGTTCCTCTTAAAATTTTTAAATTTGTCTTAACGCCCACCTGCGTTTCCGTAAGCATTTTATGAAGGTCGTCTATGCCAGAAACCGCTTTTGAAGCAAATTCAACAATTCTGTCGCCTTCGCGGACGCCAGCTTTATAGGCCGGGCTGTTCTTTTCGACGGAAATAACCATGATGCTCTTTTCGAACCGAAGATTGTAGAATCTTACGACCCTCCTGTGAACCTGCACGTCCTGTCCCGCAATTCCGATATAGCTTCTTTTTATTTTTCCGTCTTTAATTAGTTTGGCCGCAATAAATTTGGCCGTGTTTATCGCCGTAGCAAAACAGATATTTTGAGCGGGCAGGATGGCCGCCGTATTTACGCCGATAACTTGTCCCCGGGAATTAACCAGCGGTCCCCCGGAGTTGCCCGGATTCAAAGCCGCATCGGTTTGGATTACGTTGTCGATTAATCTGCCAGTAGCGGTTCTCAGTGTCCTTCCCAAAGCACTGACGACGCCCGCGGTAACGGTGGTTTGAAAACCGTACGGATTTCCGATCGCTATTACAAGCTGGCCCGGTTTGATATTTTCCGAGTCTCCGAATCTTACCGGCGTAATGCCGGGAGAATCGATCCGTATAACGGCAAGGTCGGTATCGGGATCGTCGCCGGTCAAATCGGCGTTGAATTTCCTGCCGTCCGATAATAAAACTTCAAATTTATTAGCACCGCGGATCACATGGCTGTTTGTAAAAATAAATCCGTCCGGCGTGAATAAAAATCCCGATCCGCTCCCGCCGCGCATTTCCCTGCCGTCTTTTCCGGTTATAATTGTATTAATATTTACAACCGCAGGACTGACAATCTCCGCGGCGTTTGAAACGGCCGCCGAATAAGCATCGAGAATATTGTCGTCAAAATTACCTTTCTTAAAAATATCTCTCTCGCCCGAAACATCGGTTTCGTTTAATAAAAATTCTATTCCTTCCATATTAGCCTCGTCTTATTTGCAGTGAACCGGCATTAATCAAGTTTGCCGCCCGGTTTCACGAAATTTTTTATCTTTTCGCTTTTGCCCCCTTTATTTTTTTAATTTAAATTCAAGCTTTCCCCGGTTTCCCAGCGTTACTTCGATATTATCGCCTTCTTTAAAATTGCCGGCAAGCAGTTCCTGCGAAAGCGGGTTAATAAGATGCCTTTGAATCGTTCTTTTCAGCGGCCTTGCGCCGAAAGTTACGTCGTAGCCCAGCTTTGCAAGCCAGTCTTTTGCTTCATCGTCTATATCGAGAGTAATTTCCTTTTTCTCAAGCATATTCCTCACGTTCAGTATTTGAATATCCACGATTTCACGGATTTCTTTCCTGGTTAAAGGCTTGAATAATACAACCTCGTCAATCCTGTTTAGGAACTCGGGTCTGATGGTTTTTCTCAGCATATCCGTAAGCTCGTATCTTAATTCTCCCATAACGTTTTCAATATTGTCTTCTTCCACGTGTTCCAGTTTTTCCTGTATTATATGAGAACCAAGGTTCGACGTCATAATTATAATGGTATTCTTAAAGTTTACCACCCGCCCCTGGTTGTCCGTTAATCTCCCGTCATCCAGAACCTGGAGGAGAATATTATAGACATCGGGATGGGCCTTTTCAATTTCGTCAAGCAGGACAACCGAATACGGCCTTCTTCTTACGGCTTCCGTCAGCTGTCCGCCCTCTTCGTATCCCACGTATCCCGGCGGCGCGCCTATCAGTCGGGATACCGAAAACTTCTCCATGTATTCCGACATATCGATTCTGATCATAGCATGCTCGTCGTCGAAAAGGAATTCCGCAAGCGTCCGGGCAAGTTCCGTTTTACCTACGCCGGTTGTTCCCAGAAATATGAACGATCCGAGCGGCCTGTTTTCATCCTGCATTCCCGTGCGCGATCTTCGAATAGCATTTGCAACCGCGTATACCGCTTCGTCCTGACCGATAACCCGCCGGTGAAGTTCTTCTTCGAGTCTTAAAAGTTTGCTCCTCTCGCTTTCCATCATTTTACTCACCGGAATACCGGTCCATTTAGCCACAATCTCGGCAATATCTTCGGCATCGACTTCCTCCTTGAGCATCTTCTTATCCTGCTGCGCCTGCGCTAATTTTTCGCTTTCTTCTTTAAGCTGCTTTTCGAGTGTTACAATTTTACCGTACCGCAGTTCGGCAACTTTTCCCAGATCGCCTTCTCTTTCGTATTTATCGGCCTGCAGCTTTGCATTCTCCAGCTCACTCTTCATCGAACGTATTTTTTGGATCCTCTCCTTTTCAAGGTTCCAGTGCAGTTTAAGCTGGTCTCTTTCCTCGGTGAGACTGCCCAACTCCTGCTGCAGTTCTGTCAATCTTTTAGCTGACGCATCGTCCTTCTCCCTTTTCAGCGCTTCTTTTTCTATCTCAAGCTGCTGTATTTTCCGTTCGACAACGTCCAGTTCTTCGGGCATCGAATCAATTTCAATCCTTAATTTTGAGGCGGCTTCGTCTATTAAATCTATTGCCTTATCCGGGAGAAATCTGTCGGTAATATACCTGCTCGACAACTGTGCGGCGGCAACAATTGCACCGTCGGTTATCCTTACCCCGTGGTGGACTTCATATCTTTCCTTTAATCCCCTGAGAATGGAGACCGTATCCTCTTCGGAAGGTTCGCTAACCAGGACAGGCTGAAATCTTCTTTCGAGAGCGGCATCCTTTTCTATATGTTTTTTATATTCATCCAGCGTTGTTGCGCCGATGGCATGCAGTTCTCCGCGGGCTAATGCAGGTTTCAGAATATTCGCCGCATCCATAGATCCCTGTACGGAACCGGCGCCGACCAGGGTATGGAGTTCGTCGATAAACAGAATTATCTCGCCGTTGGACTCCTGCACTTCTTTGAGAACGGCTTTCATTCTTTCTTCAAACTGCCCCCTGAACTGCGTTCCCGCGATTAGAGCACCCATGTCCAGAGCAACGATTCTTTTGGTTTTAAGATTTTCAGGCACATCGCCCGCAATAATGCGGTGTGCTATACCTTCGGCTATCGCGGTTTTCCCTACTCCGGGTTCGCCTATAAGAACCGGATTGTTTTTTGTCCTTCTCGAAAGCACCTGCAGCACTCTTCTTATCTCTTCGTCCCTTCCTATAACCGGGTCGAGTTTGCCCGATTTGGCGAGTTCGTTAAGATCCCTGCCGAATTTTTTCAATGCCTGGTAAGTGTCTTCCGGGTTCTGCGTTGTCACCCTCTGGCCGCCTCTGACGTCTTTAAGAGCCGCCAGGATGGAATCGTGAGAGATCCCGTTGTCCCTTAAAAGCTGTCCGGCTTTTCCCGGCAGAGTTGAGATGGACAGGAGCAGATGTTCCGTCGAAACATATTCGTCTTTTAAATTCCTGGCCTCTTCCGACGCCGCGTCAAAAAGTTTTGCCGAGGCAGGAGACATCTGCTGGTTCCCTATTCCCGCTCCGGAAACTTTGGGAAGATGCTCGAGTATCTCGTTCACTTTCAGCCTTAATCTCCCTACGTTGCCCCCGGTTTTTTGCAAAATAGTATCCGCGATATTCCCGCTTTCCTGGATTAATGCCGCCAGCAAATGTTCAGGTTCCATAATCTGATTGCCGTAATTTTGAGCTATCTCCAGGGCCGTTTGAACGGCTTCCTGCCCTTTTACCGTTAATTTGCTGAAATTAAATGCCATCGTACTTCACCGTTTAAATTCCTTTGTCTTTTTATATATTTTTAATCTGCGTGTACCAATCGCTTGACTGTTCCAGCATTTTATTGATCCTGCCGACCAGCGTATGGGGGTCAGTCAAACTGCCGTCGATAAGTAATGCCGATTCATACAACTCTTCTACAACGTTCGAGATATATTCGTCCTTCGAATTGGATTTGAATACTTTAAGCAGATTACGTATCAACTTATGGTCCCGGTTTATCTCGAAGATTTTTTTCTGCGGACCCATATCTTTATTCGTCATTCTTAGAATTTTCTGCATGGAAGAGGACATGGTGTCGTCCGGATTAATTAAAATTGCCGGGCTTCCCGAAAGTCTTTTTGATTCCCTTACCTCAACAACCTTGTCGCCCAGAATGTCTTTAATTCTTGATAGCAGGCTGTCGAAATGTTTTTTGTCGTCCTTGTTAAGCTCTTCCGGTTTATCTTTGCTTTTTTCCGTATCTTCGAATTTCTCGATGCTTTTTAAGTCGGCGTTATCAACCGATTTCAAATCGTAGTCTTTGTATTTTCTGATCGAGCTTAAAACAAATTCGTCAAGCGGGTCGTAGAGATACAGGACTTCCAGGTCTTTATTTTTAAATATTTCAAGATGCGGATCCTGGTCTATTGCCTCCCTGCTGCTTCCGAAAGCGTAGTAGATTTCCTTCTGGTCTTTTTTAAATCTCGATACGTATTCTTCGAAGGAAGCTAGTGCTTCCGCATTTTCTTTTTTCGATGAATTGAACCTTAATAACTGGTTGAACTTGTCCGCGTTGGCAAAATCGGTGTAGCCGAGCTTAAAGTAGCGGCCGTGTTCTTTCCAGAACCCCGCATATTTATCTGGTTCGTCGGCAGCTTTCTTCAGCAAATACGAAAGCACTTGCCCGGTAATATTTTGTGAAATCTTTGTGAAAATTATATTTTCCTGCAGCGTTTCCCTTGAGATGTTCAGCGGCAGATCTTCCGAATCCACTACGCCTTTTACAAAGCTTAAATATTCCGGCAGAAGGTCTTTGTTCTTATGCTGTATCAAAACCCTGCGTACGTACAGATCCAGGCCGTAATCTTCCCTGTTCATACCGAAGAAATCGAAATTCTTTTTCGGTATAAACAGCAAGGCGTTAAATTGTATCGGAGCATCGACCGAAACATGAATTACGTCCGCGGGTTCATCCGAATCGTAAGTTAAAAATTTATAAAATTCGTTGTACTGTTCCTTCTTGACCAGACTCTTCGGTTCTCTCCAAAGTGCTGCGACCGTATTGATTTTTTCGCTGCCGAGATAAATCGGGAAAGATATAAAATTCGAATGTTTCTTTATGATCGTTTCCAGACGGTATTTCTCGGCAAAATCTTTTTGGTCTTCTTTCAAATGAATTTCTATTGTAGTCCCGCGCTTGATGTCGCCGGCCAGTTCCGAAACGCTGAAATCGCCCAATCCGTCAGATCTCCATTCTACGGCAGGTTCGTCTTTCTTATATGACTTTGTCCTGATTACTACGTCGTCGGCTACCATAAACACTGAATAAAAACCGACGCCGAATTTCCCGATAATGTTGTTCGCATCCGATTTATTTTCGGCAATCTGCTTTAGAAATTCGGCCGAACCTGATTTTGCTATGGTTCCTATGTTTTTTATTAATTCGTCCTGTGTCATCCCGATACCGGTATCTGCGACGGTTATTAATTTTTTCTTTTCGTCGAAATCTATCTTGATTTCGGCGGGCAAATCGGAGTCGGCTATTTCGGTCCCCTTATTTGATTCAAACCTTATTTTGTCAAGTGCATCGGAAGCATTCGATATCAGTTCGCGTAAAAATATTTCCCTGCTCGTATATAATGAATGAACAAGTATATCCAATAATTGTTTTACTTCCGCTTTGAATTTATATTTCTTTGCAGTTGATTGTTCAGCGCTCATAAACAGTTCTCCGTATTTTGATTTGGATGTTAATAAAAAACCTGATTTACTTTTTTATTTGTTCCTTAGAGAAGCAAGTTTTTCGAAAAGCTTCTTCTCCTCGGAGCTTAACTTCTTCGGCATTTGGATTATTATCCTTACGTATAAGTCGCCGCGCTTAGACGTATTATGCTTAACGGGAAAGCCCATATTTTTCAATTTCAGCAGGCTGCCGTTATCGGTTTCAGGCGGAATCGAAAGCTTAACCTTTTTTCCGTCAAGAGTTTTTATTTCCGCTTTACCTCCGAGGACGGCGGTATATAGGTTAAGATCAAGATTATAATAAAGATCGTCGCCCGAAACTTCAAAGAAAGGATGGTCCAGTATATGAACCGTTAGGTAAAGATCGCCTCTTTCGCCGCCGTGTTTTCCGGAAGCGCCCTGACTTTTGAGTCTCAACTTTAAACCTTCTTTAGTGCCCGGTTCTATTTTTATCCTGAGCTTTCTTCCGTCAACGGTTATTTGTCTTTCGGTGCCGTTGTATGCTTCTTCAAGTGTTATATTTAGATTAGCTTCGTAATCAATACCTTTCTGCGCCCTGTCGAAAATACTTCCGCCCGAATGGTGCGAACGTCCTCCGAAAAAGCTTTCAAAGAAATCCGAAAAGCCGCCGATGTTTCCGAACAGATCGCCGAAGTCTCCGGAGAAGTTGGGCGCACCGCCCTGCCGGCCCGATGAATACTGCCGGAACCAGTCGTTAGCATTTGTATTACCGGCGGTCTGGTAGTTCCTCCAATTTGCACCGAGCTGATCGTATTTTTTCCTTTTTTCCGGATCGCTTAAAACTTCATTAGCTTCGGTTATTTCCTTAAATTTTTCCTCGGCAGATTTGTCCCCGGGATTTCTGTCGGGATGAAATTTCATCGCCAGTTTTCGATATGCTTTTTTTATTTCTTCGGAAGTAGCGTTTTTCTCGACGCCGAGTGTTTTATAATAATCCTTAAATTCCATTAATGTTGCCTTTTCTCCGAAAGATTTTCCTTTGACTACCGCTGAATAAAATTAAACGAAAAGGGTAACTGCAGCAGCTACCCTTTTCAAATTCAAATACCGGGTTTATTTTTCTAGTTATTTGATTTTAATCGGTATTTCTTTGGGCTTAGCTTCCTCGGCTTTCGGAACAGTAATTATCAGCTGCCCGTCCTTAAATTCCGCCTCTATTTTGTCCTCTCTAATTTTGCTCGGTAAAGCGAAAGAACGAAAATATTTTCCGAACGCTCTTTCAAGGCGATGATACTTCGAATCGCCGGAAACTTTTTCCTGCTTTCTTTCACCGCTAATCGATAATTGTCCTTCCGAGTACGAAATTTTTACGTCTTCTTTTTTAACTCCCGGAAGATCCAGGTGTATTGTATAATTGTCTTTATTTTCTGAAATGTCAGTCAAAGGCATCCAAACCGCATTTTCATATTCCTCTTCATCAGACGATGAATCTGTTAATCCGAACCTGCTTCCCAGTGAGTTGAACATTCTGTTGAATTCACGTTCAACATTTAACAATTCTCTCGTTGGATTCCATTTTATTAGTGTCATTTTATTTTCCTCCTTCTTATACCTAATTATTTATTAATAATACAGCTTAGAAAGATTTTACATTATCTTTTCTTATTTAATTTTCACTTTTTTCAATAACAACTCGTATGCCATTTGATTATTTGCACACATAACTAATTGTAAATAAAGAAGTTATGGCAAACTTTATAATCAAAATGACGTGCGACAATATGGCACACAAAATGCCAAAGGTGAAGATCCGATAAAATTTTTGTCAATTTATCTGCCAAATTTTAAACATTATACTATAAATTTATTTTTAAGTTGAGTCTTTCCCCAAAGTAAATATCCTGTCTTTGATCTTGAGTTTGTCCTCAATGCGAATACCCGGTGACTAAGCGTGAGTCAAATCCTCCTCAAAATATCCGGTGACTGAGCTTTGCCAATTCCCAAAATAAATATCCGGTGACTGAGCTTTGCACAATTCCCAAAATAAATCTTCGGTGACTGAGCTTGTCGAAGTCACGTACTAAATCCAAAACCGTATCCCAACTGCCTACCGGAAGGCAGTCCCGGTTCCCGGGCGGCTAGGATTGAGCCTGCTTGATAATTAGTTAAGGTAAATGCCGGTGACGTACTTAAAAGAGTGATTATATGGATTTGAGAATAGCCTTTTAATTATTTAAATTTGTCATCTTTAATAAAAAGTTTATGGCGCATATTAAAAGAGATGTAAATCTTTTTGAAGATACAATAGCCGCCCTTGCTACACCGTCAGGAACCGGTGCAATATCCGTTGTAAGAATAAGCGGACGGGATTCTTTCTCAGCCATAGATTCGATATTCAAGGGCAAATCAAAAATTGCGGACGCATCTTCTCATACAATTCATTACGGCAAAATAATAGACGAAAAAGGTTTATTAGTCGACGACGTGCTCATTTCCGTTTTTCGCGCGCCTAATTCTTATACCGGTGAAGATAGCGCGGAGATAAGTTCTCACGGAAGTCCGTATATCTCAAAAAGAATACTTGAAATTTTGCTGAAAAAAAATGTTCGATCTGCTGAACCCGGTGAATTTACCAGACGAGCCTTTTTAAACGGAAGAATAGACCTTGCCCAGGCGGAGGCAGTAGCCGATATTATTAGCTCAAGAACAGAAGCATCATTAAGAGGTGCAAGGAATCAATTGGACGGAATTTTGTCGGCAAAAGTAAATGACCTGAGATCTTCTTTAATAAATACTTCGTCCTTTGTTGAACTTGAACTTGACTTTGCCGAGGAGAATCTTGAGTTTGTCGGACATGATGAACTCTTGAAAAAAGTAAATAATATTGTTAACGAAATAGATTCTTTGTTAAAAACATATTCGTTCGGACGCGTAATTAGAGACGGAGTAAATGTTGCAATCGTAGGCAAACCTAATGTCGGCAAGTCATCTTTATTAAATTATATCCTCAAAGAGGCAAGGGCAATAGTCAGCCATTTACCTGGTACAACAAGAGATATTATTAGAGAAGAAGTCTCTATTGACGGTATTTTATTCAGGCTTTTCGATACTGCCGGAATCAGACTATCCGAGGATGAAATTGAAAAGGAAGGGGTACTAAGAAGCAGAAAGGCAATTAAAGAAGCAGATGTTGTTGTTTTTATCTGCGACGTTGAACAAGGCCCGGCCGAAGACTTAAAAGAAGAGCTTCTTAAAGTAACCGGGATAGACAAAATTATTACTGTAATTAATAAAATTGATCTTGTTAAGCAAAGAGATTTTGATGCCGATATTTTAATTTCGGTTAAAACAAGCGAAGGAATGAATAATTTATTGAATAAATTAAAGGAAGTGTCTCTCGGATTAACAACGTACAGCGAAAAATCGGCGGTAGTTTCCAACGTAAGACATTACCATTGCCTTACAAAAGCTAAGGAAGCTTTAATTGATGCGAAAAATTCGATTAGCAGCAAGTTTAGCGGCGAATTTATTGCAGTCGACTTAAGGAATGCAGAAGGTTATCTGGGTGAAATCATTGGTGAAGTGACGAATGATGATATATTGAACAATATTTTTACAAAATTTTGCATCGGGAAGTAATTTTGTTTCACGTGGAACTTAAACTTTGGCGGTTGGAGGTTGGGGGTAGGCCGTCGTTATCTGATAATTGGTGAGTTATTATTTTTGATTGGTAAAAGTTCTTAAGTTATATAATTTAAGTTTGATATTTTTTGTTTCACGTGAAACTGATTTTGTGAATAATTTTATGATGTGTTTAGGCTAGACTCTGCTCGCCGTGACACACCTTAATGAAAATTACAAAACAAAAAGGATGCTGCTTAAATTTAATTTTGTATGTCGGGACAGAATGTTCCACATGAAACGCTGGTTTTGATATGAATAAATTCGATATAATAGTTGTCGGCGGCGGACATGCCGGAATTGAAGCTGCCTGTGCAGGCGCTAATATGGGATGTTCTGTGGGTTTGGTGACAATGGACCGTTATGCGATGGGGAGGATGTCCTGTAACCCGGCAATCGGGGGTACCGCAAAGGGACATTTGGTTCGAGAAATTGATGCTCTCGGGGGAATGATGGGCATTATTGCTGATCGAACCGGGATCCAGTTCAGGATGCTTAATAAATCGAAAGGACCTGCCGTATGGTCGCCGAGGTGCCAGTCCGATAGAAAACTTTATTCAAAAGAAGCCTATAAAGTTGTTTCAGAAACCGAAAATTTGGAAATAGTTGAAGCTTATGCCGTTGAAATAATAGTTGAAGGAAATAAAGTAAAAGGAATTGTAACAGCCGGCGGAGAGGAGATTTTATGTTCGGCTCTGGTATTGTCTTCCGGAACATTTCTGAACGGGTTAATGCATACCGGATTGAAATCAACAATTGGGGGCAGGTTCGGTGAGCAGCCTGCGCTCGGAATAACCGAATCGTTAGCAAGATTAGGTTTTGAATACGGAAGACTCAAGACAGGTACGCCCCCGAGACTTAGGAAAGAAACAATAAACTGGGATATCCTGGAAATGCAGCCCGGAGATGAAAATCCTCAGCCGTTTTCCCATCGCACCGATTCGGCTGAATTTCCATATCTTCCCCAGCTAAGCTGCTATATAACATATACAAGCGAAGAAGTTCATAAAATTCTTGAGAAAGGATTTAACGAATCTCCCCTGTTTACCGGTAGAATCAAAGGAATAGGTCCGAGATATTGCCCGTCGATAGAGGATAAAATAGTAAGGTTTGCCGATAAGAAACAGCACCAGCTTTTTCTTGAACCTGAAGGTCTGGACAGCGATCAGATCTACCTGAACGGTTTCTCATCGTCACTTCCTGCGGAAATCCAGCTTGAGGCATTGCATAAAATAAAAGGACTTGAAGAAGTTGAAATGGTAAGACCCGGTTACGCGGTAGAATATGATTTTTTCCCTCCTCACCAGGTTGATCTTACACTAGAGACAAAAAGTATAAAGGGACTTTATTTTGCCGGACAAATTAACGGAACTTCCGGATATGAAGAAGCGGCAGCTCAGGGCCTGGTTGCCGGAATAAATGCGGCGGCTCAAATATCGGGAAAACCCGAATTTGTTCTTAAAAGAAGCGAAGCTTACATCGCTGTTTTAATTGACGACCTGGTTACCAAATCGACTCAAGAACCGTACAGAATGTTTACTTCGAGAGCAGAACACAGACTGCTCCTGAGGCAGGATAACGCCGACAGAAGGCTGACGAATTACGGTAATAAATACGGATTGGTAAGCGACGAAATAAATGTTGAAGTCGGCAAAAAAGAAAATATTATAAATCAGGCAGTCGATCTTTTTAACACCTTAAAGCTGCACGCGAGAAATGTTAATCCCTATCTTTCAGAAAAAAATCTTCCCGGAATTGATTCTTCGGAAACGATATCCAAGCTGTGCAAACGGCCGGAACTGAATCTTAGAGAATTATTGTCGCTCAACGGTACGGAAAATTATTCTGCGGTAAAAGCCCTGATTGAAAATGAAAAAGCACTTGAACAAGTGGAAATAGAACTGAAATACGAAGGATATATTAAAAGGCAATATGAAAACGTAGAACGGCTTGAAAAATATGAGTCGACAAAAATTCCTTTAACGTTAAATTATTTAAATTTAAAGGCGCTTTCAACGGAAGGAAGAGAAAAATTAAATAAATTTAAACCGAGATCCATCGGACAAGCGTCAAGGATCTCAGGAGTCACTCCTTCAGATATTTCTATTTTATTGGTATATTTGAAAAACTAAAATGAGGGGTCATTTATGGTTGACGTGCAGGAACAGTATTTTAAAGAATTGCAATCTTTTTTTTGGGGGAACGGTTTTAATCCGGACGTAATGAAAGTTGAACGTCTGGCATATTTTGCGGAACTGGTTGCCGAAAAAAATGAGAAAGTCAACCTTATATCTCGCAAAGACGTTAATTCCATTATTGAAAACCATATATTTATTTCTTCATATATTACAAAATATTTACCCGATAAATGCACCAACTTTCTGGATATAGGTACGGGCGGCGGGTTTCCCGGTATACCGCTTGCGATTTTACGTCCGGAAATGAAAGGTGTTCTCGCAGATTCTACCGGGAAAAAAATAGATGCGGTAAAAGAGTTTATCGTCAAACTAAAACTGGGTAATATCATTGCCCTTAACGACCGGGTGGAGAGCCCGGAATTTATTATGCAGTATACGGATAATTTCGATCTTGTTGTTAGCCGGGCTACTGTACCTTTAATAATATTATTAAGATATTCTCTTCCTTTAATAAAGGAAAAGGCCTTCCTTGCCGCCATTAAGGGCGGGGACCTGAACGATGAATTCGCCAAAACGGAATTAAAGTATAAAGCATATATTAAAAAATCCACTATCTTCGAATTGAATTATAAACCCTCCAATGTCCGCAACAAAAAAGGTAAAAAACTTGTCCTGCTGGAGCTTCAAAAATGAACTCCTTGCCGGATGAAAATCTATTCGACGAAATAAGCAGATTGAGCACCGAACAGCGGAATCCCAAATCGAGTAATATAGACCTTTCGACCACAAAGGAAATTTTAAAGATAATTAATGACGAAGATAAAACGGTTCCCGTGGCTGTTGAAAAAGAACTGCCGTTTATAGAAGAGGCCGTGCAGGTAATCGTCGCGTCGTTAAAGAATGGCGGAAGACTTCTGTATTTCGGCGCGGGAACAAGCGGCAGACTCGGGGTAATCGATGCCGCGGAATGTCCGCCGACGTTCGGCACATCTCCGGAGTTAATTAAAGGCTATATTGCCGGCGGAAAGAAGGCTATGTTCGTCGCCCAGGAAGGTGCGGAAGATCTGGAGGAAAACGGCGCTTCCGATGTTGTTGAGGCCGGCGTAAATTCCAACGATGTAATTTGCGGAATAGCCGCGAGCAAAAGAACCCCGTACGTTGTCGGTGCCGTAAAAAAAGCCAAAGAGCTCGGAGCAAAAACTTTGTTTTTAACATGCAACCCCAGGTCCGAGTTCGACTTTCCCGAAGTGGATGTCGCAATCTGCCCTTATGTCGGTCCCGAAGTGGTAATGGGATCTACCAGGATGAAAAGCGGAACCGCTCAAAAACTAGTGCTAAACATGCTTACTACCGCATCTATGATAAGGCTTGGAAAGGTCTATGAAAATATGATGATAGACCTGCAGCTTACAAATAAAAAGCTGGTAGAAAGAGCAAAAAGAATTATCATGACAATAACGGGAGTTTCTTATAAAGAAGCGGATGATTTTTTAAGAAAATCAGGAGGCCGTGTAAAAACTGCGCTTGTAATGATAAAAGCTAATGTAGGCATTGAAGAAGCGCAAAAACGTTTGGAATTATCCGGAGGCTTCGTCAGAAAGGCGATCGAAAATAAAATTTAGTATGTATTCCGATTCAATTAATCATCTCCTATATTGAAAAAAATTTTTCTCACGGTTTTTATATCCGTTTTGATTGCCGTTAACCCGGCCAAAGCCCAAGTAATTAAATCGGTCGAACATGATATCGTCCGTTTTGTTTATACGGGCGGCGATATTTTCAACAGCTTCACGCAGTTCAGCACTCCGACGCAAATAAGGCTGGCAGCGAGCGTACTTACCATTGCAGGCGCTTATTCCCTTGACTACAACCTGAAAGATCTGGCCGGACACGCAAGGTCCGGATTTGCCGATAAAGCATTTTCAATCGACAAGGTATACGGGAGCGGGTATACTTTAATTGGTATTGCCGGTCTTTACGGATACGGCGTCCTGTTCCAAAATCTAGAGGTAAGAAAA
This sequence comes from Ignavibacteriaceae bacterium, assembly GCA_046706945.1. Classification (GTDB taxonomy): domain Bacteria; phylum Bacteroidota; class Ignavibacteria; order Ignavibacteriales; family Ignavibacteriaceae; genus FEN-1297. The sequence continues at coordinate 26,738 of JBJKOY010000127.1, read as the reverse complement.
ATAGGACTTCAGACAATTGAAGCCGTCGGTTATGCGGGTCTGATTACATCCGTCTTAAAAGCCGTTGTAGGAAGAAGCAGACCGTATACCGGTGAAGGCCACTCGATGTTCAGGCCTTTTAATGTTCATGCCGCTACTACTTCATTCCCTTCGGGCCACTCAACCGTTGCCTTCGCCGTTTCAACAGTCCTGGCAAACAATACTGATAATACTTTTTTAAAGATACTATGTTACTCCGCTTCGTCGCTGGTAGCCTATTCGAGGATCTATCATAATGCGCATTGGTTTTCCGACGTCGTTGCCGGAGGCGCTATCGGATATTTCGTCGGAGATTTTGTAAGTCATGATTTGAAGAGAAGCACCTTTGCGGGGCAAAAAGTTTCTTTTTATCTTTTGCCGGGATCAATCGGTTTATCGGTAAATTTTTAATCAATTCAAAATCATTTAATTTTGATTATCTTTGTTTTTTGAAAATTGACAAGGTATATTGCGCATTTGGGTTGCGCATATAAATTGTTGCTGTTTTGCATTATTGCTTTTATGAAAAATCGCATCCGGTTATAATGTCAAGAAAATCGTATTCGGAAACAATTGAAGATCAGATTAGAAATTTGAAGTTTTTTGACAAACTAATATCAAATGTTCGTCAAAACAATGTTGTTTACGTTTCGCAGATGTTCGGAGTTTCGAAAAGTTTTTTTATCAAGGAACTTTCCGGATTCGAAAATAACATAGTGGTATTTTTGCCGGATGTTCAGACCGTTTCCGAAATGAACGTTGAACTGAACGTACTGGGACTTTCAGAACAAGTAATAGCCTTAACCGAATACAGGTCGGATACTCTCCAGGAAAAGCTGACCGAAATTAACAACAGAAAAAAATTTATCCTTCTTTCTAGTTATGAATTAATCAATTGCCTTCTGCCTTCGAAAGAATTGATCGAGCATAATACTACCAGGATCCAGGTAGGAGGCAATTTAAAATACGACGATTTGCTGGAGTATTTGAATCTTCTAAATTATCAGAAGGACAGGTTCGTCGAAGCACCCGGGTATTTCTCGCAGCGCGGGTCCATTATAGATTTCTGGTCGTTCAGCGAAAAGAACCCGGTAAGACTGGAATTTGACGGGGACTTTTTGGAATCGATAAGGTACTTCGATCAGGAAAGCCAAAGGTCGGTAGACAAGACAGACAGCGTATCTCTTGCCGCGCCCATGGGGTCGGAAAATCCGTCTTCCTTTAGGAATATGACGGATATCTTTTCTTACTTAAATAACCCTGTTATATTTTCTTCCGCTTACGAACTCGGAAACCTCAAGAACGAAAAAATTAATCTATTCGTATATTCGCCCGGAACCGCTGACGAACCCGAGGATAAACTCGAAGAGGAAATCAAGGATTTCCCGGACATCCCGGAAATCGATTCGCAGGCAGGAGTAAATAAAACGGGGGAGATCGGACGCAAATCCTTTGATCCTTTTTCGGTCCGGAACTCCAGGTGGATAATTGAAGAAGAAATACCGTCAGGCAACGCAAGATTGGACCTCGGTATAACCGAATCGCCGTCAATCAACTCTAATTATGAAGTCTTGTTTAACGTGCTGAAGGAATACGCCGAAAAAGATTATAATATCTTCATCACTTCCGAAAACGATCTCCAGTCATCAAGGCTGCGGGACCTGTTAAGCGAATTCAAGCCCGAACTTGCATCGTTGATAGAATCGGGCAGAGTGAAGATTGAGACTCTTCCCGTTAAAAAAGGCTTAATAGATAAGGACTCCAAGCTGCTGATATTGACCGATTACCAGATCTTCAACAAGCCTTACCGCACGAAAATAATATCGGATAAAAAATATAAAAAATCCAAGTCGAGGTCTTTCGCATCGATAAAAAAAGGAGATTATGTTGTCCACGAAGATTACGGCATCGGAAAATATATCGGCCTGGAAACCATAAAGATAGGCGACACCGACCAGGAATCGATGAAGATAATATATAACGAAGGAGGAGTGGTTTACGTAAATCTGAATTATTTAACCCTTGTTAAAAAATATTCTTCAAACGAAGCCCTGGTTCCCACTCTCTCCACGCTGGGTACTTCTGAATGGAGCAATACAAAACACAGGGCAAAAAAGAAAATAAAGGAAGCCGCCAAGGAACTTATCGAATTATATGCGAAAAGAAAGGCAACGCAGGGATATAGATTCAGTTCGGATACCATATGGCAAAAAGAACTAGAAGCCTCATTTTTCTACGAGGATACTCCCGACCAGGACAAGGTGAACAAAGAAGTTAAGAACGATATGGAAGCGGAAAACCCGATGGACAGGCTTGTCTGCGGCGACGTCGGCTTCGGTAAAACGGAAATTGCAGTAAGAGCGGCATTTAAAGCAATACAGGACGGGAAACAAGTTGCGGTGCTTGTTCCTACAACCATTTTGGCCGAACAGCATTACAACACTTTTAAGGACAGGCTGACTCAATTTCCGGTAAGAGTTGCAGCCATTTCACGCTTTCAGACAAAAAGACAGCAAACGGAAATTCTCGGTAATTTAAACACGGGGCAACTGGACGTGGTAATTGGAACGCACCGTCTTATTTCCAAAGATGTCGCATTTAAAGACCTTGGCCTTCTTATAATAGACGAAGAACACAGGTTCGGCGTAATGGCTAAAGAAAAATTACGGTCTATTAAATTAAACGTAGATACTCTAACGCTGACGGCTACTCCCATCCCGCGCACCTTAAATCTTTCCCTGCTGGGGGCACGAGACCTTTCCATTATCGCAACTCCCCCTCCCAACAGGCAGCCTATTTACACGTATGTATCGACGTTCGATATATTTAAAATAAAGGAATGGATTCTAAACGAGCTGAGAAGGAACGGTCAGGTTTATATTGTACACGACAGGGTTCATTCCATAGATAAACTTGCCTCGTATGTTAAACGCTACATTCCGGACATCAAACTGGCCGTTGCCCACGGCCAAATGAAACCGTCGCAGCTTGAAAAAGTTATCCACGGATTTCTTAACCGCGACTACGATGTGCTGCTGTCTACAAAAATCATTGAGTCAGGTATAGACATACCCAATGTCAATACGATAATCGTCAATAGAGCCGACAGATTCGGTTTGGCGGAGCTTCATCAATTAAGAGGACGGGTCGGCAGATCCAATAGGCAGGCTTACGCCTATTTTATCGTGCCGTCTATGGAAGGCATCAGTAAAAAAGCGTTAAGAAGGCTGCAGGCCATAGAAGAATTTACGGACGTCGGCGCGGGATTTAATTTATCGATGAGGGACTTGGAAATACGCGGCGCCGGCAACCTGCTGGGTACTGAGCAAACCGGTTTCATCAACGATGTGGGATTCGACCTTTATGTAAAATTAATCAACGAAGCGGTTGAAGAATTAAAATACGAAGAATTTAAAGACGTATTCAAAGACCTTCCCAGGCATGAGGAAAGAACTGAGCCGACCATAGATGCTTTCTTCGAGATCGGCATTCCTGCCTCTTATATGCCTGAACAAAGCGACAGGCTGAATTTTTATACGGCCCTGTATTCAATTAAAAATATTTCCGAGATTTCGGAACTTAAGGAAGAAATGCTGGACAGGTTCGGCCCCCTGCCCGTGCTGGTGACCCGGCTGGTAAGTTCCGCAGAGTTAAAATTTTATTCCTCCTATGCCTTATTCGAAAGGATTATTATCCAGCGAAAAAATATAAATATAATATTACCCCGCGGAGGAAAAGAAGATTATTACAAATTCAAGTTCCTGGAGCTTATGCGGTTCATTATGGACAATTATAAAAACACTGTTAAATTTGTTCAGCAGAAAGACGTAATGAAATTGGTAATTCAAAATAATTTTGAAAGCCCGGAAAAGATCTTGGCTTTCTTGACTGAATTCGGAAAGGAAATCGTCGATCTGTTCGACGTAAAAATTAAAGACGTCCCCGTAGACGAATCGGAAAATTAAGTAATATTAAGGGAGAAAAATGAAAGTAGCTTTTTTAGTATTCAACGATATGACGCTCCTTGATTTTGTCGGAGTATACGATACAATTACCAGATTAAAGACACTGAAGTTTAAAACGGACTTAAGGTGGGATATTTGCGCATATACCGATATGGTCAGGGATAACCACGGGTTTAAAATTATACCCGATAAAGTTAGGAATAACCTGGGAAAATACGATGCCGTAATTCTGCCCGGAGGCAAAGGCACAAGAAGCCTTCAGAATGAGGAGGAATTTCTCGAATGGTTGAGAACCGCTTCGGGAGCGGAATATAAAATTTCGGTATGTACGGGCAGCTTACTGCTTGGAGCGGCAGGTTTCCTTAAAAATAAAAAGGCGACTACGAATTTTCTCGAATACGATTCATTGAAGCAGTATTGCCGGGAAGTTGTAGAGGAAAGGATCGTAGACGACGAAAACACGATTACATCCGGCGCGGTTTCTTCATCAATAGATTTGGGATTGTATTTATGCGAGAAATGGTCGGGTCCGCAGGCAAAAGAAGAAGTACGGAAGATGATAGATTATCAAAAATAAAGCGCCGATGTTTTATATAAAATTTTTGTGTTAGGAGGGTATTTTTGTACAGGATTTTGTTTAGCGATATCGACGGCACTCTTTTAAATAATGAACGTAAAATTACACCGGAAACAAAAAAGGAGATCGAAAGAATAAAAACGGAGAAAAACATTCCCGTTATTCTCATTTCATCCAGAATGCCGAAAGCGATGAAGCATATTTGCGAAGAACTTGGGTTAAATAATCCTATCGTACCTTATAACGGAGCCTTAATACTGAATTCGGCGGATATGACCGACGAATCGTCCGTCATGTTCAGTTCCACTATCCCGCCCGGCATCGTGGAAACGATCATCCGGTATAAAAAAGACTTCGATTTTCACATTAGCCTATATTACAACGACGACTGGTATGTTGAAGGCATGGATTTTTGGGCGGACAGAGAAGTAACAAGCACCAAAGTAACTCCCTCCGTAAGCCAGCACGAAATTGTCCTGAGAAATTGGGAGAATAAAAAGGCGGGGGCCCATAAGGTTATGTGTATGGGAAATGCGGCCGATATAGAGAAATTATTCGATCGGCTTAACGCGGCTTTCCCGGAAAGTTTAAATTTATACAGGTCGAAGCCGACCTTTTTAGAAATCACTCCTAAAACCGTCTCCAAATCAACTGCTTTAACGTACCTTCTGAATTATTTGCGCATTGAACCTTCGGAAGCCGTGGCGGTAGGGGACAATTACAACGACATTGAAATGCTGGAAGCCGCGGGCTTGGGAATTGCAATGGGAAACGCACCGGACAGCGTTAAACGGGCAGCGGACTTTATCACTTTATCAAATAAAGAAAACGGATTAGCCGCCGCCGTTAAAAAATTCTTTTAACCGTTCCCTAACAATGAGAATTCATCAGCGTTCAAAGCGGTTTATTAACATATTTCATGTCACATGTGTTCCGAACAACAAAAACAATAAATTACATTCTGGATATCTTTTAGCATGAATTTTATTAAAAGTATAGCGCGTCTTTCAAAAAGCGACACATTACTCATCTCGATTATCTCCATTATTTTGATAATTGTCCTGGATTATTCGAACGGCAAAGAAATAAGCGTACGTATACTATATCTTATTCCGATAACAATAACTACGTGGAACGCCGGTTTGCTGTGGGGAATCTTTATTGCTTTCATATCCGCGGTTTCAAAGATTTATTTGGACTACATACAGGGAGTACCTTATTCGCAAATAGTATTTTATGTGTGGGAAGGTTTAATCGTATTCGGAATCTTCTCGGTATATGTTCTGATACTATCCAAGTTAAAAGAAGCCATGCTTACGCTTGAGGAAAAGAACAGGCAGCTGAAAGAAGCCAACGACTTAAAAAACGAATTTTTAAGTATAGCTTCGCATGATTTGAAAAATCCTTTGAATAATATTCTTAACTTCGGATCCATTATAGAAGAAGAACCGGGTATCCCCAGGAAAGAGATCGAACGAATCGGCCGGCACATAAAAAATATTTCTCTTCAAATGTTTAAGTTAATAGATAATCTCATTACTTCCTCCGCGATTGAAATGAAAGAATTAGAGCTTAAAACGGAAAGTGTTGATATTGTGGAAGCGGCATCTTCGGTTTTAAGCCAGTACGACGCCGTTTCGAAAAGGAAATCGATCCGGACTAATCTTAAAAGCGAAGCTCCCGCAATTTTCATAAATACGGATAAGAACATAATTAATCATATCCTGGATAATTTAATTTCCAACGCGTTAAAATTTTCGCCGTATGAAAGAAATATTTGGATTTGTATTAAAAACAAGGAAAATGATAAGGGGAGGGTACTAATAGAAATCGGGGATGAGGGTCCAGGCATCAGCGAAGAAGACAGGAGCCGGTTGTTCACCCGTTTCAGTAAACTATCTGCGCGTCCTACCGGGAATGAAAGCTCTACCGGGCTGGGACTGTATATTGTCAAGAAATTCGTCGATACTTTAAACGGTGAGATTTTATGCATCAGCGAAAAGGGAAAGGGGACAAAATTCATTGTTGAAATACCCGTAAATGGTGAAAAGTTAGGCTGATAATACCTTCCTTTGCCTCCCGGCAGTTTCGAAGAGATGTTAGTTTATGCTAAACAAATGCATAATATTTTCGAAAATGATTATGACGTCTATAGTTATACTGTATAATGATTAGCTGTACAAGGGATGACGGTTATTCTGGTTTCCCGTTATGCGTGCCTAAAAGATAATAGATTGAATTACCCGTAAACCGTAAAGATAATTTTCTTGGCGTCGTTGATGATTCAATATTTTTCAGTTACTAAATAGCGAGGCTCGTAATGTTCCCGGTAATAAAAAAATATTTATTCCATATCGGTTTTTTAATAACGATTGTCTTTATCGTTATCGAATTCGTCGGATATTTCTCTCTGGGAGGAATTAAACTCAATTCGAACATTCAAGCCTTTTATCACAGCAAAGACCTGGTCGTAGTCGGTTTGGTCGGTTCCTTAGTAATGGTGCTGTTGCTTCTTATTTATTTACAATTCAGTTTTTATAAACCTCTTTCCGCACTATCGGAAAAGTTCAAATTAATGGCGGACAAAGATTTTTCATCTATTTCCAGAGCATTGACCGAAATGGCCCACGGGAATTTGACTACGGGTATAAAATTGGAAGCCAATTCCATCAGAACGACCGCAAACGGAAAAATAGGCGAAATGGCGGCCGGTTTAAACCAGATTATCGAGAATTTAAAGGAAGCCAGCAAAGAATTTAATTCGGCTACCGACAATCCCTGCCAAAGACTCTTATATGTGGGAGCCGATTCCTACCTTGAAGGAAGAGCCTGCGGCGATGCAATGGGAAAAGCTCTGAACGGTAAAGGCAGGGTCGCAATAATTGTGGAAAGTTTAAGCATCATCGGGCATGAGCTGAGAAGAAAAGGATTTCTCAATATCTTAAAAGAGAAATATTCCTCAATAGTCGTCCTCGAGACCGTCGCAACCAATCTTAATAACGAGGCGAGCTACGAAGAGACAAAGAATCTCTTAAGAAAGTACCCGGATTTGAGCGGCATATATGTAACTTACAGCGGAGCAATGACGGCAAAAGCAGTGAAAGATCTCAATAAAAACGGCAAGGTGAAAATAATTTGCCACGATCTAGCCGACGACACGATGGAATTTGTTAAAGAAGGAACGGTAACAGCTACGCTCGGGCAGGACGTTTTTGCCCAGGGGCATGATCCGGTTATACATTTGTTCAATAATATCGTTAATAATTGGATACCCATTCAGCCGAGAATACTTACAAGCATGGATCTTGTCACCAAAGAAAATTACAATCAATTCTGGCAGTCCGGCAAAGGCATAATCGAATCTAAACAGGTAGCCTTGAGAAGAGCGAGACCCATAAAAAAATCCGACAGACCTATTAAAATTGCCGTACTGGGAAGGACTTTAAATCCGTTCTGGGATGACTTTAAAAAGGGTGTTGATGCCGCGGTAAATGAATTGCGGCAATATAACGCTACCGTAGATTGGATAATTCCGAAAGGTTCTCATGACAACGGCATAATAAACGTGACGGCCGAAATTTACGGGCCGGCCGTAGAGGATTGTATAAATAAAAATTATCACGGCATCAGCACCGGAATTTTCGATAATAAATTAATACCGTACATAAATAAAGCCGTTGAAAAGAAGATAGCGGTCGCAACTTTCAACAGCGAACCCATGAGCCTGCGCGGTTTGTTTGCGACGTTTATCGAGAAAGCGAATAAACTTCTGGATTTAAGCCAGAACCTTTCATATGCCGCACAGCAATCCGCCGATACCTCAAATTATAATGCGGAAGCCGTTCAGCAGATGGTTAAGAGCCTTAACGAAGAAGCAACCTCGGTAAGTACCGCAAATACCAATATGACCCAGATAGCGGCTTCGATAGAACAAATTGCCGTTGATTCGCATGAGCAGAAGAAAGCGGCTGAAAAAGTATCCGCATCGGCAACTGAAATTTCCAACGCAATAGATTCCGCCAATTCGAGCGCTTCAACGGTGGTTACCGCTTCCGCCGAAGCTATTGATGTCGCAAAAAACGGCGCGAAAACGGTTATGAAGAATTTGGAACAAATGAAATCAATAGAAGAGACCGTAAATAAATTCGCTTCAAAAATTGAAGGTATGGCAAAGCAGTCGGAACAGATCGAGGAAATCATAGAAACAATTGAGGAAATTGCCGAACAAACCAATCTTCTTGCGTTAAACGCGGCCATCGAAGCGGCCAGGGCCGGCGAACACGGAAGAGGATTTGCTGTTGTGGCGGACGAAGTAAGAAACCTGGCTGAAAGATCAGCGGCAGCTACTAAACAGACTTCCAGCTTGATTATTAAAGTTCAAAAGGATATGAAAGAGGCCGGGGAATCAATTAAAATGATAGTGGAAAAGGTCAAAGAGGGGACGGAGATAGCCAACCAGTCCGGCGACGCAATAGATAAACTGCTGAATACGTCCCAGAACGTCAATATACAGATAAACACCATGGCGGAAGCGAACGATGCAGTGGCGAATATTATGTCGGGACTGCTGGAATCCATAACTAAAATAACCGGCGTTATAGAACAGAACATGAGCGCTACGGAGGAGCTTAGCGCCAGCGTTCAGCATACGGTGGAAATGATAAACAATGTGGCAGCGATAAGCGAATTTAATGCGACTACAATTAATGAAATATCGGAAAAGACCCTGAAAGCCACAAAGCAGGCTCAGGAAGTAGGGAATGTTGCTACAGGTCTATCCGGGATGGCAAATGAGCTGCAAGCCGCTACCGCACAATTCAAAATCGATACCGACGGTTTAAATATGAATTAGACCTAAGCGGCCTCCAATTAACATTATTTATTCCGCCGGAGTTTAATTACTTCGGCATTTTACAGTTAAAATTACACTTCGATCCCTCTCCGGGGAAGAGATCATAACCAATCAACCGTATCCGCACAGCGGATATCCAGTTGTCTAATTCAATTAAAAATGATGACCGGATTATTTCATTGATAAAAAAATAGCAATTACCCAACTAATTTTGCTTATTAATGGTCAAAATAAACGGTTATTATCAATTTTGTTTATTGATTTCTCTACCAGAATCAAAATTATTAAATGAGTATAAAATGAGGCGGAAATGAAAAAGTCATCGCTATTTTTATTTATGCCGGTATTCCTTTTAATTTCCTTAAGTTCAACTGCTTTCGGCAGCGACAGCCGGACTTTCGGCAATAAAGATTTTACGGCTATCGAAATAGGTTCGGGAATGTATCTGAACGTAACGCAATCCGATTCCTACAGCATTGAAGCTGTGGGAAATAAAGACGATCTTAAGGATCTCGATGTCGAACAAAGCGGGGATGTTCTTAAAATAAGATTTAAAAGTAGTTCGTTCTTCGGATTCGGACATCACCACCGCGTGGAATTCAATATAAAGATGCCCGAATTAAACAGGCTTGACCTGAGCGGCGGCGCAAAAGGAAATATAAAAATGGATATTGGGTCGAAAAAATTTTCAACCGAATTAAGCGGGGGAGCTCAACTTGACGGTAATTTAAAGTGCGGTAATGTATCCCTGGAACTTTCGGGCGGCAGCCGTGCCGGGCTCAACGGCAGCGGGGGTAATTTAAAAATCGACGGTTCCGGCGGAAGTAAATTCCATATGAAAGATTTTTCTTCGACCAATGCCAAAGTCGAACTATCCGGAGGGAGCCAGGCAACTATAAATATGAACGGAACTCTCGATGCCGATTTAAACGGAGGCTCACATATTTATTATTTCGGAAAAATTGAACTCGGCTCTACCGATTTCAGCGGGGGAAGCGGCATTTCAAAAGGCAAATGATTTGTAATAGCCGTTTAATAATAATAAGGGAAACTGGAAACATGAAGCGATATTAACTTCGGCTTTTAACCCGGGAAAGAATAAAAGCAGAGTATTTTTATTATAAATAATTCGGACTGGGCAGTATCTCACAATTTATTATTCCGATATTCCTTAAAATAGCAGTCCACAAATAACGGAGCGGAAAATGAAAATAGGAATAATAGGTTCTGGAACGGTTGGTCAGCAGCTTGGATTGGGTTTTATTCGCCTCGGTCACGAAGTAAAAATAGGTACCCGCAGTGTTGATAAATTAAAGGATTGGATAAATCAGGCCGGGGAAAAAGCCTCTACAGGCTCTCCGGCCGAAGCGTCGAAATTCGGGGAGCTGCTTGTTCTGGCAACCTCCTGGGAAGGAACGGAAGGCGCGATAAAAATTGCCGGTAAAGAAAATTTCTCCGGCAAAATTTTGATCGATGTTACCAATCCCCTTGATTTTTCGCAGGGCCCTCCGCCGAAAATTGCTGTATCTCCCGGGAATTCCGGGGGCGAACAGATACAGAAAATGCTGCCGAAAACAAAAGTAGTAAAAGCATTTAACATAATAAGTGCTTATATTATGATTAAACCGGGACGAGAAGAGGGGGATCCCGATCTTTTTATCGCAGGCAACGATTCGGAGGCAAAACAAAAGGTAACCTCGCTGGCGGAGGAATTGGGATGGAAGAGCGTTATAGACATGGGTGATTTATCCCAGTCATACTGGCTTGAAACGCTTGCAATGATGTGGATTTATTACGGCTTTAAGAACAACAGCTGGTCTCATGCATTTAAACTGCTGAAAAAATAATTTAACCATATGAAAATAGAAGCCGGCGCAAAGAAACTCGACGCGGGAATGCGGATTATATTGCTGTTTGCTTTAATCGATCTTCTGCTGCATCTGTATTCTAATGCGTTTGCCAATTACGGAATCTTCAGGGACGAATTTTATTATATCGCCTGCAGCAAGAGACTGGCTGCCGGATATGTCGATCAACCGCCTTTCTCAATTTATATATTGGCAGTCAGCCGGTTTTTATTCGGTGATTCTTTGTTTGCAATTAGACTAATACCTGCAGTCTCTTCGGCTCTTACGGTGTATATAACGGGTTTAATTGCGAAGAAATTGAACGGAGGCAGTACGGCAATTGTTTTTGCCTGCCTGTCTCTTGTTGCGGCTCCTATTTTTCTCGGCGTGAATACTATTTATTCAATGAATACGTTCGACTGGCTGCTTTCCGCACTAACGGCATTTATCCTTATAAAAATAATCCTCGAAAAAAAGAATATTCTTTGGATCTGGCTAGGTGTTGTTTTCGGCATAGGGTTACTGAACAAAGTCGGCTTTTTATGGCTGGGTTTCGGAACGTTCCTCGGCTTGGTATTTACGAGGCAGAGGATATATTTAAAAACAAAATGGCCGTACATCGCAGGTATAATCGCTCTTATAATATTCAGCCCGTTTATTATCTGGAACATGACCCATAATTGGGCGCATCTTGAATTTATAAGAAATGCAACAGCGGAGAAATATTCATCGCTTAATGCCGTTACATTTTTAACAGGCTTATTTGTCATTCTAAATCCGGTTAATATTTTTATCTGGCCGGCCGGATTATATTATTTCTTTTTTGACAGGGACGGTAAGCGATACAGACTGCTGGGATATATGTTCTTAGTTTCGTTATTAATTCTTTTGATAAACGGGCACAGTAAATCCGAGTACCTCGCCCCTGAAATCCCGATGCTGTTTGCCGGCGGCGGCGTCATTTTTGAAAAATGGACCGGAGCGCGTTCTTTAAGATGGCTGAAATTCGCGTTGCCGGCCGTTATCGCGATAACGGGGATTTTATTCATCCCTATGGCGCTGCCTGTATTGCCGGTAAAAGCTTATATCTCTTATTCCGAAAAATTAGGAATTAAACCGCAGTCCAGCGAAAATAAAAAACTTGAGCAGCTTCCTCAGTTTTACGCTGACATGTTCGGCTGGAAGAACATGGCAGCTGCCGTGGCAAACGTATACCGTTCGCTCTCGCCTGAAGAAAAGCAAAGAGCCGTTATTTTTGCTATGAATTACGGAGAAGCCGGCGCAATGGAATATTACAAGGACCTGTACGGTCTCCCGCGGGTAATTTCGGGTCATAATAATTATTGGCTCTGGGGGTACGGAAAAAATATTCACGACCCCGTAATAATTGTTTTGGGCGGAAGTAAGGAAGACCATTTAAAATCATGCGATTCCGTGAAAACAGCCGGAATAATACTCAGTGAATATGCGATGCCTTACGAGACCGATTTACCGGTATATATCTGCAGCGGATTAAAATATCCTCTCGGCGAAATTTGGACCAAAGTTAAACATTACGAATAAAATTATTATGGCAAATACTAATGAATTATCTGCGGCGACTTTCGGGTCGGGGTGCTTCTGGTGCACGGAAGCCGTATTTAAAAGAATAAAGGGGGTCAAAGAAGTATTATCCGGTTATTCGGGAGGCAAAGTCCCGGATCCTTCTTACGAAACGGTGTGCCGGGGCAAGACGGGGCATGCGGAGGTATGCCGTATTGTTTTTGATCCCGGAGAAATATCGTTCGACGAATTGCTGAAAATATTTTGGAGAACTCACGATCCCACAACATTAAACAGGCAGGGAAACGATACGGGTACACAGTACCGTTCGGTAATATTTTATCACGATAACGTGCAGAAAGAAAAAGCGGAAAGATACAAGGCCGAACTGAATAAATCCGGGGCATGGAAAGATCCCGTGGTTACCGAAATATCGCCTTTGAAAAATTTTTACAAAGCGGAAGATTATCATCAGGATTATTTTGAAAAAAATCCGAACCAGGGATACTGTGCATTTGTAATTGCGCCGAAAGTTGAAAAATTTGAAAAGGCGTTTAAGGAAATTCTAAAATAGCGTACGGCCGTCTGCATGGGTTATCACGCCTGAGACAACCGTAATTATTCGGTAAACATATAACCGGCTCCCCTGACGCTTAATAAATGTTCCGGATTGGCGGGATCGTTCTCGAAATATTTTCTCAGACGCGCAATAAAGTTATCCACCGTTCTTGTTTCTATTTCCGGGTTCAGATGCCATACTTTTTCTAGCAGTTCCTTTCTCGAGATTACCTTATTCTTATTGTCGGTCATGTATTTCAGAACCATTGCTTCGTATGCCGTCAGGCGGAATTCGGTTTTGCCTTTTTTGCATGTAAGGTTCTGGAAATTAATTTCATAATTCCCGAACTTAAATACCGGCTCGGAAGCGGTAACGCTGCGGTACCAGTTCTTTCTTTTAAGCATTCCTTTTACTCTTAATAAAAGTTCCTGAAGATGGAACGGTTTGGTCATATAATCGTCGGCGCCCAATTCCAGGCCTTTTACCTTGTCGTCGGCTTTTGTCCTTGCCGTTAACATTAATATAGGCATTTGCGGAAATTTCGCGCGCACCTTTTCCGCAATTTCAAAACCGTTAAAATACGGCAGCATTATATCAAGGATGATCAGGTCGTAATTCGACGAATTAAAAAAATCGACCGCCTGTCTCCCGTCTTTAGCCCAATCTACTTCATATCCCTCTTCGGTCAGGTTATATTCCAGGCCGATGGCCAGGGTTTCTTCGTCCTCGACAAGCAGTATTTTTTCTTTACGGTTTTTATCGCTCATTTTTTACCTTGTTTACGCATTGTGTTTAAAAAATTTTTTCGAGGAGTCCCGGTAAACGGGTAGTTCAATCCGGAAAATCGTTCCCTTGTTTATTCCTTCGCTGAACGCGGTAATTCTGCCGGAATGGCTTTTAATAATTTCCTTAACCCGGTACAAACCCAGTCCGGTGCCTTTGACGCTTGGAATGTTGTTGTTGTATATTCTGTAAAACTTGTTGAATATCTTTTTCTGTTCTGCTACCGGAATGCCGATTCCTTTATCCCCGAATAGTATTACTATCTTTCTGTCCGTGCATTCGACGGAAACGGTAATTTTTAGATCGAATGTCGAATACTTGACGGCGTTATCGGTAAGATTATCGAAGACTATTTTCATCGAGTTTTTATCCAAAAGACAGTCGCAGTCGGCATTGCAGTCAAGCGAAACCGAATTTTCAGGAAGGTTGAATTGTTCGAAGGATTCTTTAAGTATTGATTTTAATGCGGACCCGGCGTTGTATCTAAGGAAATTGTGTACGAGCTTTTTTTGTTCGATTACCGATATTTCAAGTATTGAATTGATAAGGCTTTTTAACCGAACGGCGTCTTTCATCATCAGGTTTATAAATTCCTTTTGTTTTGCGGCAGGCACTTCCCTCGAATTTAACGTCTCCAGGTATAATTGAATTGAAGATAAAGGAGACTTAAGCTCGTGCGTAATGCTGGCGATAAAGTTGTCGTAAAGGCTGGTGAGTTTAAGCTGGACGCTCAAGTACCTGAAAATAAGCGACATTGAAAACGATATCGCTACGAGCAAAATTATACCCCCCACCAGGGCTATTACGTTTGTCCCGTCGTATATGATCTGCGGCGCAAGCTTGTTCCCGACCTTTTGAAATATTATGTAATTCGATACGTACCAGTAAATCCACAATCCCAACAGCATGAGCCAAAAAAGCTGGGCAACGACGAATACCGAAATGTGGTAAATAAAGGCATGTCTTTTTTTCATATAAGTTTCCCTTTTCCCGTTATTTCAGCGAAGCAAATCGAAATAAACGTACGGAAATATCAAACATTAATATGAGAACCACAAACCGCTAAAATAAACTTTTACATTTCTTTTACATTCGCCGTCTTAAAATTGTCAAACCGCAGGCGTAACTTGGCCTTGCTGATTGTCCCGTTATTGCAGGTTTATTATTCAAGTTAAAGGCAGAGAAAAAAATGAAAATATTGCTGGTAAATCCCGAAATTCCTTCCACCTTTTGGAGCTTCAAGGAAGCTTTGTCTTTCGTTTCCAAAAAATCGGCCGAGCCTCCGCTCGGTCTGCTTACGGTTGCAGCGCTGCTGCCCACCGACTGGGAAAAGAAATTAATCGACATGAACGTATCCGAGCTGAAGGACAAGGATATCTTATGGGCCGATTATGTTTTTTTAGGCGGCATGAACGTTCAGCAGAAATCTTTCAAAGACGTTGTCAAGCGCTGCAACAAATGCGGCGTTAAGGTAGTGGCGGGCGGACCTTTAAGCACAACACAGTATAAAGATTTTTTAGGCGTGGATTATTTCGTGTTGAACGAAGCCGAAATTACTCTTCCGATGTTCCTGAATGACCTTGAGAACGGCAGCCCCAAGCATGTTTACAGTACGGATACCTTTCCAGATATCTCGTCGGCCCCGGTACCCATGTGGGAACTGTTGGAAAAGAAAAAATATGCCGTTATGAGCCTTCAGTACTCGAGGGGATGCCCTTACGACTGCGAGTTTTGCAGCATAACGATGTTGAACGGGCGGCGTCCGCGGACAAAAAGCAAAGAGCAGTTTATAAACGAACTGAACGTGCTTTACGATTCGGGATGGCGGGGAGGCATATCGCTGGTAGACGATAATTTTATAGGAAATAAAAGAAAACTAAAAAACGAAATTCTTCCGGCGTTAATTAAATGGTCTAAAGAGAGGAAGTATCCGTTTTATTTTATAACAGAAGTATCGATTAACCTGGCCGACGACGATGAGCTTCTGAGAATGACGGTTGAGGCGGGAGTAGCAAATGTTTTTGTAGGCATCGAATCGCCCAGCGTAGAAAGCCTTGCCGAGTGCGGCAAAAGCCAGAATTTGAAGAGGGATACGGTTAACTCTATTAATAAATTACAGCAAAGCGGATTGATAGTATCGGGAGGGTTTATAGTAGGGTTCGACAACGACGGTCCCGGTATTTTCGAAGAACAAATAAAATTAATTCAGAAAAGCGGTATAGTTTCAGCGATGGTAGGTCTGCTGAATGCGCCGACGGGAACAAAGTTGTTTAAAAGACTTAAATCAGAGAACCGTCTGCTTGAAACTTTCGCGGGTGACAATATGGACGGCACGATTAATTTCATTCCTAAAATGCGGTACAGCGATTTGATAAGAGGCTACAGCAAAATACTGCACACTATATATTCCCCCAAGGCTTACTATGAAAGGATGAAAAAATTTCTAAACGAATACGAAATTCCCGCGTGGAAATCGGCCGAAGTTACATTCAACGATTTGAAAGCGTTCGTTAAGATCTTGTGGAAAATCGGATTGACCGGAAAAGGGAAGAGGTACTTCTGGAAGCTTTTTGTTGTAAGTATTTTCAAATATCCTAAAAAATTCAACCTGGCAATGACTTTTGCCGTGTACGGCTTCCATTTTCGGAGAATTGCCGGAACGGTCTGATGCCGCGCTCCCGAAGGCGGCGAAAAAAATAAATCTTCAGATGCCTTTAGTATTCATCAATACTATTCTCCATCCGTCCGGGTCGGCAAACGTTATGCCTTTGTCTTTATTTCCAACCGCGTAAAGTAATTAAGTAAATATCTGCATCAGGTGATGCTGCATGTGTTCGAAATAATCGTTAATAAGATATTCCAGGGATACCGGTTCGTCGGGGGCAGGTTTTTCAAAACAAATCTCGTTTAAATTATGAACCTCCCGGGGTTCCGTTAAAATGTCTTCCGGAATGGAATCTATAATATGCACTATATGTCTGTTGTAAGTGGCCCACAAAGTAATTAAATCCTGCCACATTTCTTCTTTATAATTTTGCGATGCGACCCAAAGGTTTTGGTCGTAAGATTTAAATACGAGTTCGTTTGAAAATTGCGCAGTAACGAAGCGGGTGTGGTTGTTTACCGCGGAATCTATTAAATGACCCAGGACTTCTTTCCTCAGCCATTTACCCGGGGCATACGGCGTATCGGCAAAATCGTCCGTCATGTCTCTTAAATTTGTCTCGGTGAGTTCTATGTATTCCGAATATTGTTCCGAAAACCTTCCCATACTGCATTCTCCTTAGTATAATAGTATCGTAGTTAATAATTTAAAATTATGTATGATGACCGCTTCCGTATTTTTTTTCTCCCGCCGTTACCCTTAAGTTAAGGTAATTTTCTTTAGGCGGTAGGGGACAAGTGGCATACGGAGTAAAAGCGCAGGGCGGGTTATTTGCTTTGTTAAAGTCGAGTACGACGTTTCCGGCGGAGTCGGGTTTATCTGCATACAAGAATCTGCCTGCCCCGTACGTTTCATCCCCGCTTGTCTGGTCGGCAAAAATAATAAACAGCCGGCCGCTATCGTCAACCGGATCCAGGCTGTAAGTTTTGCCGCGAAACTTAAAAACAAGAGAGCCCTCAACGGTATCCCTTTCAACAGTGCCTATAATACTTGATATCGAGATTATTTTATGCGGCTTGTACGGGACGAATTTGGCGGTTATTTTCCAGCGTTCGTTAACGGGAAAAGTATCTATTCCCTTAAAGTTTTTTACCAAGGGCGCGTCGAGGTTCCTGAGCCGGATGCCGGTTTTATTTTCTCTTTTTATAACAAACCATCTTAGCGAATCTGCCGCAAGCACCGTCGGATTATCCGTCATATCGCTTTCCATCACGATATCTTCAACGGGTCTGCCTTTACAAGTAACACCCGCGCCCGGGTAAGCATGAAATGTTGCAATCCCGTCTTTTAATGTTACAGTTCCGATATGAGCGGGAGCCAGGCCTTTTGGAAAAACTATATCGTTATCTTCCGAGCAGCCTATTTTATTTTCACCTTCCTTCAGCCAGAACAAGCCTGCAAGATTCAGCCAGCCGTTGTTCATTTTCAAACCTTTAATGCGCTGATTATGCCATTTATTGATCGAAGAAATATATTGAGGAGTACCGAATTGAGTGCCGCTTGATTTGCCGCATCCGGATACCGCTGCCATTAATGATAATAATAAGAATAATTTCAATAAAGTTTTCATTATAAACCGCATTAAAATTTGATAGAATTCCAATTGTGAAGCTAATTTTTTTGATAGTGAATTGCAATTAAGCGGCTGTTAATTAATTCTTATTTGTCCAAAATATATTTTCTAAGGGAAAGATAAACGGTGTTTTTTTTTAACTGGATAATATTATAAAATTCATTTAGTCGGAGGGAGATTTGTGTTATTAAAGTTAGAATAAGCTGCAAAGTAGAAGGAAGTAATCAAAAATAATTATAGAGTAAAGGCAATCCTTAACGGGAAGGTTATTTAAATTTGAATTTTTTTAAGAATTTATCATTAATTTTTTCGTGAAGTCTCTTTGCCCAGACAAATTCGGTACCCAATATTCCGATGCCTGCCGGTATTACAAGTATTGCAGGACCCGGAGTAACTATGAGAATTATTCCGATTACAATAATCGTAAACCCGGCTACGGCTATAAAGATCCGCTTCAATTTTTTTAACGTTCGGCGCACGATCCCCCGAAAAAATTTATCAATTAATGTACTGATTTGCGAATGTCGTCCCCCAAGATAAAATTTTTCGGGTAAATTTAAAACAAATTATAAAAAATTTTTTTTCAGCAAAAATTGTGCGATAATTTCAATTCCCCCGTTTCTTTGATTAGAGAGGATTATGCCTTTTTTTCTAAAAAATTAGGGTACTAAAAAATCCGGTAATTTTTACCACCCCATTCTTTTTCTCAAAGAATTAATATGGGCAATGTGGTGCTTCCCGTGCCATGCATATAAAGCAATTGTATTATCAAGGCGGACCGCACCTCTTTCCGGGTGATAAAAAGTTTTCTTCAGATCGTCTTTCGACATACCGTTTAAGAGAATAACCCATCTTTTATGCAGCGCCTCAAATAAATCTAGAGACACTTGAACGGGAGTCTCAATAGAATCTTTAAGCTTTGCCCATTCCGATTCATCATACGGTTTTATTTGCGGAGAATTTTCGGTCAACGCCAGCTTAAATCTGATATAACTGTTCATGTGACTGTCGGGCAGATGATGTACGACCTGTTTTACCTTCCATCCGCCGGGGCGATACTCGGTGTTTAACTGAGCCTCGCTTAAGCCGCTTACCGCCCTTTTAAGATCCGCCGGCGCATGAGCAATTTCATTTATAAAGCCGGATATCATTTCCGCCGTAATCTCCCCCTCGCTTTTAAAACGGCCGATCGGATATCTCAATTCTTCCAGTTTTGATCCTTCCATATTTATTTCCCTTCGAACTGCTTCGTTTGTTATTTACGGATCAAATATACAAAACTATAAAATTCCCGGTCAATAGATCAAAGCCCGGATCGTATGTCTATGTTGTCGCTGCCTGTCCTGGATTTTTTGAAGTTATTAAAATTATACCCGATCATTAAGCTGATTACGGGCACTTCTCCGTGGACAAAAATACTGCTGTTAAAATTCGTTCCGTTGCTTATTATATCCAGATTAGAAGTCGTTAATATATTTCTCGCCTGTAAAGTAAGCGACAATTTTTTGTCGAAAAAGTCCCTTTTCAGCGAAGCGTTTAGAATAAAGAAGGGTCTGATTTCAATTTGAGGCTGGTTTATTTTTCCGAAATAGTTGCCTCCGAACTGCAGGCGCGTATCGGGATCGATGATTACAGTTGTATTTAATCTTGCCGTCCAATTGAAAATATCTTTATTGATGTTCATGCCTACGATATTTCCGTTAAAAGAGCTGCCGTATAAATTTATGCCCGGGTCGAATTTAAATATTTCGGCAACATTAAAACTGGAAGAAATTTCCGATCCGTATGTATCGGTTTTCGCGAAATTTTCAAAGGTAGTGAGCAATTTTCCGTTCGGCTCTACCTTAAAAGTCTGCTGTACGCCGTTGTCGGAGTTCCTATAATATGTCTGGACCGAAAAGAAAATACTCCCGAACATTTTTTGATAATTCAGCTCGAACGAGTTTATATATTCTGGCAGAAGATCCGGGTTCCCGGCGCTCGTCAGGTAAGTATCGTTGTAGAAAGGGAACGGGTTCAACAGGTTTTCGTTGGGCCTGTTGATCCGCCTGCTGTAGCTGAATTGCAGCTGATGGTCGCCGATCTTCCTGGATATGTTTAAGGAAGGGAAGTAATCCGTTTTATTAAATTTAAAGCTTCCGTTTAGAGTTTTTTGATCGAGAAGCCTGTCGTTGTATTCGGCCCTTATGCCGAGCATGTAGTTGAAATCGAAAAGTGAACTTGAGTACGTGGCAAATGCCGCGTAAACGTTGTTTTTGAAATCGAATTTGTTTGTCAGTCCGCTGTCGGCAACATATGCGTCCGAATTCCAGTCGAACAGCATATTTTCGATATTGAAATTCCTGTAGGATAAATTCGACTGGACCCCGAGTTCAAATGTAGACTGCTCGTTTATTTTTTGATTAAAGTTCAGCTTTACCCTGCCTTCGTTTCTGACCGCGTCATTTTCGAATTTTGTTTTAAGAGGGTCGGCATTTCGCGAAATATAAGAAGCATCGGTTACGAATTCCGCGGAATTGCGAATTCCGGGCAGAGAAATGTTGCTGTATGTAACTTCAAATGAAATCCCGCTGACGCCCGGGGAGAATTTATGATCGTAATTCAAAGATGAATTGAAATATTTGACGGGTGTTTCGTAATTGTTTTCGTTGAAGGCAAAGTCCAATGCGCTTTGGCCGGTGTTTTTAACGCTCGAATTTATAGCCGTAAAAACATCAACCTCACCGCCTCCCAGAGACAACGACATTGAATTTTTTTCGTTGAAAGTATAATCGATTCCCGCCCTGCCGCTGTATTGTTTCCTGTGATCTTTAATCGAAAGCTTGGTCGAGTTGTATATATCGCCTGAAGGAGAAAAGGAAGATCTTTCCACGCCCTGGTCGTTAAAATTAGAATTGTTCCTGTAATCGACGCCTCCCGAAACATTT
This sequence comes from Ignavibacteriaceae bacterium, assembly GCA_046706945.1. GTDB lineage: Bacteria > Bacteroidota > Ignavibacteria > Ignavibacteriales > Ignavibacteriaceae > FEN-1297. Next base: position 5,430 of record JBJKOY010000127.1, on the reverse strand, counting down.
AGATCATTTACGTTATAATTCACCGAGAAATCGCCGTTATATTTATCTCTCGATCCGCTGTTTAAATTAGCAATGCCGCTTAACGAATATTCCTTTTGCTTTTTCAGATTTATATTGATAATACCGGCCGAGCCTTCCGCATCGTACTTGGCGGAGGGATTGGTAATTATTTCTATGTTGTCGATCATATTTGCGCTTAATTGCCTCAGCGCATCGGAGCCTTGAAGCACGCTCGGCTTTCCGTTGATTAATACTTTAAAATCGGAACTACCGCGAAGATAAACCGTACCGTCTGGGTCGACCCGTACTGACGGCTGATCGCGCAATACATCCAGTGCCGTCCCTCCCGAAGCATTAATATTTTGACCGACGTTGATTACCTTCTTATCGAGACGCAGTTCTTCGGCCGCTTTTTCGCCGATTACCTTTGCCTCCTGAAGCGTTACCGTGTTTTTCCCCATCTTTACAATACCTGCTTTGAATTCACCGTGTTCCCGCGACAGAGCAATATTCGGAATAATTTTATTAGAATAGCCGACATAGCTGATCTTCAAATAATATCTGCCTTCATTCAAATTTTTCAACGTAAATTCACCGTCCGGCCCGCTTGATATTCCGCCGGCGAAAGCCGAGTCGTTCTGGTTATGAAGTGTAATATTTGCCGACGGCAGAGGACTTCCTTCTTCGGCATCTACTATTTTACCTGAGATCTTTCCGCTGTTGTATAATGAAGCCACCATACCGCTTTGCGGAAAAACAGTTGTGCTTAATAATATTATAACTATAATAAGATATTGATTTTTCATTTTTGTCCCCGTTTATTGAAATTTGCAATTCGAATATAATTTCTGCGCGCATTGAAGTGTATTATATTGTTTTGAAAGGCGTTATTCTTCCTTAAGCGGGTGAGAAAACTGAAGCAGGCATTCGATGGAATACGGGATAATGCCGAAAATATTTTTTACATTAGTTATTGAATAAAATTATTTCAAATTACTTTAGCGGAAACGACAATGTCTAAACTGGGGCTGGCTTTGGGAGGAGGGGGAGCCCGGGGTTTTGCGCACATAGGCGTTCTTAAGGTACTTGACCGGGAAGAAATAAAAATAAGCGCCATAACAGGCTGCAGCATGGGGGCAATAATCGGCGGGTTGTACGCATACTTCGGCAATGCTGTGCAAACGGAGGAATTTATTTACAAGGCTATCAAAGACCCGAGATTTGAAAAACTGGGAATGGATACGTTCAGCGAGAATAAAAACATTCACGATAAAAATTATTTCGAACAATTTTTCGGTTATATCGAATCACGGTTTAATGCGTTAAAAGCGCTCGGCCACCTTTCGTATTTCGACGAAGAAATAACCGAAGAAATTTACCGGATGATCCCGGATACTCCGATTGAAAAGTTAAAAATAAATTTTTCGGCCGTCGCAACCGATCTGATCTCGGGCGAAGAAATTAATTTTACCTCCGGAAGCCTCCGCGATGCAATAAGAGCAAGCTCCGCGGTGCCGGGTATTTATCCCCCGGTTAAAATAGGAAATTTACTTCTTGTAGACGGCAGTTCTTCGGAGAGCGTTCCGGCAGGGAAAGTTAGAGAAATAGGAGCTGACCGCGTACTTGCTGTAGACGTAACTAAAAATATAAAAACGGTAAAGCCGACTAAAAGCATACTCGACATACTATACAGAACCGAAGATATTACTTCTTACCACCTATCCCTGATCAGGTTGAAAGAATCGGATCTGGTTATTAGTCCCAAGGTAAAAAAACTATCCTGGGCGGATTTCGACAAAGCCGAAGAAATAATCAAAGCCGGGGAAAAGGCCGCGAACGAAAGCCTGGTAAAAGTAAAAAAACTGGTTAACAGGAATTCCTATCTTCTGGAAATAGAACAGTACATAAAAAAATTAAAAGGATACGATTGAACCGCTGAACCCCAAACTCCTTTTGAATATTTACTAAAAATAAAATCTGAAACCGACGCGCATTATTATACCGCTCATATCAAATTGCCTTTCGAATACTCTTGTTCTGCCGGTATTGGAATCAGTTACTTCGTATTGCCATCTCGGCTGCGAGTTGCAGTAGCCAAGTTCGAAAAGCGCATCGGACCTTGCGCCGATTTCATAAGCTATTCCCCCGCCCAGTTTCCATGCAAAGTCGTAGGCCCCTTTAAATTCGTCGTTATTAGGGTTATTGTAATTTTTATAATAAATAAGCATGACTTCTAGACCCGCACCGCCGGTTGCGTATATCTTGGTCTGCGGTCCGACCGGCCAGCTTATTGTGACGTTTCCCATCAGGGGAACGGCATGCACGTTGGTTTTCGCCCTAAGCTCGTTTAAGGTACTGTTGGGTCCGTAAAAATCGTTGAATTCGGAAACAAGTTTTTCGTCGACGTAATTTTTATGGAACCAGTCGATGCTCCACCCCAGCGAAAAGTTATTATCGATGTACCAGCCTCCCTCATATCCGATGATGAACCCGGCGCCTGTCGCCGACGCATCGTACATACCAAGTCTTATGCTTCCGATTCTCGTTTGTGCCTGTATTAAGAACGGAAATAATATTAAAATCGCGCTTATTATCTTTTTCATTTTCATACCCGGTTATTGCCGAGCAGGCAACGACCAAATTAAATGCCACAAGAATAGCATCGATTCAAATAACTTTTTCGGATTAAGCGCTCAAAATATTAAACACCTTGCATTTAATAATGGACAGCTTTTTATTCACTGCCGAAATTTCGTGAATTATCTTATAACAAGATTTCCGGCCAGGATATTAAAACGTTACTTTTTAAGCCGCTTTCCGGTACCGCCGCGACGATAGAAAGGTGGTTTAACCCGCCTGCCTGCCGGGCAGTCCCCCTTCCGTTTTGCCGCTTAGGATTAATAACTTTTAGCTGCGAAACCGTATTTGTTGCGGCTGGGCTGTTCATTTTTCATCCTGCATTTTTTTAGTTTGCATCATTTGGGAATCATTCATCTTTTGCATTTTCATTCCGGTCATATTATCCGTCTTTTTCATTTTCTTATTCTTCATCATCTTCATGGATTTGTCCTTTCCGGTATTTTTATGATCCGACATTTTCATTTCCCCTTTAGTTTTACCGGACATCGTCATTTTTGCGCTCTTCATTTTGCCGGACGATTTCATTGTTTTATGCATGCCTTTCCGGTGCGCCGCGCTCGAAGGCTTCATGGTTTTCATAGTGACGGATTTTTTCATATTGCCGGGATTACCTGCAGATTGCGAGTACCCGGCAGCCGATATAAAAATCACGAACAATAACGAACAAATAACAAAAAGTGCTTTCATTTTAATACCCTTTCATTTTATAAGTGTATTCACAATCTAATTTCTTATGATCACGAAAAAATCACGAAATATTAAAGAAAGGATAATAAGAGAGGCTGCAGGGTCTTAGAAGCTAGAAAGAATAACTCAACTGTAATTGAAGCCCGTTGTAAGTAATTGACGGCAAGACCGATAGAGAAGTATTATCTATTTTATTTGCATCATTGTTTTTTACCGGAGCAATAATATTTCCGAACGAATAGCCCAGGAAATATGCAATCGGCAGATCGCTGTACCAATGCATACCCCTATCTACGAGTGATATTCCGAGAATTCCGAGCAGGGAATATCCTACGGGTTTAATCCACTTTGAGTCCGGGTAATTATTTGCGATCACCGTAAAAATAGCCGTTGCGGTTGAAAGATGTCCGGACGGGAAGGAGTAGTACTCGGGTTGATGTTTTTGGTATTCTTTTATGCTGGGGAAAAAATCCCACTCGCCGCCTTTTTCGGTCGAAACTATAGGACTTTCTCTGCCGGTAATTCTTTTAAGCAATTGAACGAAGAGACCCGTGGCAAGGATAGCTTCGGCAATATTGCTGCCGGTTTTAAGCGCCGTTCTGTCATGAAAAACAATCCCGGAAGCAGCAAATAAGGCGCTTCCAATAAACTGGTATTCTCCGTTTCCCATAATCACTGCAACATCTGCCGTCTTGTGGATAAACTTTGATCTTGTATAAGTATTCCTGTTGAACTGCCAGCCCGCCTGATCCGCGAAAAAAAGAGAGCCGGTTAAGGCGGCAAAAGCCGCCAGTTTAGGGATGTTTTGGGATGCGAATGTATTTGTAAAAAATCGGTAATAATCTGAAGGTAAATGCGTGAACATCTGGTACCAGGTCAACCTGTCCGGCCGAATACTGTTCTCTAAATTTAATTCTTGTGAAATCCCGCCGGTATCGGCCGCCGCGGAAGTTTTATGCCGGTGCTTGGAAAAGGAATACAAATTTTGAGAGGCCGGGAAAGACAGTGTTAAAAAAATTAGGATAGAAAGTATTTTCATCTTTATATGTTAAAAATGTATGTAGATAATCTGCCGGCGTCTTGAAAATCGAATAACTTTCTTCCTAAACAGCCGTTATATTATGTACCGCAAATAATTATGAAATGCCGGAGTAAGAATAATACAAAGCGGGATTATACACAACAAGAAATCCAACGTTAACAGGTACGATGACTTTCGTCACTTCGGATTTTTCCGGGAAGCACCCGGAAATACGCAGGTTCAAAACGCAGTAACAAACCGGTAAAAAAAGCCGGGATTTAATCATCCCGGCATACATTTTTCCGGCCTATGTGAAGATACTTATTTGAGTCGAATTCCGACATTCTTATGCGCATAGCGCGAAAAACTCAATACTATTTATTTATTCTATAAAAAAGGACCGAAAACTTACTAATTGTTTCCCAGTTCTCTAATATAATCCACAAGTTCCCATCTCTGATCTTTGGTCAGCGCATATTTAAAAGAAGGCATTGGCGAGTTGCCGTTTGTGATCTTCCAGAAAATTGCACCGTCGCTTTGTTTTTGCACCCGCGCGGAAGTTAAATCCGCTGGTTTGGGATGTAAAGAAACCGCCGCCGGACCGTCGCCTTTACCGTCTGTACCGTGGCAGGTAAAGCACTGCGAATTGAAAATATTCTCGCCTTCCCTGCTTGCCTTGGCAATATCTTTTAAAGGATTGGATATTTTATCGGCCGATCCGGGTGCAACCCAGCTGCCGTTCTTTCCGTTATTATTTTGCGCGCCGTTATGTCCGTACATATTTCTTCCCATCATGCCCCCGTTCATCATTCCCCCGCCCATCATTCCGCGTCCCATCATACCTCCGCCCATCATATATCCGCCGTTATACCCGCCGGAAGAGTCCCGGGGAGCGTATAAGTTATTACGGTAATTTAGATCATTATTCGACGTAAATGCCGAAAATAAAAAAATCGGTATGATCGCGGCAAAAATAATATATGCATATTTAATACGTTTCATTTTAATTCTCCTGTCATTTAATTCTTTTTACCGGCATTTGATATCTTTAAGAATGCAAAGACAAGACCGCCTGCAAGCAC
>JBJKOY010000126.1:0-4855 GCA_046706945.1 Ignavibacteriaceae bacterium | reverse complement strand
CTCCCGGCGATCCTTCGTTAAAATATGCTTCGCCGGAATTAAGCCCCCGCCTTGCATCATTGGTAAAAGATTCCTTCGGATTAAACCTGTCGTTGCCGGCGCAGTACGAACAGTTTCTCATGAATCTTTTTACGGGCAATCTAGGCATATCCTATACTTACAGGATACCGGTTTTAAGCGTGATCGGCTATTACCTTCCTTTTACGCTGATCTTTTCACTTTCGTCCTTTGTTATTCAAATTATCTTCGCATTTTTGCTGGCCTTCGCCGCATACAGGAACCTTCGGAAAAGAACGGATAAATATCTTTCCAGATTAAGTCTCGTTACGTATTCAATCCCGTCCTTCGTTATAGGCGTATCCCTCATTTTTATTTTTTCGGAATGGCTGGGAATCTTTCCATCGTCCGGTTTAATTTCATACGGTAATTCCGAATTAACTTTTGCGGGAAGATTTTGGGAATATGCGGGCCATATGGTCCTTCCGTTGATGACTTTATCAATACCCGGCATAGCCGAATATTTTAAATACCTCAGGGACAATCTTGAAGATACGAGCAGTAAGCCGTTTATCGAAAATTTAAGGGCGCAGGGATTCGGCGAAAGGGAGATTATCTGGAAGCATATTATTCCGAATGCGGTAAATCCTTTGATATCCGTGGCCGGAGTCGAACTCGGTCTGCTTCTAGGAGGAGCGCTTATAACGGAAGTAATTTTTGCTCTGCCCGGTATGGGAAGGCTTACAGTCAACGCCATCTTTGCAAGGGACTATCCTCTGATCGTAGGATGTACTTTTGTATCGGGAATAGCTGTCATTCTGGCCAACCTCCTCTCTGACTTACTAAAAGCGAAGCTTGACAAAAGAGTACTAAAAGGAATGCTGGATTAAATGATAAAAAAGTTTAATATATGGCAGTGCTTAGTCGTAGTAAGTTTAATTTTAATAATTATCCGTTTCGACCTTTTATTAAATACTTTTTTGTTAATTTTTTATCTTATACGTCTGTCATTTTATGATTTCGGCATTGCATACGGCCAGTTAAGTTTTAATTTATTGGATTCCGTAATTTCTTTAACCGTTGCCGCAGTTCCGGCCGCAGCATTTATAAAAAGGAAAAAGATAAAATTGCTGCGCAGAAATCTGGATTTTACGTCTTTGATTTTAATTTTACTTTGCTTTTTTTTCGTTTATGCGCCGCTGGCTGCAGGGTATAATCCGGATTTCCAAAAGGACCTCTCGGTAACGAAATTGCTGGGACCTTTCAGTTCTAAAAAAGTGCTTCATTTAAAACATGCGGCTCCGGCCGGAAATCCGCTGACCGATTATTTAAAAATAAAAGACCGGGTAATAAAAAAATCGTATAACGAAAACATTATAATGGCCGACAGTATAACAGTCGGCAATAACATTATTTATTATCAGGACGGCATTAAATATGTTGTTGACAGAAGCAGGATCGAAACCGAAAACGATTATCCGGTTGTTACGACAAATTATTATTTTTTCGGGACGGACGAACTGGGCAGAGATATATTCACCAGATTAATTTACGGCGCCAGGGTATCGTTGTTTGTGGGATTGGGCTCCGTAATTGTTTCGTTTATACTTGGACTGGGCATGGGATTTATTGCCGGATATTCCGGAGGCTTAATTAATTCATTTTTAAACAGGATCAGCGAAATGTTCCTTGTATTTCCGGTATTGTTTTTAATAATTCTAATCCTGGCGCTGTTCGGTAATTCCATAATAAGTATTATCGTAATACTTGGTTTTTCCGGTTGGATGAGTTTATTTAAAATAGTTCGGGGAGAGGTCCTTTCCATAAAGAATAAGGACTTTTTTATTACTGCGAGATTAATAGGTCTTTCCCGGAAAGAACTGCTTTTTAAGGAGGTCCTTCCGGTTATACTGGCTCCCGTGGTAGTCAATCTTGTTTTTCAATACGGGAACGTTATTCTGGCGGAAGCCGCGTTAAGTTTTTTAGGCCTGGGAACCGGGAGCGTTTATCCTTCGTGGGGAGCGATGATAGAGGCAGGGCAAAATTACTTGTCACAAGCCTGGTGGATGATATTTTTCCCGGGATTATTTCTTTCAGTAACTTTGTACACGGCAAATAATTTAGGTAAAAAATTGCAGGTATATTTTAATCCGCGGTTGGACTATGATTAACGACAGATATTCAATAAAAAAGAAATTGGGTAAAGGGAGAAGCAGCGTTTTCCTCTGCGAAGATAATATATTGCCAGGGAAAGAGTTTGCCGTAAAAATCCTGCCCGCGCGTGCCGGCGGGGAAGAAATTAAGTTATTTAGAGATGAATTTTTCATCCTGCAGAACTTAAATCATCCTAATATCGTTAAATCGTTCGAATACGGAACGGTTCTAAAGATCGAGGGAAACGAAAATGAAATTGAAGCGGGGAGCAAATTTTTTACCCTCGAGTTATGCAACGGCGTGCCGATTTCCGAATTTTCGGGAATAGGAAAAGAAACCGTGCTGCGCGGCGTTCTTACCCAAATATGTTCGGTCTTGTATTATTTGCACCAATCCAACTATATTTATTACGATTTAAAAACCGATAACCTTTTTGTCTCGGGGCCGGAAGAAAATCCTTTCGTTCAATTGATAGACCTTGGACTGGCAAGACACGGCAGCGCAACGGAGAAGGAAATAAAACGGGGTACGATCGAATATATTGCTCCGGAATTACTTCAAGGACTTGAGCATGATTTTAGAGCCGACTTTTATTCCCTGGGAGTACTCCTTTACCGGATTATGTACGGCCGGTTTCCTTTTGCGGGGTCAAATGAAGTTGAAATTTTAAAAGCGCATGTCAATTTAGAGCCGGATTTCCCTGAATCCGGCTACGGGACGGAATTGATAGGAATACTGAAAAAGCTGCTTTCAAAATCGCCCGGCAAACGGTACCACAATGCGATTCAAATTATCAGCGCGCTAAACGTTCCGATAGACGAAAAATTGTACAAAGACTGGCTGCCCGCAAAAACCTTTGCGGACAGAAATGATACTATAAATATTTTAAATACTTACATAAAGGACGATTCAAGCAACGAGGTATTTACCCTGCGCGGTTCGGAAGGTTCGGGAAAATCTTCAGTAGCATTTAATATGTTTTCTCGGTACGAAAATGTGGTTCTTGTTTCGAACAAGAATTATTTAACCGGGCCTGAATTCGTAAAGTTTATTATCAAGAATATCGTCTTCAATGAAAAAATTTACGGCAGCCTTTCTCACGAAATATTAAACCAGGCCGGCAAGCTTATTAACGGAAATACGGAAGATATTATAGCAGAAGGTAGGGGACTGATCAATCTGATAGCTTCTTCGACCGCGTTTACCGTTGTTTTCGATTCTTTTAATATATACGATGACTATACCGTTGAAGTATTGAAGAATATAATACCCATCCTTCAGGTAAACAAAGTTAAGGTAATTTTAACGGAGAACTCAGATAGAGAGAATATCTCTAATTTCATCTTCAACCTGAGGGTAGTGGATCTAACTCCGTTTACCGAAGCTGGCTTGATCGAATACATTGATTTAAGTCTGTCTCCTTCCTTCCCCAAAGACGAATTGAAACGTTTGATCCTGGAATATGCCGACCTCTTGCCCGGAAGCCTGGAAAGCTTCTTCAAGGATCTTGTCCTTTTAAAAATTATGAGGTATACGCCCGGCGGTGTCGAATTAGGCAAGGAAGAAAATGCGGAAATATTATTGAGAAGCTCCCACGAAGAAATATATTCTCTCAGGCTGCAGAAATTAAATTCAACGGAACTGGAATTGGTTCATCTGCTTTCTTCCTTTGAGATATCTCTGGATGACGAAGTTGCAAAAGAATTGATGCAATTGACTTCGGGGGAACTTAACGAACTATATTCCTCTCTTGCCCAGAAGAATATATTGCACAAAAGGAGCAACAGAGAAAACCCGGTATTCACATCGGAAGGGTTAAAAAAATACGTTTACTCCTCGAGGAAGAGACATATAAAATACCATAAAGAAATCGCCTGTAATATTAAAGAAAAATTTCACGGCTTCAACAGAAATGAACTAGCGCGGCAATATGAACTTGCCAAAGAGTACGAAGAGAGCTATAAAATATTAAACGATGAAATAAAGGATGCCGAAAATCAGTCGGCATTTTCTTACGAAAAAAGCATTTTGCTCCGCTTACTTAATTTTCCGTTAGACCAGGAATATATTTTTGAGATTAAAAGAGAATTGTGCCGTATATATCATAAACTGGGTGAGTTTACCCAAATGAATTCGCTTTTGGATGAACTTCTAAATCAAAAATCGAACGAAAAATTTAAAAATGAATTTTTAGTATTGAAAGGCTTTTGTTTGATCGGATTGGGAGAATATGCAAAAGGCAAAGAATATTTGGAGAGTCTGCTGTTAGAAGAAATCGATCCTTCACAAATTAATAAAATAAAACTTGAAATTGCTACTGCTGAATATAATTTGAATGAATATGAAAAATCAAAATCATTATGTAACGATTTAATTAATCACGAATGCACTTCTTTAGAAAAAGCCAGTGCGTATGAGATGTTGGGATTAAATTATTTCCAAGACGGAAATAATTTTGAATATGCATTAAAATTATTTGAAAAAGCTGACAATTTATTTGCAGAATCAAATCAGAAATTTAATTGCGCTCAAATGAAATTGAATATTGGGGCAGTGTATTTTAGATTAGGTAAAATGTTTAAAACTAGGGAATATTGGTCGGATTCTTTGGAATTGAATAAACATATTGGCAATATTGAATTAGAAGAAAAGATACTTGGAAATTTAGGTTCATCGTATTTTAATAGTCATGAATATGAAACAT
>JBJKOY010000125.1:0-10540 GCA_046706945.1 Ignavibacteriaceae bacterium | reverse complement strand
CGGGAGTAATTGAAGTAATACCGTATTTGGATTCGACTGCATCATTTATTAATTGTTTTGCACTATCTCCCCGGATAATCCCGAAGATTACGGCAAATGAAATTCCCAGTCCTTCCTGGTAGGCATGTGTTTTTCCGTACTGATCGATTAAATAATAGAAAGTATTTTTTTTGCCGTCGTATAAATACTTTATTATATTTTCTTTCAGCGATTCTGCTTTCCGCAAATATGAATTTGATATGCCGCTATCTTTCCCTAAAAATTTGCTCATCCGGCTTAGCGCAATATATGCACCGTAATAGAGACAATTAGTGCTTAGGCACTTGATGTAGCGCGAACCCTTGAAATCGAGCACGCTACTCGAATAATTGCCGGGTTCGTAGACAGGTTCCGGATAACCGGCGATGCCGTCGTTAAAGACCGAAGGTCCCGTAAATAAGCCGTAGCTTTTATCGAATGTTGTCCGCTCCAGATTCGCCATTGTATTAGCCGAGCATTTATAAGCCTGCGCAAGGAACTCTTTGTCGCCGGTTACAATGAAATGGTTGCATGCTGCTATCGCCCATATTATTTTATCCCAGTATTCGTTCCCGACCGTATCTTTATTTACCGTGACGCTCCAAAGAGATCTCTTAGCAACTTCCGGCCTCAAAAGGCTGACGCCGTTCCACGAGTTAATGGCGATATCCCGGGTCCATTCCGAACCGTAATCGGCGCCCGCCGCGAGAATACCTCTTCTGACATTTATATCCACCGTTTCAACGGCTAATTTAAATGCATTATTAATTAAAGAATCACTTGAAATTAATTGCTGGGGAAATACGCGAAGTGAAATGAATATAAAGAAGACTAAAAATATTTTTTTCATTTTAATTTGAATGCCTTACAAGATTAATCTTTTATTTAAAGTTGAAATAAACGTACCGTATAACAAATAGTTTTAAAAACACTTTGACCTTAGATAAATTATTCCGGGATCAAAGTAATAAAAATCTCCGAAACTTATTAACAAAACCTTCAAGCCATGGTTGTTTATAATTAAATATTACAATTTTAACAATGAATCTTTCTAATACTAATAATAAAAATATTATTTACTCGATTATACCAAAATCCCCGTGTAGTAAATGAAATGTGCTTAAAACAGTTATGCTTTTGGGAGGAAGTATGACTTCTTGTTCATTATTTAATCCGGAAATCTGGCATAAAGGATTTAATTTAAATTTAGGATTGTCCAATAAATTCTTCGTTACCTGATAAAGATTGAATCTTTTCTTTGCATCGGTTTTTTGAATTGTAATATTAAGATTGATTTTTTCTTTTCGGCTATTTACTAAAATAACCGTAATATTCTTGTTCAAGCTTTTCAAAGATGCGCATTTGAAACCATTAATATTTTTATCTGTTTTAAACTTCAATACCGAAGAATATTTTCCGTTAAACCGCGTCAGCATGGCAAAACCGAAATAAGCATATTTTTCAGGGATAATTTTGTTTAAGTATTTTTTCTTTTTTATATCCCAAGTTCTTATTAACTGCCATTGTCCGTCCAAATCGCCGCGATTAGTAAAACTCCAGCGGTTAAATGCATCTACTCCTAAATTCATTCCGCATATAACGTCTGATGTATTTGACAATGCCGCCGCAAAGCTTTTAGGCTGAGGATTTTCGCCCCCCCATCCTAAATTCATATTTCCGAATTCGGTTAGAAAAAACGGCTTTTTTTTCTTAGCAGACCAGTCGACCCACTCCTTTAATATTCTTTCACCGTTCTTATCAATTCCCGAATATGAATGAATATCATAAGCTCCGACATATTTATCAAAATCAATTTTATTCTTATTGAACGGAGGAAGATTTGTCCAATCCGGTCCCGAAAGAGATATTGTTATTCCGTTTGCGTCAAGAGCTTTTCTAACTTTTTTTAGAGCAGGTGTAATTGAACCGGACCCTGATCCATAACTCCACCAATATCCCCAAGTGCCTTGAGGGGGTTCATTAGTTATGCAGAAATATTTAATGCATGTGTATTTTTTTATTTTGGTCAGATATTTAAGAAGAGCTGTTACTCCTTCCGCAAAGTCTTCCAAAGAATGCGGTGCACTTAGTAAAGGATGTACTCCCGGATAAGCATTCCATTCCACATTACTCCACATTTGTTGAAGAAACACGTCAACATGATTTTCCTCGCACCAGTCCAGAATTTTATACAGCACCGACATCTCTTCATTTTTCCAATCAAACTTTTTTCTTTGCGGCTCATACATGCGCTGACTTAACTCGACTCTTATAAAATTTAATCCCAGCCATTTGGCATGGAAGATAATTTGATCCCAAGCCGAATGATTGCTTAAAGGCGGATTACCCCCGTAAGCACTTCCCCGCGGATTTATAAGCCTAACCGGATAATCATATTTTTCATTATTAAGCTGTATTTCTTTTGATATCGCATGCCATGAGGCTCCTATTCCTCCGGACATTTTATGTATTATAGAATTTGTATCTATTTTTAATCTTATATTCTGTTTTGCGGAAGCGGTTTTCATAAATTTACATTTTTCATTTAATCAATGCTTACTTCCTGTTCCTAGGTCATCCGAACGCCCGGATTTTAAACGGGACCACTGGGAAGTAGGACGTCCGTTGAAACGAAGGGTTTCCATAATGCTTCCCTGCGGCCATCCCTCAGGAGAATCTTCCCAATTTTCCTGCCGCCCGTACACGGTTAAATCGAGCAGATCGTAGCTGTTACCGATTGCTTCTCCGCCGCGCCCGGTCGTCCAGTAAGTTTCAAAAACTTTTGATCCTTGCCGCAGATAGCATACGATGTGAAACATTCCCACCCGGCGTCCGGCCAAAAGAGTTTCGATTGAATCCAACGCCGAGTACCACGGCATCTTCCAGCCCATGAAGTCGCGGTACCGCGCACTTTCTTCGTAAGGTCCCTGGCAAAACACCGCGTAGGTAACATTGCGGGAATGAATATAAGAAAGCTCGCTGATTTGAGATGTAAGCCACGTGCATCCCTCGCACTGCTCCGAAGCGGGACGGCCTCTATGCCACATGAAGTAGTAAGCAATAAGCATTTTCCTATCTTCAAATGTATCCAATAACGTCACCTTCCCGCGTTTACCCGTCAGCGGTGCGGCAGCATCAACTTCAACCATGGGCAGTCGTCTGCGGGCCGCCGCGATAGAGTCTCCTTCTTTTGTGTGCGCCTTCTCCCGGATTCGCAATTCGTCAAGCTCGGCCTGGAAGGTTTTCCTGTCAACTATCTTAGGGGCACCGATGTTATCATTCATTGCATGCTTTGTCTCATTTGTCTTTTGCCTGCCCATAATATTTCTCCTTCTCGGTTATAAATTAGATTTCGTTCAATTCGGTTAAATATATTTTCTATTATTACAATACCCGGACAATCTTTAATCCGGTTTATTCTTTCACTTTATATCGATATACCGTTCATCCACATTCCAGCCGCTGATCGAAACCTCGGCATTAGTAATATAATCCTTTTTCGTATAGTCTATAAAAACAGTTTTCTCTTCTCCGGGTAATACCGAGACATAATTGTCGCTGTAGAAAACCGGCAGAATTCTTTTTTTGGTTATACTGTTCACGAGAGAAATACGGTTGAAAAACGCGACCGGCCCGCCGCCGGGATTATCGATCTCCACTTTGATCTGTCCGTCTTTTACCTTCATTGCGGTGACGGCTGCTTTTGATTTAGACATCTGCCGGAGCCCGCTGTAATTCCCCGCCGAATCCGGCAGCCAGTAGAAATTATCATCAAGTATCTTGTGAGAAGTGTCGAACAGACGCAAAGATAAAAAACCTCCCTGCCCTGATAAGAATTTATTCAGAACTCTTCTTACCGACTCAATCTTCTGAACTGAAGACGGGCTTAATTCAATAAACCATTGGAGAGCGAGAGTATCTTGTCCGGCAATGTTGTAAGCTTTCGCCTGGATCATAATATCATGCAGCGATTCAAATGTATTGTTTACAACCGAGAGCATTCCGTCCGCCGGATTGTACATTGCATGCAAAGGTTCGCCGGCATGATGCAGGCCGTATAAGCCTCCGTTGGGATCGAGATAGTAATCGTACATTTGTCCGCGTAATGCGGTCCACGGGTTCTGAGTCTTCCATATAATAACGCCGGTATACCAGTCCCACATATGCGATATGTGCCCTTCCATTAATGCCCTGTACTGGTTGTAGTTTACGAGTTGCGCTTCACATGCATAGTCTTTCAAGTCCTTGGGTTTTCCGTACGCATCGATAAAGTCACCGTACAAGCTTACTTTGTGATACCGCCATACCGAGTCCAAATCCGCCCATGTCGAAGCAGGAATAACAAGATCTTTCTGCGGAATAAAACGTTCAAGCGACTGATAATCTCCCATTCCCACGGATCCTATTTCGGAATTAAACGGAAAGGAGCGGTTTTCAACGAAATAACTGGGAGGCTGGATGCGGTAGGAACCGTCGCCGTTTCCGCCGATTGAGTTGTGGGACATGCTGTCGGCATTTGAATACTCGAAAAAGTATCGCGTGCTGTCCAGTTCCGGGAGCAGAGAATCCTCCATGACTTTCAGAATATCCGTGGGCGGGGGGATTTCATTGCCGCCGCAGTAGAACGCAAGCGAAGGATGGTTGCGTAACATCCTAACCTGGTCCGCGATTGATTCCAAAAATAATTTATGATCGTCCGGGTATTTACGCCGTGTCCATTGATCATCTTTCTTCATCGGGTCATACCATTTACCGTTGCAATCGCCCGACATCCAGAAGTCCTGGAACACGAGTATTCCGTATTTATCGCAGGCATTATAAAATTCGGGTCTCTCGGTCAATCCCCCGCCCCATATTCTTATCAGGTTAAGGTTCATATCCCTGTGGAAACGAACTTCCGCATCGTAGCGTTCCGGCGAAAACCTGAGCATCGCATCCGAAGCTATCCAGTTTCCTCCCTTAATAAATATTTTCTGCCCGTTTACAAGCACTTCGCGGCTCTGCGTACGACCGTTCCATCCGGTTTGAATCTCGCGTATCCCTGTTGTAATATCATTTTCATCCATCAATTGCCCGTCCTTATCGATAAACCGGAATTTCAGCTTATATAAAGGCTGATTGCCGTATCCGTTCGGCCACCAGAGTTCCGGGTTTTTCATTTCGAAATCCGGCAGCTGAACTTTTGTCGTTGATCCAGGCTGAAGCGATACTTCTTTCTTTATAACTTCATTTTCAATATCAACCTGCATTGTTCCCCGGATAACCTGTTTGGTCGGGTTCTCGATTTCCGAACTTGTTCTTATAATAACGGGAGCCTGCGGCTGACCGGGAAATCTTTTACCGGGGACTATTGTAATAACATGCGGGTACTTCAGTTCGACTGCAACGGTCTTTTCAATTGTTACTTTATCCCATATACCGGTATTTCTGTCATGGACCGGCTGAATCCAATCCCAGCCTGCCGTATATTGACTGGCGACATTACGTGCTATAGTTCCGTCGCCGCCCTGGCCGCCGTTCGGATTGCCTACCGGATCAGGAGGATATACGATAACCGCCAGCCGGTTATTCCCGTCTTTCGAAAGGAAAGATGTAATATTATAAGTCTGCCGTAGAAACATCCCGTAGTGAGTCGACTTATTAAGCTTATGTCCGTTCAGGTATATATTGCATCCGTAATTAACCCCCCGGAAATGCAGCCAGACCTGCCCGCTGCCACGGGGAATATTTTCATAAAAGTTTTTAACAAACCAGTAAGTATAATAACCGCGTCCTGTATCATATATATCCGGAATCTTCTTATTGTTCATCCCGTAAAACGGATCGGGAATTAACTTGTCGTTAAGTAAAGTGGTTAGTACCGTGCCGGGCACGGTTGCGGGCATCCAGCCGGTTAATGAAAAGGACGGAAGCGATAATTCTTCCCCGGTTGTACTTATATCTTTAATATTTTTACATACCCAGCCCGAATCCAGTTCATAGCGGTTGTGCGGGAAGTTTAATTCATTATCTTTTGTCGATATATAAGAAGATCCGCATCCCGAAATCACCTGTAGAAGACTGAAGACGAGTAAAACAATAAAAATCCTTCTAAGCATTTTGTAAAAAGTCCTTATTAAAATGATGAGTTGAACAGTCGATGGGAATTGTATTTTCTTCGTAAAGCAATTTCACCGCCAACTTAGCGACTGAGTTAGAAACGGACATTCCTTTAAATAAAAATGATTGCAATAGCCGAAAATAACAAAAAATATGTAAAATCCGCAGGTTGGTCTTCGTGAATGAAACACATATGAATTATTTATCGGCAGATACATCGGTTTGAATAATTATAACGGATATGCTTTTATATATTATCGGCACAACGGCTTCGGTTACGCGGCTTCTTCAGCAATTCCCTTTTGAAGAAAAAATATTATATTATGCTCGAAAATCTCTTTTGGGAAATAATATTAATAAAATCTTTTTAACAGATCCATAAATGACATTTAAATTTCTCTGTGTTGTTTGCTGCTTAACCTCCTTTTGGGTGAATGTTGATCTTGCCCGGGGTTCGTCCGAAACGGCAGAACTGGAAAAGTGGAGCAGGCTTATGAAAGAGCCCGTTACGGAACAATCGTTCCGCTCCGCATGCGATCTGATGCAGGCAATCGCAAAAACAGACGTCGATAAAAGCTATGAACTTTTCACCGGGTATCTCCCCAGGATAGAGTCAACCCGCAACCACCGGTGGCTGCACGTCTTGTTTATGGGCTGGGGACATGCCGAAGAATCGCTGGATTATTATAAAAAGGCCGAAAACCTTTACAGACGGGCAAGAGCAAACGCCGAAGGTTATCCGCATCTTTACAGGGAAGCCCTCGTCGGCACAATCCTTTTATATCTTGAGTGGGGGAAAAAAGATTCACTCGATAAATATATTCGAACCAGTGAAACGGAGTGCATGAAATCCGGCGACAATGAAAACCTTTCTTTCACATATACTTTCAAAGCCATGGCTAGCCTGGATAACCGGGATACGGTATCATACTACCTGACTAAAGCCATAGGATTGGCAAAAAATCTGCCCGACAAGAATGCGGAGTTCACCGCACGATACAATTATGCGGTAGTATATCTACAGAGCGATCCGGAAAAAGAGGTCGATGAACTTGAATCATTGTTATCCTTAGCCCGGGATTCATCGCTTAACCATTATCCGCCGAAATTATACGAGCGTACAAATTTTTCTTTCCGCAATCCGGTTCCCAGTATTTACTATAATCTGATGCAGGTAAATCTTTTACTTACCGATTATGGTGAAGCGGAAAAGTATGCCAAACTTTTTTACGATCTGACAATCACTGCTCATCCGCATAGTATTCAAGCCCCGTATTTCAATGCCGAGATGGCAATTGTGGAAGCTTATTCGGGAAATTGGCGGCCGGCAGCCGGTTACCTCGGCAAAAGCAGGGAACAGTTCCGTCTCCCGGAAGAAAAAATTCCTTACATCAGTTATTTTATTGCCGCCGGAATGATGGCCGAACATAAAAAAAAGTACGAACAAGCTGCTCACTATTTTAAAGAAGCGCTTAATAAAGGAAATACCCGCGGGCTCTACCTGATGCCGCCCGAAATCTACTACGCGCATGCGCTTATATTGACAAATAATCTCGCGGCGGCAAGCCGAGTCTTCGAAGGTTTGAAACAACGCATGCAGCAGAATAAATATGCGGCTACCGGTTTTTACTATTATAAATATTATGCGGAATTATTGAAAGCACAGCATGATTATCCCGGCTATGCGGAAGCATTGGAAACATTTTATAACATTAAGGATTCGCTGATAAGCCTGGGCCGGTACCGGGCAATCCACGAAGTGGAAACAAAATTTCATGTTAGAGAAGAGCAGGTACGGATCAACCGGCTGAAAGAAGAACAGGCTGCCGCGGCTGCCAATGACCGCAGGGAGAGGATTTTTTATACCGCTTTAATTGTTCTGGCCGCCGTCATAATTATACTGCTCATGCTGATTTTGCGGTACAGGCAGATCCGCAGCCGTCAGAAAGAGGCGCTGCACCAAAGCAGGGTAAGACAAATGGAGGAACAGCAGCGCATAGCCGTGATGCGAGGGATGATGGAGGCGGAAGAAAAAGAGCGGTATAATATTGCCGACCAGCTTCACGATGAGGTAGGTTCGCTGCTTTCTCTGGCCGCAATGAATATTTCTTCGGCTGCCGAGAAAAACGGTAACAGCAGCCAGATTTTCGAGAAGCTTCATAAAGCGCAGGACATTTTATCTTCCGTCGCGGGAAATATCAGGGATCTCAGCCACAGGCTGACTCCCATGGTTATTGAGAAGCACGGCTTCCGGAAAGCGATAGAGGATCTTGCCGGGACTATAAATCTTTCCGAAAAACTTAAGCTCGAAACCGTCATCATCGGATTTTCGGAATTAGCGCCGGCACAGGGCGGTAACGAACCTTCCGGGTACTCGGTTACTTTCCTGAACACCCTGTACCGTATAATACACGAACTCATCCATAATATCGTAAAACATGCCGATGCAAAACACGCGCTGCTTGAACTGGTCGAGCATGAGGATCAAATCAGCCTTATGATAGAAGACGACGGGATCGGAATACCCGGTTTTTCTTCTTCCGGAAAAGCAGATACACCGGGAGACGGGAAGGGATTGAGAAATATCAAATTGAAAATCGAACACCTAAACGGAAGAATTGAAATATCTTCAAAGAAAGATAAAGGGACAATCATTATTTGTGAAATTCCTACTGCATATGAAAATCATTATAGCCGATGATCATATTTTATTTTTGGACGGACTGCGCGCTCTTCTGGAAGAAATGGGCGATATTGAGATAATCGCCGCCGTGAACAACGGCCGCCGGCTTCTGGATTGCCTCCATACTATGCGCCCAGACATCGTGCTGATGGATCTGAATATGCCCGGGCTGGACGGGATCGAAACGTTGAAGGTCCTGAGAGAAAAGTTCCCCCGGATAAAAGTCGCGGTACTTACAAGCTATTACCAGCAAGAACTAATCAGAGACATTAAATCATACGGTGCGAGGGGATTCATCTTGAAAAGCAGTTCTATTTCGCAGTTGAAGGAAGCTATATACACGGTGGCTGAAGGCGGGCTCTATTTTACCGATGAAGCGGTGCCGGAACAATCCGACTCTCCTTATTTTGTCGACGATTTTATGAAAAAATATCAGCTCACAAAACGGGAGGTGGAAATCATTAAAATGGTCGCAGCCGGGCAAAGCACTAAGGAAATAGCCGGAAAGTTGTTCATCAGCGAATTCACCGTTAATGCCCATCGAAGAAATATATCCCGCAAGATAAATATCAACACGCCGGTCGGACTGCTGAACTTTGCAAAAGAACAGGGACTTATATAATCCTTAAAAAATAGTTAGCCATAACTATTTATTTTACATAAAGCCGCTGCTTAAATTCCCGCGTAGAAGTACAAAACTCCGATAAGCGGTACCTTCCAATGTAATGTAACATTCAAAATTGAAGAAGTGTTAAAACTTGATTTTAATTATTACCGGAGAGGTAATAAATATTTGTATTGATGACAGTGCACGGCAGCCGGCTTTTTAAATATTTCTCTTTTTGCTGCTCCTGAATTGTTATTACAATCAATTCACGGTTAAAAATTAGAGGAGGACTATATGACTAAATTTGATTGTTTAAAATTGCGGTTCCTTGTAATACCGATAATAATGCTTTTAATTTTACCCGTTGAAAGTCCGGCGCAATGGGCACAGACAAGCGAGCCAAACCGCTACGGGGCCGTTATCGCCGCTTCCGGCTCAACCGTATACGCCGGCTTTTATGACATATACGGGGGCGGCCACGGCGGTCTTTATGTATCGGCCGATAACGGGGATACATGGACAAATGAAGTAAATCCCGGACTTATAAAAAAGCTGAACGACACCTGCAGCATTACCTGTATTGCGGCGTTTGAAGGCTCCGCCGTCGCGGGCACCGACAGTAACGGGGTCTTCTTACTAGGAAAAAACAGCAACGGTTTTGAAAATATAACAGGCAACCTTCCGTACATAACTTCCGGTTATTACCCCGTTGCTGCCGTCGCTATTACGGGAGCAGGCATTTATGTCGCATCCTCGGCAGGCGCGCAGGGCACCGTATTCTTCGGAGGCGGCAGCGGCACCTGGAGCGATATTAGCGAATCCCTCCCCCTTTATAGTTCGACAATAGGCCCGTACAGCGTTTCTTCTCTGGGCGTAATAAACGGTACCTTATACGGCGGCGTTCACAACAGCGGAGCATACGTTTACAACGGCGCATGGGCGCCTCAAAATTCCGGAATGTCCGGCACCAATGTCTTATGTTTCGGATCAACTCCTAATAATCTATTTGCAGGCACCAACGGCTTTTTATACCATTCGGTTTCCGGCGGCACATGGACGGATGTAACGCCTGTTCAAGGGGGGGCTTCAGTAACGGGATTGGCTTCGGACGGCAATGTTTTATTCGCTTCATG
>JBJKOY010000124.1:0-32392 GCA_046706945.1 Ignavibacteriaceae bacterium | reverse complement strand
CGCACGGACAGAATCTCCTTAAGGTCTGGACAGTAATAATTGATTCTTCTCCGTCGTCCCATTTTATAAAAATTGATTCTTTTCCGATCGCCTTTATGAGTACCGGCCTCATCTAACGAATTTTCTCTCCGGTTAATTTAAAAAGGACCTCTACATATTTCTCGCTGGTTTTTGAAATAATTTCTTCGGGCAAAACCGGCGGAGGAGGCTGTTTATTGAAATTAACCGACAACAAATAATCTCTTACAAACTGTTTATCGTAGCTTTCCTGGGCTCTGCCTTTGCCGTATTTTTCCTGGGGCCAGAACCTTGAAGAATCCGGAGTTAATACTTCGTCAACCAGGATAATCCGATCTTTATAAAAACCGAATTCCAATTTAGTATCCGCTATTATAATCCCTTTACTTAAAGCAAAATCCGACGCTGCCTTGTAGACGCTTAACGTCGCGTTTTTAATCTTATCTACCGCGGATTTATCCACAATTTCTTCGGCTTCTTCAACTGAAATATTTTCGTCGTGCATGCCTATCTCGGCTTTGGTTGAAGGTGTAAAAATCGGTTCCGGAAGTTTTTCGGATTCAACCAGTCCTTTCGGCAAAGGTATCCCGGAAATTTTACCCGTCTTTTTATAGTCATTCCAGCCCGAACCGGAAATATATCCCCTGACTATACATTCAATCGGAATCACCTCGGCTTTTTTCACCAGCATGGATCTGCCTTCCAGGTCATCGGGATATTCCCGGCATTCGGCCGGAAAATCTTTAACATCCGTGCTGACAAGGTGATTTGGAATGATTCCTTTGGAAAATTCGAACCAGAACTTGGATATTTTCGTCAGTACTTCGCCTTTATACGGAATGCCCTGGCCCATAATAACGTCAAATGCCGAAAGCCTATCGGTAGAAACAATTAAATAAAATTCCCCTACATTATAAATATCTCTTACTTTTCCTTTCTTAACCAGATTTAGATTGGGAAAATTAGTCTGAAGTATTATTTTTTTTGCCATAATGCCTTTAAACCGCTGTTTTTGTTTTTGAAAAAATACAAACCTATAAAATTCAAATTTCTTTTAATAAATATAATACATCACATACTAGAATTAAAGCAACTTGAGCATTATTTGCACTTAAAATTGCAGTCCGTGCGGAGATCACAGGTATATTATTCCGGTAATTTTTACATCTGATTTCCCGAAAGCAAGATTTTCAAAATATTTTATGCAAAAAGGATAAGAAATGGCGACACTTATTATGGTACAATAGTTGTTATTTATTGTTGAAACATGTAACCTATGTACAATTACCGGAGCGGTGCAATGCTATCCTTTTTATTGATTTATTTGGGTATCTCGATTGCGGCAGCAGCAGTAATCGTGTATTTTATAGTTACTTCACCTGAAGGCTGGGAAGATAAAGACGGTTTTCATTATCTCCACGAAGACAGCAAACTGGTAAAGCAACTGCAGTTCCCGCAGCCTGTTTTAGAGAAGGGAATGAATAAGAAATTTTACCGGAATTCCGAAATCAATTAAAAATCAATTAAATTTTTAATTTAATATGAAAAGGATGGATTGACCGCCGCATTATTATCATAAACATTAAAATTTCCCCCCGAAATAACCGGCACTTTTTGAAAACTTCTTAACGCTTCGTTTTTATTGTTAAAAACATCAAATATTCTAAGTGAATGAAATTTATCGAAATTCTTTTGTGAGATTACCGGCTTTATCAGCTTGATATTTCCCTCGCTGGATACAAGCTTTCTTAACGCGAAAATAATAGATCCTAAGAACACGGAATCTACGTAATTACAGCCGCTCAAATCTATAAGAATATTTTTCCCGCCTTGTTCGATTTCAAAATCCAAAATATTCATGAAATCATTAGCTTCTAAGAAAGAAGCCTTTTCCAGGTTAACTGTTATTACCTGTACTCCTTCGATATGTTCTCTAAGGTAATCCATAAAACTGATGCCTATTTTATTTTTTGGTACAAAAATCATTCCCTGAGATTATAAGCGGATATTTTTTAATATTTCGAATATAACTTTAAATTATTAAAAAAAAGGGTAAAAAAACGGTAAAAATTTCTACTGAAAATAAACTTATAATATCATCGAAAAATATTTGCACAAATTTAGACATTATGTGAATATTACTCACCACTCTGTAAAAATTTATTTGATCAAACGGGGGGAGAAAAGCTTAATATTAAGAAAAGATCTCAACTATACTGATTGTTTTGAATATCGTTTATTTTTTTCACTAATTCAGACTCGTCGAATGGTTTGACCAAGTATCCGTAAGGAGAAATTTTATAGGCATTTGATACCGCATGGTGATCGGAAAAAGAAGAAATAAAAATCACGGGAATATTTTGTGATTTCCTTATCTCGCCGGCAGCTTGGATCCCGTTTATCCCCCTGCCTAGCATAACATCCATCAAAATTACATCCGGTTTAAGTTCCTTGGCTTTTTGGATTGCGGCTGCGCCGTTACCTACTATTGCACTAATTCGGAAACCGGATCGTTTTAAAATTTCTTTGATATCAAGAGCTATAATTGCTTCATCTTCCACAATCATAACGTCTATCGCGTTCATAAATAATCCAAAATTATCTGTATTAAGTTAATACAGAACTGCATTATTTTATGTGATAATCTACACCGGATATTCGGGAAATTACTCCGGAAAATAGATGGAAAATTGATTTACCGGGTTCGTCTTGAAAATTAAAATTGTCCAATATCCTTATCATTAATTACCTCGTATTTTTAATAAGGAAAAACATCTGGTTTAAGTGCAAGAGCAAGTTCAAGATTGAGATTATGATTATGAAAATTATATTAAATAATTTGTGAGGGACATTACTTACGGTATTCTACAGTTCGGTTATCAATATGAATACCGCAAAGATTATAATGAGTGCAATGACAAGGTATTTAACGGCCCGGCTTTCCTCCGGAAATTCATATCCGCAAACCGGGCATATTTTCTCTTTATCGTCTATTTCCATTGCGCAGGACGGGCATTCTTTTTTCTTCATCGCTTAATCCTTCTTAAATTATATAAACTAAAATTAAACTTCTTAAATCAAATTGTACGTGTTTTATATTTTTTAAACCAAGTCAACATATATCGCCTGCGATATTGAAGTAAAAATGGATAAAGTATGAAGCTGCACGGGAGGAAGCCGTTGAATTTAAGCATGCGGTAAATTTTTACCGCATGCCTTTGTTGATTATCTTTTTGCAATCGGGAGGTAGTCTCTTTGAGTTTCACCGACATAGATCTGGCGGGGCCTGTAAATTCTTGCACCGGGTGTTTCTCTCATTTCTTTCCACTGAGCTATCCAGCCGGGTAATCGCCCCAAAGCGAACATTACCGTAAACATATTCGTAGGAATACCCATCGCGCGGTATATTATACCGCTGTAGAAATCTACGTTCGGGTATAATTTCCTCTCGATAAAGAAAGGATCTTTCAGAGCTATATCCTCTAGGTTTTTAGCAATATCCAGCAGCGGATCGTTTACGCCGAGCTTTGCCAGAACCTTATCCGCAGAAGCCTTCAGTATCTTTGCGCGCGGATCGAAGTTTTTATATACCCTGTGCCCGAATCCCATCAATTTAAATTTGGATTCTTTATCCTTAGCTAAATTAATGTACTTTTTATAATCACCCCCGTCGTCTTTAATTTTTTCCAGCATCCCGATAACCTGCTGGTTAGCGCCGCCGTGTAACGGTCCCCATAAAGCGCAGATTCCCGCGGATATAGAGGCGAAAAGATTTGCCTCGCTGCTGCCGACCATTCTGACCGTAGAAGTACTGCAGTTTTGTTCGTGATCAGCGTGAAGTATTAAAAGAAGATCCAGAGCTTTATCCAGTTCGTTAGGTACTTCGTACGGTTCGGAAGGAACCGCAAACATCATGTGAAGCATATCCGCACTGTAACTTAAATCGTTCCTGGGATAAACATAAGGCTGTCCTATGGATTTTTTATAGGAAAATGCCGCTATGGTTTTCAACTTAGCCAGGAGACGTATAATATTCAATTCAACATCTGCATTATAACCGGCTTCCGGATAAAATGCTGATAATGAACTAACCATTGAAGAGAGAATTCCCATCGGATGGGCCGTTGGAGGGAAACCCTCAAAGAATTTTTTCATATCCTCGTGAATAAGGCTGTGGTGAGTCAATAGGAAATGAAACCTCTCCATCTCCGCTTTATTGGGCAAATGGCCGAAGATAAGAAGAAAACTGACTTCAATAAAGTTGGATTTCTCCGCAAGTTCTTCAATAGGATACCCGCGGTATCTTAATATGCCTTTTTCGCCGTCGATAAAAGTTATTGAACTATGACACGAACCCGTGTTTCCGTAGCCGCTGTCCGAGGTTATTGCACTGCTTTTGCTTCTTAGTTGCGATATGTCGATTCCTACTTCGCCTTCGGAACCGATAATTACCGGTAAGTCATACTCCTTATCCTGGAGTAGTAATTTTGCCGAATCGGTTAATGTTGTTTTTTCGTTATTCATTCCGATCCCCTCTGTTAAAGATGTTGTATAAAAATGTTAATTTAATATAAATACCTGATCACTTTTCAAATTAAAGCAATCGAAATTGTCCCACCTTGTCTTTTCAAATAATCTTAATCCTTAACCTCCGTGCTTTTTTCATAAAAATAAAATTTATTGTATAGAATTTAAACACAACCTGTATAACATTCAATGAATTTTATGCCGATATTTTCAATTAATTTCTCGATTTTGATATTACTATATCAGCCGCTGTCTTTCCGCTCTTCACCGCACCTTCGATTGTGGACGGGAGACCTGTATTTGTCCAATCCCCTGCAAGAAAGAAATTATTAAAAATTGTTTCAGGGGATGGTCTTTTTTTATTAACGGCACAGGACGCTATGAACGTTGCGCGTTTTTCTTTTATTATTTTATAAGAAAGTATATCAATCTTTTTTATCGGGAGATATTTTTGGATTTCATCCGCCGTCAGATCAAATAAGCGATCCTTCGGCTCGTTCATTAAATAGCCTGCGTTGCTTATTACGATCGTAATATGATCGCCGCGGTTGAAGATCCAATGAACCGGCGATCCTATCAATCCGTAAAAGGATTCCTTCAGCGGATTCTCCTTGATCCAAAAATGAACGGTCAATATAGGCGAGTATTCGAGGTCCAAATCGATCTTAAATTTTTCAGCCATATCGATGCGGTTAAAAGCAAACAACGGCACCGACGAAATAACGAAATCGAAATCTTTTAAAGTCCCGCGGGAAGTAACGATTTCGGAAATTTTCGTTCCTGAGGACTTCAATTGGTTAACCGTTTCCCCGCAGCGGATTTCTCCGCCTTTGGAAATAATATAGTTCTCGGCATCACTACAGTAAGTTTCGGACAAACCGTATTTGGGCATTATTACGGTCGCGGCTTTATTGCCCCCGAAGAAGATCTGCTTCAGGATATCGGCCAGAACTTTTGCGGAAGCCTTTTTTTTATCCGTATTCAAAGCACCGGCGACAAGGATATCCCAGAAGGATAATGACGCATTCTCGCTCTGATTTTCTTTATGAAGCCACTCATCCACCGTCATTTTTTCCAGGTCCTTTCCGGAATATAGCGGGAGTTTGGAAAAAAAAGACAACAACCGTAATTTGTCTTCTGCAGAGAAAGCCTTATATCCCAGCAGGGCGAAAAGCAGGTTTAAAGGATAAGGTACGCCCGGAGCGGCGAGCGGATAATGTTTGAAGTCTTCTTTTAAGAAGATTATTTTAAGTCTTTCCTGGGCTATTAAATTTTTCTCGGCTCCTATCAGCTTAAAAAAATCCAGGGTATAATTATAGCACCCCATTAAAATATGCTGACCGTTGTCAATTACGGAACCCGTTTCGTCGTCTTTCAGCGAATATGCTCTGCCGCCGAGTTTAGGAGAGGATTCAAGAAGTGTTATTTTAAAACCGGATCCGGAAAGGTAGGCCGCAGACGAAAGGCCGGAAAATCCGCCGCCTATTATAATACAGCTTTTCATTAATATACTAAACTATACTTCGCCCATACGCCTAATGCGATGCCTACTTTTTCAATTTTCGGCACTCTTATATTATTATGAAAAATATCGTAATTCGCGTCAATTATCCTTTCCAGAAGCTTATGATAAATGTGCTGCATAGCTCTGGCCGCAAACATCGAATATTTATCGTCCATATCGAGGTTCTCGGTAGCCGACTTGAAATATGATTCGGCTCTTTGCGCTTCGTATTTCATCAGCGAAGTAAAATTATCGTTGTAATTTTCGGTGAAGATATCTTCATCCGAATATGAATATTTTCTCAGATCTTCCTGAGGAAGATAAATTCGGCCTTTCTGGGAATCTTTTTTTATATCCCTTAAAATGTTAGTCAGCTGCAGCGCAATCCCGAGGTTTACCGCAAAATCCTTGGCGGATTTATGCTTGTACCCGAATATTTCAATGCACATTAAACCGACCGTGGAAGCAACACGGTAGCAGTATAGTTTCAGGTCATCGAAACTCAGGTACCTGTTTATCTGCAAATCCATCTCCATACCTTTCAGCAGTTCAAAGAACGGGTCGAGAGGAATATTGAACTGTGAAATGGTCTTACCCAGTTTATTTAATAAATTATAATCCGAATTCCCGTTGATTGATTTCTCAAGCTCTACGCGCCATTTGTGCAGCTTTGCATATTTTAAATCCAGCGGTTCGTTTTCTTCGTCAACAATATCGTCGGTTTGCCTGCAAAACGCATACAGCGTATTCATCGCATCGCGCTTTTCGTTCGGGAGCAGGTTAAAAGCATAATAAAAACTGCTTTTGCTTCCCTTTGCTATTTCTTTTGCAGAGATCGTCATCGGAATAATGCCTTGAACAATAAAGATAAAAAATCTTTTTTACTCAACTCCGGGCGGAAGTTCAGAACGTCCATATCAATATTTTTTATTTTTTTCAGTACGGCTTCACCGCCGAGGACAGTCCATTTAATTTCCGCTTTCAGCAATCCTTTTAAGAAAGGGAACAAATTTTTCCCTTCGTCGAAGATTTGCTGTGTTCTGTTAATATTGAACTCCAACAACCGCTTTAAATTAAGATTATTTTCCTTTAACTCAAACATTTTTTCGCTGACACCGAATTTTTCCATTTCATCCTGCGGAAGATAGATCCTTCCTTTTATGTAATCCACCGACGTATCCTGTAAAAAATTCGTCAATTGCAGCGCAGTACAAATATTGTCCGAATACTTAACAGCCGAAGTATCCGAAATTCCGAACAGGGAAAGCACTAATCTGCCCACCGGATTTGCGGAATATTTGCAATATTCCAGCACCTGGGGAAAATCCTTATATCTTTTTTTTACCGCATCCTGCTTAAAAGCTTTCAGCAAATCCAAAAACAATTGGGGATCAAGATGTTTTTCCATGACAGTGCTATAAAGAGCATATTCAAAATGAGATTCGTAATTTTTATTCAGTAAATCCCGGAATCGATTTTCAAAATCCATGAGCATTTTCAGTCTTTCGGCTTCGGAATAATTGCCTTCATCCGCCATATCGTCCGCGGTCCGCGCAAACCAGTAAATGACCGCAACGTGCTTCCGCAGCTTTTTCGGAATAAGAAATGACACTACCGGAAAGTTCTCATAGTGATTTACCGCAAAATCAGTACATAATTTGTAAGCCTCTATTTTTTTGCTCTCAGGATACATGGAACTTTCCTCCGGATACTATTTCTCGGATATTTATTACACGGCGGAGTATTTATTTTTTGTTATATAAATATTAAATAATTAAATTTGATCTTTAAAATAATCAATATTGTTAATTAAAATGAACCTGATTTCTTTAATTAAAATTTTCCCCTTTGCCCGCCGCAGACATTTAATATCCGAATTTTTTTACTAGGAAAATTACGGACCGCCGGCCTTATCCCCTTTATTATATAATTCGAAATTTATAATTGCATATTTGAAAGATCAAGAATACAAAATGACCAGCATAAAAGAAATAAACAGACGAAGAACATTTGCCATAATATCTCACCCGGATGCGGGAAAAACCACGCTTACCGAAAAATTTCTTTTGTACGGCGGCGCCGTGCAGCTTGCGGGTTCGGTGACCGCTAGAAAAAATCAGAGATCGTCGACATCGGACTGGATGGAACTTGAAAAGAAAAGAGGCATTTCAATCAGTTCCAC
Source organism: Ignavibacteriaceae bacterium (assembly GCA_046706945.1). GTDB lineage: Bacteria > Bacteroidota > Ignavibacteria > Ignavibacteriales > Ignavibacteriaceae > FEN-1297. The sequence continues at coordinate 24,161 of JBJKOY010000124.1, read as the reverse complement.
GGTTCTTCAATTCGATTACAAGGACTACAAAATCAACCTGCTGGATACTCCCGGTCACGAAGATTTTTCCGAAGATACTTACAGGGTATTAACTGCGGTTGACGCCGTTGTAATGGTTATTGACGCGGCCAAGGGAATAGAAGCTCAGACCAGGAAATTATTTGAAGTCTGCAGGAAGAGAACCATCCCTATATTTACTTTTATTAATAAGCTGGACAGGCCCACCCTTGAACCGCTTGCTCTGCTTGACGAGATTGAAAACGTCCTGGGAATCGGGGCTTTCCCCATGAATTACCCTTTGGGAACCGGGATCGATTTTAAGGGAGTTTATAACCGCTTGGAAAAACAAGTGAATTTTTTCGAGAAAACAGCAGGCGGGTCATTTAAAGCCCCGGTATCCGTTATGGATATTTCCGCCCCGGTGGTAAAAGAAAAATTGAACAGGGATTATTACGAACGCCTTGTGGAAGAATTGGAGATGCTTGATACGGCCGGCGAGCAGTTTGATATTCAAAACATACTTGAAGGCACGCTTACGCCGGTTTTTTTCGGAAGCGCCATGAACAACTTCGGCGTTCAGCTTCTGCTTGACGGATTTTTAAAATACGCCGTATCTCCCGCACCGAGGGTCAGCAGCTCAGGAGAAATAAGCCCCGAGGACGATGTTTTTTCGGGCTTTATCTTTAAAATCCAGGCAAACATGGATCCCAAACACCGTGACAGAATTGCCTTTATGAGAATTTGTTCGGGAAAATTTACCCGAGATATGCAGGCCTTCCACGTAAAAAGCGGTAAGAAAATCAGATTGTCAAACTCACAGAAAGTATTCGGACAGGAAAGAATAACGGTGGACGAGGGGTATCCGGGCGACATAATTGGATTTGTCGGAAATTCAAACTTCGGAATCGGCGATACTATATCCTCCGACACGGCTATCGTATACAACGAAATTCCTAAATTCGCTCCCGAACATTTCGTGTTTATGCATAATCCCAATCCTTCGAATTATAAAAAGTTCAGGGACGGACTCGACCAGCTTCTGCAGGAAGGCGTGATACAGGCTTTCTATCCGAGTAATTCGTATCAGAAAATACCGTTGCTCGGAGCAGTGGGTCCCCTGCAGTTTGAAGTTGTGCAGTACCGTCTGGAAAACGAATACGGAGCAGAGTCGAGACTGGAACAGACCAACTGGAAAGTGATGCGATGGGTATCTCCCGAAGTTGAAAACGAACGGCTCGCAAATACACTTCTTCCCGCAGGAGCTGCCTGGGCCGTAGATTCCCAGGAAAGAAAAGTCGTTCTGTTCACGAGCGAATGGTCATTGAATTATTTTATCGAAAAAAATTCGCAAATAGAAATCAGCGATGTGCCTTTCGGTCCGGAAATAACCGAATTGAAAAAAACCGGCAGTTAATGCAGCCGCCGTATTTTACATGTGCAGGTAAATGATCCCGTTAATGGGCTGACCCGTGCAAATTACATTTCCTCCCCGCCGAACCCGCTGTCAGGCTGGTCATTTTCGGGTCTGTTTTCATTTTTATAATTATTGAAATTATATTTCACGTTCAACATCACTACGGGAGACTGCCTTTTAAAAATAGTATGTGTAGTCAGTCCCGTACCCTGAGAGTAAAAATCATATTTACCGGTACCTAAAAGGTCTCTAATTTGAAGTGTAAAGGACAAAACTTTGCGAAATAGTTCCTGTTTAACGGCCAGGTCCGTCATAAAAAATCCCTCGCGTTTTCCCTGGGATGAAACCGTAGGGCTATTATACCTGACGTTCAGCTGCAGAGTGGTGGAAGCCGTAAGCTTAAAGCCGTTGCTTATTCTTGTCGACCAGTTGAAACTTTCCCTAGCAAAAGACTGGTTTAATACAGCGCCGTCTATTTTATATTTATAAAGATTACCCATTAAATTTATGTTCCATACTTTAGCCGGATCATAAGTGATCATGAACTCGGATCCCAGCGAATAATCCGTTCCGACGTTGTCGAATGTAGTCAGCGTTACGTTGGGAGCATAAACGGAGCGGATATGTTCGATTTTGTTATGATTTATCCTGTAATAAAAATCGTTGGAAAAAGATAGTCCGCCGAAGTAGGTTTGGAACCCGTAATCGTAGGAATCTATAAACTCGGGCTGCAGCGAAGGATTTCCGATCCTAACGTTATTGGCGTCGGTCCACGAATAGAAAGGTTCAAGGCTCCAGCCATGCGGCCTGTCGATTCTCCGCGTATAGCTCAGCATCATCTGAGTTGCTTCCGAAAATTTGTAGGAAGTATGAACGGTCGGGAAAAAATCCCATCTGTCGATCGAAAATTTTTGATTAGTGCCGGTAAGGTCTATCGTCCGGAAAGTATATTCCCCTCTGGCGCCTCCCTGTATGCCGAAACCGCCCCAGTCATCCGAATAGATCGAATAGACGGCAAGACTGCTTATATCATAGTCTATATCGTTGTTGTAATCCTGCTGATTATCGTAAATGCCGGTTTGAGCATCAAACTGATATAATTTGGTGATATCCCGTGATAGCCGCATTTCACCCTGAGAACCTGCTTCGAATTTACCGGACGCGCTTAAAGGCAGTGTATATTCTATTTTTCCTCTGAGCCTTGAAGAAGGTCCGGACTCCGTAGTTTTCTTACCGTCTATTTGAATTTGGTTTACGATGTCGGAGGAGATGTTGGATTCGTCCGCGTTGTTATGACCGAAAAAAATATCCAGGGAAAGCTCATGACCGGTCATATTGAACTTGTGAAGGTAATTTGAATGCAAGGCATAGAAAGAGCCCGTCCTGTTGCCTTCGTTTCTGCTTAGGTAAGAGTAATTGAGCGGATCTTGAGAAGACCATTCATTATAATTTAATACATTGTTTTCAATATGATCCCTAGTTCCGTACCGGCCGCCGAAACCGAGTATATCCGACTCGCTTAAATTAAAGTCCGCGCCGCCGCGCAAACCGAACGAAATTCTTCCGTGATCGCGGATCCCGTCCGAATTTACGAAAGACGTATTATCTTCGTAAAAAAACTGCCTGGCTTCATTGCTTGTACCGGGATAGGAACGCCTGTTGTAATCCATTCCTAAATTATAATTCACAGCCGAATTTTTTTGTTCGAACAGAAAGTCACCGCCGTATTTATTGTCTATCCCTACATTCGCATTTACAATTCCGCTTAGCCCGTAGTTCTTATTTTTCTTCATAATAATGTTTATTATACCCGAGTTGCCTTCGGGATCGTACTTCGCCGAAGGATTGGTTATAATTTCCAGGTTTTGAATTGAGCTTGCCGGTATCTGCTGCAGCGCATCCTGTGCATCCATCACCGTGGGTCTGCCGTCTATCAGCACCGTAAAATTGGAACTTCCCCTCAGGCTAACGGTCCCGTCAATGTCAACCGTAACCGAAGGTATGTTCTCCAGAATGTCCGCAACGTTGCCGGAGACGGCTGTCTGGATTTGACTTACGTCTATTACTTTCTTATCAATTTTATACGTTACCGGGGATCTTTCTCCCTGTACTATTACGTTTTGAAGATTTATCGCTGCCTGCTTTAAGTAAATATTACCCAGATCTATTTTATTTTTTGATGACGAAACGGCGAGATTCCTGATGACTTTGCTTTCATAACCGATAAAACGAACGTTAACTAAATAAATTCCGTCCTTAATACCGCTAATTGAAAATACGCCGTTTTTTCCCGTAACGGTACCGCCTGCCTGGGTACTATCTTTTTGATTTAATAATAAGATATTAGCATATTCTACCGGAACTCCGGCATTAAAATCAAAAACCTTACCAGTTATAAACCGCTCCGATTTCCTGTTATCGTTAATTTGAGCCGGCGCAGAAATTGCATATAAGAGAATTAGAAGAGATGAAAGACTTAGTTTCATTAAAGATCCCCGTTTAATTAATAATAAGTCACTTAAGTTTTTGACAATTAAATTTACTCCAAAGTTTAATCATAAATCAATAATTTAAAAATTAATAAACCGGTGACGAGCGATTTATGCGATTAATCTTTAAATTCACGGCATTTCAAAATACGGTATAGATAAATATTATGTTCATAAAAAATCATTAAATGAAGATTCACTTGTCTGTAAGCAAGGTATTAAAGAAAAGGATATTTATTATCCCAAAGTTTTAATAAATTTATTTTTTGTTAAGATCAAATTTTTTAAATAAACATAAAACAGTTACCGGCAGGATAAAAAACTTAAGGTTTTAAAATGAACGATGAGATAATAAACGAATCCGCATATTCGGAATTTGCTTCAAGGATTATGGATAAAAGAGAGTTGCATTCGTGCAATTCTTTATTAAAGAAGGACTCGATAGATTTTCTTAATGAAATGATAGATTTCCTTTTTCCGCATTTTTCGAATAAGATATATTATTCATCGAGGGACGTCCTTGCCAAGATGCAGCTTCTCGAAAGAAACCTTATTTCTCTGCTGAGAAAAAACAACGGTAAAAGCGAAAAGTTGACGGATAAAATTGCGACAGATTTTATGAAGGAAATTCCGAAAATTCACGATATGCTTTGGGAAGACGCCGAAGCAATATATAAAGGAGACCCCGCTGCGGAAAATGTGGACGAGGTAATTTTAGCCTACCCGGGTTTTATGGCAATCCTTATATACCGTCTGGCTCATCTGCTGTACAAACTCGACGTGGCCATAGTACCGAGAATTTTTACCGAATACGCCCACCAGATTACGGGGATTGACATCCACCCCGGCGCAGAAATCGGATCGCCTTTTTTTATAGATCACGGCACGGGAATCGTAATCGGAGAAACGACAATAATCGGAAGGAACGTAAAAATTTACCAGGGAGTTACTTTAGGAGCTATGAGCGTGGATAAATCTCTTATGCACACCAAACGCCATCCCACCATTCAGGACGACGTAATAATATACTCTCAGGCGGTTATTCTAGGAGGTAAGACGGTAATAGGCAAAAACAGCGTTATCGGCGGAAATGCGTGGATCACACAATCGGTACCGCCGAATTCGGTTGTTTACAGCAAAATTGAAGTAAAAGTTCGGTCAAATGAGGATTACTTTGATACTATGGATTTCGTCATTTAAACGCCGGAGCACGGATATCGTAATGTAGCGCACTTGACTTACTGGCTACATTAAATTAGATTTGTATAAATTTAATAGTTAAGAGCATCCTTTTCACATGATCAGTAAATACGAAACGGCAGTTTGTTGTTGTTACATTACAAATTTTCTTCCAATGGAGGAAATTGCCTGATCGTATTGCATATTTTTAATTAGACAAAGCCCTTCATTTATGAAGGGCTTTTTTTATGGTAAAACGCAATTAAACGGAAATCTACGATAATTATAAACGAGTTTTGAGAATTTTCTTTTAACATTAACGGAAGGAGACGTCATGAAATACAATAATATTCTCGAAAGCATAGGCAATACGCCCCATGTGAGAATAAATAAATTATTCGGCGGCGATCATGAAGTTTGGATAAAGCTCGAAAGAGCAAATCCCGGCGGGAGTATAAAAGACAGAATCGGTCTTTCCATGATAGAAGATGCCGAGAAAAAAGGGATACTAAAAAAAGGAAGCATTATCGTCGAGCCTACTTCGGGAAATACCGGTATAGGTTTGGCAATGGTAGCTGCGGTAAAAGGTTACGAAATACTCCTTGTGATGCCCGAATCTATGTCTGTTGAGAGGCGGAAATTAATGGCGGCGTACGGCGCAAAATTCGAACTTACTCCAAAAGAACTGGGTATGAAGGGAGCGATAGAAAAAGCAAAAGAAATAGTAAATGCAAAAGAAAATGCATGGATGCCGCAGCAGTTCGAAAATCAGGCTAACGTTCAGGCTCATATAGATAATACGGCACGAGAAATAGTAGCTGACTTTCCGGAGGGAATTGATTTTGTTATAACCGGCGTCGGAACCGGCGGACATATAACCGGCGTGGCAAAAGTTCTTAAAGAGAAATTCCCGAAGACCAAGGTGTACGCGGTCGAACCCGCAGCCTCCGCGGTAATATCGGGAGACAAGCCGGGACCACACCCGCTGCAGGGACTCGGAGCCGGTTTTATTCCTCAAATACTGGACGTAGATCTTTTGGACGGAGCTATAAAAGTAGACAAGGAAGAAGCTTTTAAATATGCGCAAAGGGCGGCAAAAGAAGAGGGCATTTTTGTCGGCATTTCAAGCGGAGCTGCGCTTGCAGCCGTTGCAAAGAAACTAAAGGACATACCCAAAGGAAAGAGAATACTAACTTTCAATTACGACACAGGAGAAAGGTACCTGTCAATAGAGGGTTTGTTTTAAAAGCCGTACTTTTTCTTATTAAATATCTAAAGCTTATCATAACATTAGAAATCTTCACCACATAAGACACATAAGAAGTTCTTAGAGAATAATACTATGTGCCTTATGTGGTTATAGTAATATTATTAAAACCGCGAATAAATGATTCTTCACTTCATACTTTAACTGATTGATAATATCAATTACTCTGCCGGAAATATTCTGAAGACCTATACCGCTCAGTTTTCTCGACCGGATGATTTTGCTTAGTCGCAGCACAAAAGTGTATTAGCACGGGATATTTCCCGAGAATAACATAACCTGCCGGCATTCTATGTTTAAAATTAAAAGTTCATCGTCCCCTCAATGATGTGAAATGCAATACAGTGACTTGGCAATCATTTTTAATATTAGCTTATTTGCAGGCGTAATAATTTTTATGCCGGCTAATAAAAAATAAAAGTGCAAGGAGGAAATGATGAACACAGTACTAATAGGAGCTACGGGATATGTAGGATCGAATATATTAACGGAAGCATTAAGCCGCAAACACAGGGTAACGGCGGTTGCAAGGCATGTTGAAAAGATGCCGGTCAAGGATACTAACCTTGATGTCCGGCAGGCAGATATATTAAAACAAAACGAAGCAATTGAAATTATAAAAGGACACGAAGCGGTTATAAGCGCTTACAACCCGGGCTGGAAAAATCCCGATATTTACGATGAATATTTAAAGGGCTATAAATCCATTATCGAAAGCATGCATAAAACCGGCGTGAAAAGAATTATCATGATAGGAGGTGCGGGCAGCTTATACGTTAAACCGGGGCTTCAACTGGTAGATTCGCCTGATTTCCCGGATGATTGGAAGCAGGGCGCTCTTGCCGCACGGCAGCTATATAATACGATACTGAATGAAGATGAACTTCAATGGACTTTTGTAAGTCCGGCCGTTCAGTTAATCCCGGGCGGGCGAACATGCGAATTCCGCTACGGAGATAATAACGTGCTTTTCAACGATAAGAACGAAAGCAAGATATCGGTAGAGGATCTTGCATTTGCGGTTGTTAACGAACTTGAAAATCCGAAGTATATTAGAAAGAGATTTACGGTGGCGTACTAATATATTTTTATCTTTATCACAATTTGTAACAAACGGTAATTGCTGTCACATTATCCATTTTTATTTAAGCCGTTTTGTTGCTACCTTAAAAAAATTAATCCGACACGAACAATCTAATTATATCCGATGATTCTGTTTCTCGATTCGTTATGGCAATTCTTTTCTCAATTATTTTCTTCCTACTCGCCTGAAGCACGGGACATTAATACACTTTTCCTACGGTATTTAATACTTGCGGGCATTATTGTCTTCATTGTAACAGGCTTTGTAATCGCATCGGCGGTTAAGTACGGTGCAAAGCACAGGCCCGATATCCCTCCGCAGATTTTCGGTAATAAAAAACTGGAATTGATCTGGACTATACTGCCTTTACTTGCCGTTTCTTTATTCTTTGTGCTGACGCTGGAAGCTATGAACAATATTAATTCTCCCATCCCGGACGGCGCCAAACCCGACATCATTATTATCGCGCATCAATGGTGGTGGGATATGAGATATCCGTCATACGACGTCATAACCGCGAACGAACTTCATATCCCGGTAGGGAAAAAATTATTAATGAGGGTGGAATCCGCGGACGTAATCCATGATTGGTGGGTACCCGACTTAGGAAGAAAAATCGATGCCATCCCAGGAAGATACAATTACATATGGATTGAGGCCGACAGCGCCAGAACTTATTCGGGTACATGCGCAGAATTTTGCGGGGCGGAGCATGCATGGATGAGAATAAAAGTAATTGCACAGGATCAGGCGGATTTTAATAAATGGATACGCAGCCAGCAGCAAATACCTAAACCGCCGATGGACAGCTCGGCGATGATGGGCGCCGAACTGTTTCAGGAAAAAACGTGCGGCAATTGTCATGCAATTGCAGGCACGCCGGCGGGGATGCATATAGGACCGGACCTCACGCATTTAGGTTCCAGGGAAACAATCCTCAGCGGGATGCTGCCCAACACGAAACATAACCTGAAATTGTGGCTTAGGAATCCTCAAAAAGTAAAACCCGGAGCCCACATGCCTAATTTTTTACTGGACAGTACGGAAATAAACGAACTGGCAACTTATCTCGAAGGGAATAAATGAACTTAACTTTACGAATACCCGAATCAACCGATTCGATTCCGAGTCTTCGCTCCGAAAACGGTTTATTGCAGTGGTTGTCTACGGTCGATCATAAACTGATCGGAATAATGTATTTATGGTCTTCCCTGCTTTTTTTAATAGTGGGATTTATAGAAGCCATGCTTATGCGGATCCAACTAATGCGGCCTGAAAATACATTTCTCACACCGCAGATGTACAACCAGATCTTTACGATGCACGGCACTACTATGATCTTCCTTGTCCTTACACCAATGCTGTTGGGATTTGCAACTTACTGCCTTCCGCTGATGATCGGGGCCAACGAAATGGCTTATCCCCGGCTGAACGCATTCAGCTTCTGGATATTTTTGTTCGGCGGACTGCTGCTTTATTTCAGTTTCTTTGCCGGCGGAGCGCCCAACGTGGGATGGTTCAGCTATGCTCCTCTCAGCGAAAAATTTTACAGCTCCGCACCAGGGGTCAGTTATTGGGCTTTAAGTATTTTGCTAATGGGCATCGGTACGATAGGAGCAGCATTAAATTTCGTCGTAACTACCTTAACAATGAGAACGCCCGGATTATCGTTGACTAAGCTGCCGCTGTTCGTATGGATGGTTTTCGTAAACGGCTTTCTAATACTCGGCGCATTCCCGGTATTAAATGCAGGGCTTGCTATGATTCTTATCGACCGTCTGCTTAACGCACATTTCTTCACTACTGCAACCGGAGGTTCCGCACTGATGTGGCAGCACGTATTCTGGACGTTCGGCCATCCGGAAGTTTATATCCTTGCGCTTCCGGCTTTCGGCATTGTCTCCGAAGTTATCCCTGTATTTTCCCGCAAACCCATCTTCGGCTACGAGTTTGTCGCCGCTTCCACAGTTGCCATAGCCCTGCTTTCCTTCGGAGTCTGGGCACATCATATGTTTGCGGTAGGACTTGGAACCGCGTTCAACGCTTTTTTTGCTGCTACCAGCATGCTTATTGCCATACCTACGGGCGTTAAAGTTTTCAACTGGATCGCAACAATGTGGGGCGGTTCTATTTTATTTAAAACGGCCATGCTGTTTACCATGGCTTTCCTTGTGGATTTCACCATAGGCGGACTTAGCGGTGTGGGTTTTGCAATTGTACCTATCGACTGGCGGTTAACCGACACATACTTTGTAGTTGCCCACATCCATTATGTCTTTCTCGGGGGTTCCTTATCCGCAGGTTTTGCCGGAGCCTACTACTGGTTTCCCAAAATTTCCGGCAAAAAACTTTCCGAAAAAATAGGCAAATGGCATTTCTGGATTTTCCTCATCAGTTTCAATTGTACCTTTTTCGTGTTTCATTTTCTAGGACTCCTGGGAATGCCGAGGAGAGTCTTCACGTATCCCGATCTTCCGTACCTTGGAGCATTGAATATGTTTTCTACTATAAGCGCAATTGTACTCGGATTGTCGTTCTTCATTTTCATTTGGAATATTTTTTACAGTTTGAAGTACGGAGAGCCGGCCGGAAATAATCCGTGGAATGCCTGGACGCTTGAGTGGCTGGCAGCCTCGCCGCCCGCTCAGAAAAATTTCGAAAACATACCGCTTGTCAGAAGCCGCAGGCCTCTTTGGGATTTGAATCATCCGGACGACCCTGATTGGAAACGTAAACTTAAACCTGGTAAATTACATGAATAAGAATAAAATGATGATGCTGTTCTTTGTTGCTTCCGAGGCTTTTTTCTTTTTAGCCCTGATTATTTCATATGTTTATTACAGCCACGCCGGCGGTTCGCTTTCCTCTTCGGCAAAATTCCTGGATTATAAAAAAACCTCCGTATTCACATTCTTTCTAATATCAAGCAGTTTTACAGTTGAAATGGCGGGAGCGGAATTGAATAAAGGGAAAAGGAAAGCTTTGCTGGGATGGCTGGCGGCTACTATTATTCTTGGAATTGTTTTTATTGTCGGCCAAGGGATGGAATATGCCAGGCTGATGTCGGTGAATGTAACCGTCAGCAGAAACGTATTCGGATCCGCATTTTTTACTCTCACCGGCTTTCACGGCATACATGTTATTCTTGGACTAATCGCCCTGTCCGTTCTATTCGGATTATTAAATTCGGGTAAATTCCGCAACATAGAAACGCATGCAATGGAATCGATAAAAATTTACTGGCATTTTGTAGACGCGGTATGGATAGTAGTATTCAGTGTCGTTTATTTAGGAGCAGTATTATGAACACGCTAAAAATACTTTCGACTTACTGGCAGTTTAATTTCCCGGCATTATTAATATCCGTCCTTTTTGTGATATTTCATTTTAGGACAAACGGGAACAGGTTCAACCGAAAGAGTATTTTATTCATGGGGGGAATTGCCGTATTTCTGTTCTCTACGTTTTCTCCGGTCAGTTATATGGCGGAACATTATTTCTTCAGCGCACATATGATAAAACATATTATTATTCTGCTCGTGGTTCCGCCCATGTTGCTCAGCAGTACGGATAAGAATTTCCTGGAAAAGTTAGTTAAAATCGACGGATTTAAAAAAGCCGGGAAATTTTTATTCCACCCCGTAACAGCGTGGCTCGCCGGCGTAGGTTCCATGTGGATCTGGCATATTCCTTCTTTTTACAATGAGATGGAAAAATCTCCGATACTTCAGCTTTTACAAATGATATCTTTAATCGTTCTCGGATTAATTTTTATATGGCCCGTATTCTCCCCTGTCGAATTTAAAAAACTCCGGCCGCTTCAAAGCTCCCTTTATCTTTTTACCGCGTGCGTGGGCTGTACGGTGCTGGGCATTTTCATTACTTTTGCCCCGCCGGGAATTTACACTTCATATTATGCCGGCAGCAATACCGAGCTGATTAATTTTATTAGAAATTATTGCGGTATAACTCCGCGTATCGACCAGCAAATGGGCGGATTGATAATGTGGATTCCCGCATGTTTTGTTTATTTAACTAATATTATGATTTCACTTTCAAAATGGTACGGAGCGGAAGAACACGAGGATGAAGTATTAAGCAAAATCAAAATTGACAATGTGCATTATTAATAAGGAGGCCCGGATATGGAGGAGAACAAGCTGAAAGAACTGGAAAGCGAATATAAACCAAGTCCGGCCGTGCCGCAAAAACTGCCTGCTTCGACTTATTGGCCTATTATACTTGCGCTCGGAGTAATATTCTTTTTCTGGGGCTTCGTAACATCTTTAATATTAACCGGAATAGGTTTTGTCACAATAGGGATTGCCCTGGCGGGATGGATAGGAGAATTGAATAATGGATAGCTCTATGGATGAAAACGTAAACCGCAGGAACTTTATAATAAAACTTCTTTTCGGATTCGGAGGACTGGTGGGAGCAGCCGTTACAGTACCCATTATAGGCGCAATGGTAGCTCCTATTTACAGGAGGAAATCGAGAGACTGGAGATCGGTAGGCAAAGTTAACGATTTTAAAATCGGGCAAACGGTACTAGTAAAATTCAAAAATACTTCTCCCCTGCCCTGGTCTGGAGTAACTTCACAGACCGCATCGTGGCTGAGGCGTGTATCGGGGGATAAGTTTATCGCTTTCTCTGTGAACTGCGCCCATCTCGGATGCCCGGTAAGATGGATACCCGATGCACAATTATTTCTATGTCCATGTCACGGCGGCGTATATAATAAAGACGGTTCCTATGCGGCCGGACCTCCTCCTAAAGGGCTCAGCCGGTACCCGGTGAGGGTTAGAAACAATGAGGTGGAAATTCTCTCCAGCCCGATACCGATTACGACAATATAGAAGGACAACGGATGGAAAAATTGAAGACTATTTGGCGTTGGATTGACGACAGAACCGGCTTAATGGCATTTGTAAAACCTCTTGCAAAGCACCTTGTGCCGCCGGACTCCAGGTGGACTTACGTATTCGGCAGTGCAACGCTTTTTATTTTTATACTTCAGGTAATTACCGGCGTGGGGCTGTCATTATTATATCAGCCGACTTCGGAAACGGCCTACGCCTCATTAAAATACATAACCTACCAGGTTCCTCTCGGCAATATACTCAGAGGGATACATTATTTCGGCGCTTCGGCGATGATAATACTGATAGGCATCCATATGATCCGCGTATACCTTGCGGCCGCTTATAAGTACCCCCGCGAGATGAGCTGGATATCGGGAATAATTCTTCTCGCGTTAACCCTAGGCATGGGATTTACCGGGCAGTTGTTACGATGGGACAGCAACGGCGTTTGGTCGTCCGTCGTCGGTGCGGAACAGGCGGGACGCATACCTTTCATCGGGAAATGGCTGGCGCATTTTTTACTCGCCGGCGGAACTTTGGGCGGCGCTACGCTGAGCCGTTTTTTTGCAATTCACGTTTTTCTTATACCCGCTTTGTTATTCGGTATAATAGGCTTGCACATTTTCCTTGTTTTCAGGAACGGAATTTCGGAGCCGCCAAAATCGGGCCGCCCGGTAAATCCCAAAACCTACAGAGAGTGGTATCAAAGTATGCTAAAAAAGGAAGGTGTTCCCTTTTTCCCGAATGCCGCATGGAGAGATATGGCCTTCGGACTGATCGTAGTTTTAATAGTAATTTTATTGGCTGTGTTTGTAGGTCCTCCAAAAATAGGAACACCGCCCGATCCCTCAAATATAATTTCAAATCCCAGACCCGACTGGTATTTCCTATGGATCTTTGCTCTGTTTGCTTTAATGCCCAGGGGAATCGAATCGTATGCCATTGCATTCGGACCTTTAATTATCGGCTTAGTATTATTCCTGCTTCCGCTGGTGTTTAATAAAGGCGAACGCAGTCCGGTAAGAAGGCCCTGGTCCATTTTTATCGTAGTCGTTATGGTAACTATGATAGCTACGTTCTGGCACGAGGGGATATTGTCGCCGTGGTCCCCGGATTTTAACGCCAAACCTCTTTCGGCCCAGGTAGTGGGCAATGTAGGAATAGATGCAGTTGCGGGGGCCAGTTTATTTTATAAGAAGGGATGTTTGTATTGTCATTCCGTATCGGGAGACGGCGGACACCGCGGGCCCGATTTGACGAAGGTTGCCGACAGGTTGAACGACCAGCAGATGACAATACGCATTGTTAACGGCGCTGGAAATATGCCGGCCTTCGGCGCTTCAATGACAAAGAAAGAATTACAGGAGATCTTGGCATTTCTAAATACAAGGAAGTAGATAAATATTTTCTAAAAATTTACTACGACCCTTATACCGGCCGCAAAAGCATTTTTAATTAACGGATCCGTATCCGGATTGATTATATACTGCATGTCCGGCTGAAGACTTAACCAAGGTGAAAGATTGCAGAGGTAGGAAAGTTCGATATTCCATTCGGATTCGGCTACCCGTCGATTTACGATTTTCATCGCGGCGATATACTGCGAACCGTTATGGACACCGGCCAAAGCGATCCCGATCTGGTCGTCGTCTCTGCCGGGTATTAATCCCGTATAAACAGCGCCTGCCCCGGTATAGGAAACAAAGCGGTTAATTCCGGGGTTTGCAAAACCTATCCGGGAGAAGACCGTTAAGCCTTTCCCGGTTACTCCTTGCGGTCCGAGAATTTTGTATTCGCCTATAAAATAGAAGCCCACGTTCCCGGTAATCAATTTTTTTACCGAACTTTCCTTTCCTATCGCCGGAAACCCGGCCGAATATATCCAGAACCCGGCGGCAAATTTTCCTTTGTAATCACTCTCGCCGAACCTGCCCAACCTGTTTCTCGATTCCCTGTACCCTTCCTCGTCGTTTTCGTGCGGGGTATCCAGGTAATATTGAATCTCCGAAGCAGATAAAATCCCGTCGCGGTGCGGGAAAGTAATTTTAGTCCCGTTCGGATCGGCCGGGTCTCCGGCAGTACCGTTAAATACCGCGGTTTGGAAATAAATACTTTTACCCAATTTAATTTTAAACCGCAGTGCAAGTGAAGTTGTCGGGAATATCGAAGGCCCGTATCTGCCGCTTTGCGAAAAAGCTTTCCCGATGCCGTGGGAGGAATTCAAAAAGAGTCCCGAAGATTCAAGTTTCTGAAACTCGGAATTCAGGTTGTACAACCCGGCTAAAACGGAAAGATGGTCGTTAAACAAAATTTGCTGAATCCATGCTTCGTAGATTTTCCACGTGCTGAATGCCGCAATATTATCTGCGGTTTGAATATCGCCGATATATTTGCTCGGATTTTTTCCCTGGTTGCCAAGGCCGTAAATAAATATTGTTCCGCCCTGCCAGTTAAAAAGTTTTTCCGTATTAAACGCCGCCGTTAAGTCTATATTGTCCAGATATACGGTACGCCTTTGCAGGCCGCCGGTCAAGTCGGAAAAAACATCGCCGGTATAAACTGCTGAGAGGTCTACCCCTTTTTCGGAGAGTGTGGTCCTCAAGCCGTTCCAATTGCCCAGGAAATGATCCCTTTCCCAAATACTTTGAGCGCGGGCAAACCTGCTTGTTAATAAAATATATGATAGGGTTATTAATAAAATCGGCCTTACTGCTCTGCAATTCATCGAATGTGTTGTTTATTCTTCATTGAGAAAATAAAATACGAAAATAGTACGGATTAAAGTGTGAGTAAGATAATTTTAACGTTCAGTCTACCAAACCCGCGCCGATCTATGTTTTATTTAAGGACGGCGAATCTTCTCCGGTCGAGGGACAGTTAAACATAATCGATGCCGTACCCGGCGATAGTTCTTACAACGATATCTGGCAGGTATACAAAGTCACCGTTCCCTCAAATTATGTTGCCAATTCCGTAACAAGTTACGGTCAAATTGCAGATTCTGGCTATGCAATGGAAAAAACCCCGATTTTGGTAAACTGCCCTGTAGTACCCAAAGGGTCCGCTGCCGGATTTAGATGGAACGGAAGCGACTTCGGATTAACTAGAGGACGGTACAAAAACAAAGTTGTATATTATTTTACTTTTGCCGAGAAGGCTATAATGACAGATAGCGCCGGTATGATCCCTACCTCGCCGATATACGTTTCGTTCAACATTAATCCGGGACTACCGGGAGGCGGACCGCCGTCTGGATTTAAAACCGCTACGATAACCGGAAGAGCGCATAATGTTGCGGCCAGCCTTCCCGCGGATAATTATTATTCGCCTCTTTGGTTCGTGAATATTTAAGTTCTACCATGATGCCTGTAGCGGGACAGCGCAACATTATCAATGTCGTCCCCGGCGACACCGGCTACAGCGATTTCTGGCAGGTTAATAAAGTGATGGTCCCGGCCAATTATACTGCAAACTCAATTAGCAGCTACCAGGCAATTATCGATTCCGGCTATCTGCCGGAACCGACGGATATGCTCGTGAACTGTCCGGTAGTTTCCGAAGGCTCTATCGAAGGGGTCAGATATAACGGCGGTGACCCGGGTCTTACTGAAGGCTGGTATAAAAATATGATGGTATACTTTTTCACCTTTGCCGAAAAATCGATTACGGCCGATCAAAGCGGCAATGTGCCGCTTGCTCCCGTTTACGTAACGTTCAATATAAATCCGGGACTGCCCGGAGGTGGCCCTCCCTCCGGATTTAAGATGGAAGATACCACCGGGTTGACTCATAATGTTGTATCCGTTGTTCCCGCCGATACCGGCTATTCGCCTTTATGGGATGTAAATATATATGACAACGCCGATTTCAACAGCGTACATAATCTTGCTTCGGCTTTGTCGGCGAAAATTTTGGCGCAAGATGCCGCTCATGTTAATTGCCCCGTAGTATCGGCCGGAACGGTCACTGCGGCTGCAGACGGCAATAACCCGCTTCTTCCGGCATCTTATTCACTTGAACAAAATTATCCCAATCCTTTTAATCCGTCGACCGTTATTAAATTCTCAGTTATCCGGCAGGCATTTGTATCTCTATCAATATATAACAGCATCGGACAAAAAGTAGCGCAGCCGGTTAACGGAATATTATCTGCGGGAAATCATTCCATAACCAGGAATGCCGGAGTTTATATCATGAACATCCTAAAATTTATTTAAGGTTTTTACTGCCGGTCCCCGGACCCTTTTGTCCCCTCTCTAGAGCAAAATAACCCACCCATGCACTCCGGGCATCCCCTCCTTGGAGGGGAATTAAAGGGGTGGGTTTAATCATTGCGGTACAAATTTATTTTAGCATCTCCTGTTAAAATTTCATAAGTAGTAGATTAATCGTCCGCCGCATAACATTATTCCTCAACGGTGCTTAAAAACACGCCGTTTAATTATGAACTTTAAATATTCTTCTATTCTTTACATCTTATTTTAATACGATGTTAATATATTTTATCAAATTTTGATTTATTGAAAAGGAACGGATTATTATGAAAGCAAAAAATGATGACGAACAAAAGAAAGACGTAATGGGAATTACCGGCACATTCGAAACCGCAAGAGGCAAACTAAAATATTATAATCTGAAAAAACTGGAAGAGAAGAACGGTAAAGTAAGAGTTCTGCCCTTTTCAGTCAGAATACTTCTGGAGAACGCTGTTCGGAACTTCGACGGATTTGCCGTGAGGGAAAAGGACATAAACGCGATATTAAATTGGAAGAGTGAGGCAGGTAAAAAGGACATACCTTATATGCCTGCCAGGGTATTGATGCAGGATTTTACCGGTGTTCCTTCGGTAGTGGATATTGCATCCGTAAGATCGGAAGCGGCAAGACACGGGATGGATCCTTCGGAAATTAATCCCCGCATTCCCGTGGACCTAATAATCGACCATTCCGTACAGGTCGATTATTTCGGTACCAGGTATGCTTACGGTAAAAATGTGGAAACGGAATACGAACGGAACAAAGAAAGATATTCATTATTGAAATGGGCAAAATCTTCGTACGGTAATTTCAACGTGCTGCCGCCCGGAATGGGGATCTGTCACCAGGTTAATCTTGAATACCTCGCACAGGTAATAACCGTGAGAGACGGTTATGCTTTCCCCGATACTCTTGTCGGCACGGATTCCCATACTCCAATGGTAAACGGGATAGGAGTCGCAGGCTGGGGCGTCGGCGGTATCGAAGCCGAAGCCGCGATACTGGGCCAGCCGGTAAATATTGTTCTGCCGCGAGTGGTAGGATTAAAGCTTACGGGAAAATTGCAGGAAGGCACAACATCAACGGACATGGTTTTAACAATTGCGGAACTGCTGCGCAAGCACGGGGTAGTAGGAAAATTCGTCGAAGTATTCGGCGAAGGGCTTGATAATCTTACCGTGCCGGACAGGGCCACCATATCCAATATGTCGCCTGAATTCGGCTGCACGATGACATATTTCCCGGTCGATAATAAAACTTTGGAATATCTCAAGATTACCGGTAGGGATAAAGACCACATCGAAATTGTCGAACAATATGCAAAAACAAATCTGATGTGGCGCGAGAACGAAAGCATGATCGAATATTCAGAAGTTGCGGAACTCGACTTATCTAAAATTGATCCCGCCGTAGCAGGTCCGAAGCGGCCGCAGGATAAAATTACCCTAAGGAATTTAAAAGTTAATTTCAAGGAACTGCTTAAGACGGGTTTTAAAAGAGATTACGTTCCGTTGGATGAAAGAGCAAGCAACAAATGGTTCAGCGAAGGGGGGCACTTTGAAGAATTCGCTGCGGGCAAGAAACAAAGTTCAGCGGCTGAAGTGGAAATTTCGGAAGGGAAAATTCTTGAGAACGGACTTAAGAGCGTCGATATAAAAGTAGATAATTCAAAATTTCTTTTAAGCGACGGCGCCGCGGTAATTGCCGCTATAACAAGCTGCACGAACACTTCGAATCCGAGCGTAATGATTGGCGCCGGACTGGTGGCAAAAAAAGCCGTTGAAACGGGACTAAAAGTCAAACCGTGGGTTAAAACAAGCCTGGCGCCCGGGTCGAAAGTAGTGACCGCGTATTTGGAAAAAGCGGAGCTGTTACCTTATCTCGAAGCTCTGGGGTTTCACGTAGTCGGTTACGGATGCACTACCTGCATAGGAAACAGCGGACAGCTTCCCGCCCATATTGCCGAAGCCGTAGTTAAAAACGATCTAGTGGTTGCGTCGGTTCTGTCCGGAAACAGGAACTTCGAAGCCAGGATTCATCCGCTCGTTAAAATGAATTTTCTTGCGTCGCCGATGCTTGTTGTTGCTTTTGCAATTGCGGGGAGAATAGACATCAATCTGCTTGAAGAACCGCTCGGATTCGATCCGAACTTTAAGCCAGTTTATTTGAAAGATATCTGGCCGGCGCAATCGGAAATACAAGATGCGATGCTGAACGTGTTGGACTCAAAGGATTATAAAGCCAACTACGAAAATATATTCGAAGGAGACGCGAACTGGAGAACGCTCGGTGCTCCGGAGGGACCGTTATTCGGTTGGGAAGCAAAATCAACCTATATAAAGGAAGCTCCGTTCTTCAAAAATCTTCCCAAAGATCCGCCCGGTATCAAAAATATTTCTTCGGCAAGAGTTCTTTTGATGCTGGGAGACTCCATTACTACCGACCATATTTCGCCTGCAGGAGCAATAGACGAAAATTCTCCCGCCGGAAAATATCTTACCGGACACGGCGTAGAGAAAAAATATTTTAATTCCTACGGATCGAGACGCGGGAACCACGAAGTAATGGTAAGAGGGACCTTCGCCAACGTCAGACTAAAGAACAAAATGGTCGATAAGGAAGGCGGCTGGACGATCTATCATCCGTCGGGAGAAATAATGACGGTGTTCGATGCAGCCATGAGATACATAAAAGACAGAACACCATTAATAGTTCTGGCCGGGAAGGAATACGGAAGCGGATCGTCGCGAGATTGGGCGGCAAAAGGCGTCTCTCTTCTCGGAGTGAAAGCCGTAATAGCGGAAAGTTACGAACGCATTCACAGGAGCAACCTCGTAGGCATGGGCGTACTTCCTCTCCAATTTAACGAAGGAGAAAATGCATCGGAACTGGGATTAAAAGGAGACGAAAAATTCCATATATCCGATCTCGAAAGCCCGCTCTCACCGGGCAAAGAATTAAAGGTTAGAGCTGACCGGACGAGCGGATCGAATATTGAATTTAAAGTAATTCTGCGGCTGGATTCGGAGGTTGAGATAACTTATTTCAATCACGGAGGAATACTTCAATATGTTTTGAGGAAATTTTTAAAGCATTAAATTACGGCAAACCGGATTTTATCTTTCAAATCACAAAAATGCAGGCAATATTTACCTTAATATTGATTCATAGCACCGGATATGTACCTTACTCTTGAAATAAAAGAAATGATTACGTACCATTAAAACGTGTGTAGTGATAATGAACGATGAAAGGAGGAATGATAATTATGTGGCAAGCATGGTTTAACATAGCAGTAGGTATATGGCTGATAATATGCGCATTCGTACCTGCATTACAAACACCAGCAAGTATAATAGTTCCGGGAATTGTTTCGTTCATATTCGGATTCTGGGGTGCCGAAAGGATAAACAGCTGGCAGGGATACGTAAACGGTTTCCTCGGTATTTGGTTGTTCCTTAGCGGAGTATGGTTTATGTTGCTGTATCCGTGGAACTTTTTCATATCGGGTATTGTGATCGGTGTTCTTGCCATTTGGAATACGGCTGAACATCCTCATCCGGAACACGCACATGCGCAATAATAATAAAAATAAATCCCTTTCCCCGAAAAACGGGAAAGGGATTTGCTATGAATTTTTTTCAATAAGAATCTTCGAATTGTACGTATAAATATTTTAAATCTATTAACGCACCTTGCCTTCTAAGAAAAGAAACCCCGGATTTGACGCATAAGATATTATTATGCAGATTTTCCGATTAAAGTTTGCCGCTTATTTTATGCCAGCGTTTAACAAGAGCATCCAGCTGTTTTTTATAAAGCGAATAAACATCTTCCTGTCCCTGCGTGGGCGCAGCATCTGCTTTCTGCACCGCATTAAGCAATTCGGATAAACCGTTCGAAACGGATGAAAAGCTGGGATTATCTTTCGAAGATATCGAAATGAGAGAATCGGTAATATTATTTTTCAGCATCTTATTTCTGTTAGCTAGAATCGATTTTATTTTCCGGTATGCATTAACGGATCCGTTAAGCATGGTATCTATATCCGCCGACAATTTAAACTGCCTGATTAAATCTGCCGACTTTACATGAACCCTGGGATCCATCTTAATAACCAGATTCCGCATTATTTTTTTTCCGCCGGCTTCAAGTGTAACCGAATATTTTCCGGGAAGCGCCAGAGCTCCTTCCGGTTTAAGCGGCGTATCGTCGTCCCAAACGGCTGCAATAGAGAAATGATACTGGAGAGCTGCCGGTCTTTCGTACCTTAAGTTCCAGACAAAACGATGCATTCCCGGAGCGTCGGAAATATGCATGCCTTCGCCCAGCCATTCCTTTCGGAAGTAACGGCGCGACGGCAGTTTTTTTTCTTCCTCGCTGCTTGAGAATTCGTTCACGGTATTCCCATCGGAATCCCGGATAACCAGTTTTACCGGGCCTTTACTATTCCCGTTAAGCCAGTAATCTATGATCGCGCCGTTCGGTGGATTTTGACCTAATGGCGTAGAAGGAGGCCACGGCGTATCCTGATTTTCATTGCCTCTCAGCCGCCGGGCGGTCTCAGGATTGAATAAGTATGCTTCATCATTCAACAAATTCGTACTAACCTCGCGGAGCGGTTCAAGGTCGTCGAGGATCCATATTCCCCTCCCTTGCGTCCCGGCAATAAGATCGTTGCCGTGCACAAGCAGATCCCTGACGCTCGTCGTCGGAAAATTTAAGGTTAAAGGCTGCCATTTTTCACCGTCGTTAAAAGACACATAAACACTCCGGTTCGTCGAAGCAAAAAGCAGGCCTTCTTTGCGGATATCTGTTCTAACGGAATTTACATATTCGTTCGCCGGCAGCCCGTTGATGATCTCGGTCCATGATTTCCCGAAATCGGTAGTTTTATATATAAAAGGACTGAATTTGCCCAGCCTATGGGTATTCACCGCGGCATAGGCGGCGCTCGGGGAAAACGGGGACGGATCGATCGCATCGACCCTTCCCCAAAGGGGCAGCCCTTGGGGAGTGACATTTTGCCAGTGTTTCCCGCCGTCTTTTGTTAATTGGATTAAACCGTCGTCGGTACCCACCCATATGATTTTTTGATCCATGGGAGAAGGTGAGATTGTAAAGATTACTCCGTACCCCGCATTTTTGGCCTGCAATAAGCCGGGGACCGGATAATTTTCTGATCCGCTTATTTTTCCTGTGAGATCGGGACTTATGATTTCCCAATGGTCTCCGTTATCGGTCGATTTGAAAAGATACTGGGAAGCAAAGTATAGAGGATAAGGTTTGATTTGCGAAAAGACCAAAGGCGTTATCCAGGTATACCTATATTTAACCATAGAAGGATTTTCCCCGTAGCTTGAAACAGGCCAAGGAGAAACTTCGGCAACCTGTCTTGTTATTTCATCGAACCTTGTAACCGGTCCGCCCAGCCCGCTGCCGAAGACCATATCTGGATCGCCCGGTTTCGGAATTTCGAAATCTCTTTCCTCTCCCCCCACGGGATGCCAGTCGCGTTCTTCTATAACGCCGTACGGGCCTGCGCTGAGGATCCCGACCGTGCCGTTATCCTGCTGCCCGCTGTATATTTTAAAGGGGAATTGGTTGTCTGCGGCTATGTGATAAAATTGCCCGGTAGGCTGATTGTACCAGCTTGACCAAGATTTCCCGTCGTTAACGGTTACAACGCAGCCCTGGTCGGACGCAGTGATCATATGCGTAGGGTCGGAAGGATTTATCCACAGGAAATGATAATCGTCGCCGCCCGGTGCGCCTTTAAAAAAAGTAAAATGTTTTCCGCCGTCTTCCGATTTGCGGATGGATCTGCCCATTACGTAAACGATGTCCGGGTTATGCGGGTCGACGGTTATACGGCTGAAATAAGAATTCGCCAGTCCCGCATTGTTATTTACATAACTCCAGTTTTTTCCCCCGTCATCCGACCTGTACAGACCGCTGTTTGACCGCGCATCAATAGAAGCATAAATAATCTTCCCCATACTGCCCCGGGCAACGGCCAGCCCTATTCTTCCAAAATCTTCTTTCGGAAGACCTTGTCCGGCAACTTTTCTCCAGGTTTCACCGCCGTCTGTGCTTTTATAAATTCCCGATCCCGGTCCCCTTTGCGGGATATAATAGTCCAGCCAAGGATGGACTCTCATCTGCCATAACGCGGCATAAATAACTGACGGTTCTTCAGGGTCGCTCGCAAGATCGACGGCACCCGTATTTTCATTTAGATATAATACTTTCTTCCAAGTTTTTCCGCCGTTATTAGTAAGAAATACACCTCTCTCGGTATTGGCTTCATAAATATGACCTAGTGCGGCCACAACAACATGATCCGGGTTTCGCGGATCAATTACTATCCTGCCGATATGCCTTGTATCTTTTAAGCCGATATTATTCCACGTATTTCCCCCGTCCGTAGACCGGTATAACCCGTCTCCGGCCAATATATCGTAACGAAGCGCAACCTGTCCGGTGCCCACATAAATTATTTCCGGATCGGATGCGGATACCGCGATTGCACCAACCGAAGAAGCGCCTTCATGCTGCATGAGCGGATGCCAGGTGCGCCCTGCGTCCGAGGTTTTCCAAACACCGCCTCCGGCGCCGCCGAAATAAAACGTGTTCGGCTTTCCGGGTATACCCGCCGCCATTGTTGCCCAGCCGGCACGGTACGGACCGATGAGCCGCCACCTCATCCCCGAATATAACTTTTCGGGAATATTCTGGGCTTTTGCAGGTATCATAAAAGCTAATATCGGTACCGCCAAATATGCAATTCGAAAATTTTTCAAAATAATCTTTTTAACGGTTTTCAGTTTAAATAAGCATGAATTGTAATAGGAGTAATAAAGCATTTTAAAACCTCGGATATTTATTTTCGGTTTTTCGCAAAAGAAAATAAATAAGTAATTATATAATTGGTGTGAAGGGGGATAAAGATAAAGATAAGTTCAAGTTCAAGTTCAGGTTCATGTTCAAGTTCGGGTTCGAGTCTAAGTTGGGGTAAAAGTTAATCTTCGCCGCAGGTGCATGCAAGGCTGCCGGATTTGATTTTTTCGAAAGATTCGCGGCCTTCTTTGAAAGAGTAATATGCAATTCCCAAAGAACCCAGAACATCTATAAATCCAATACCTAAAAATTCATACATCAAGCTTGAAGCGAGTAATATTATCGAAAGGTAAAAACATGTTTTGGTGCATTCCGCGTCCGCGATTACGGCATCGGATTTTAATTCTCTTCCCGCTTTAACTTTGGATTTAAATAACCAGAACATTGTCAAAATAGAAATCGATGAAATAAATATCCCCGCCAGTGTAGTAATCGGTTTAATTCCTTCGATTAAATTCACGGCCGAGCCCGCAATAAGTCCCGCAGTTAGAAGGTAAAATCCCGACCCGGTAATCTTCAGCGCGGTTTTTTCAAATCCGTCTCTTGATTCCACTGCCGAATATTTCATTCTTAAAACCATGTGCAGTATCCCGATGCCGGAAATTACTTCAACAAAGCTGTCTATTCCGAATCCCAGCAAGGCCAGGGTTTTATCTCCTGCTCCGAATATGACGGATACGATACCCTCGGCAAGGTTATAAAAAAC
>JBJKOY010000123.1:0-38182 GCA_046706945.1 Ignavibacteriaceae bacterium | reverse complement strand
TTTGGAATAAGTCTTCTTTTCCGGTATGTTCTCTGTTACGTTGCTATTCATTGATAAATGAGAGTTTTAATTTTAACATATCCATAATTCGCGAATGAACCTGCGAAACTCTTGAGACCGTTATGTTGAGGACCTTTGCTATCTCCTTGTAGTTCAGATTTTCGTAATAATACAGAGTGATGATTAATCGGTCCCTTTCGTCAAGTTCCTTTATCGCATTGATCAGAAAATCTTTTGCTTCGTTCTTCTCGGCCGTTTCAATCGGTATTTCGGTGTCGTCCGGAATAACTTCATAAAGCATATAACCGTCCTCGTCGTCAACCGAATGGTTCCGGGAAACGTTTGAATAAGTTACTTTTTCCTGTTTATTCGCGGTGACGGGCCTCGGCTTAATCTGCAGTTTTCTTAACTCGTCTATGATCTTCCCCCTGATTCTTTGGATGGCGTAAGTCTCAAACTTTGTTCCGTACGTCGGATCAAACCTGTCTATTGCCTCGCTTAATCCTTCAACTCCGAACTGGAAATAATCCCTGTCGTCGAGAATTTCCAGATTAATAAATTTCGAATTGTGTATTACGTAATGAACTAACTTTATGTAATTCATTATTATTTGCTTCTTCAAGACATCGGAATGTGAAGACTTAAATTCCTTCCAAAGACTCGCTGTGTTCATTAATTTACTTCCTGGTTAAATTTTGTGTTAATTCTTTGTTTTTCTCGGAAGATGCTTTGTTGATCGCCCGTATAAAAATTATTGCAACAAGACTCAACATAATTGTAACTGCAAGGAAAATGAGAAAAGATCTTATAAGCACATCCTCAATTGACAGCCCTACGCGACTGAAAAAGATAATCGAGAGAGAGAAAACGAGTAAACCGAAATTTAGTATTATCTTATTCATAACTACTTTTATTTTTTATTGAATTTTTCAAATATTATACCAATTCGGCATTATTATAGGTGTCAAAGAATATCCGTATATTGATTGATTTTATAAGGTTACGTTAACTTTTGGAATTTTCCGGATGGAGAATATTAGCCAGTTGAGTGAATTCGTGTAAGTCCTTTGAGATCTTTAAAATCTGGGCGGAAATCTTGGTGCGGGGGTTTTTCTTGACGTACAATTCCTGGGCTTTAATCGTCCTGCCAACCGCCGAATCGTAATCAATAATCCCGAGAAGCTGCAGCTTTTCTTTCAGAAAATGTGAGGCGGCGGCAGAGAGGTTATTATAAGTCGACTCGCCGTCCGACAGCTCGACGCACTTGTTGACAAGGATTAATTTTTTACCGGCATACCCGTTGAAGTTCAATAGTTTAATGATCACATAAGCGTCCATAACCGCGGTAGGTTCCGGCGCGGTAATCAGTACGCAGCTGTCCGAATTTAATAGGATTGATATGATTTCCTCGCTGGCCCCCGCGCCCGTATCGAGAAGTATGAAATCGTATTTTTCTTCGAGAGAATATATTTGGCCGAAAAAACCTGTAATTTGCGCGGTCCTGGATTTGGGATAATCCGTCTTGCCGGAATCGCCGAAGATAAAATGCAAATTAGGCTCGTATTCCGTTATAAGATCCGCAAGTATAGATTTCCCTTTAAAGTAATCGTAAACGGTTTTTTGAGCGACGTAATTAATCATTATATTGGCATTGGATAGGTTCGAGTCCAAGTCTATAAAAAGGACTTTCTTTCCCTGTTTGGAAAGCGAATATGCTAGGTTAAGGGAGACGAACGTTTTGCCTGTTCCGCCCTTTCCGGACGAGAAGGCTATAATTTTCGGAGCTCTTTTTTTCCCCTGCCGGTTCTTCAAATTCCGAAGTTGAAAAAGTCTTTCCTCCTGTCCTATCATTAGTTCATCTTCCCTGTATAAATCATATTTGCGGTAAACTCCGGATCGGCGGCTATAATATCATCCGGGATTACCTGGCCGTTCGTAAAAAAAGATATGGGAACATCAAAGCCCGTGACAAAATTCAATATATTGCCGTAAGCAACCGCTTCGTCTATTTTTGTGAATAATACCGAATTGTAGTTGAAAATCTTAAATTTTTCGGCCACATCGAACAGATTTTTTGTGGTACTGGTCGTGCTTAGGACCAAATATATTTCATCCACCTTTGCGGCCTCCAGCAGTTCTTTTGCTTTCATAAGATGGCCGGTATTTTTCTGGCTCCTGCCCGCAGTGTCTATAAAAATTACATCCTTATTCTTGAACGAATTCATAATCCGGGGAATGTCTGCCGGTTCGTAAGCCACGAGCATATCAATATTGCTAATTTCCGAAAAAATTCTGAGCTGGTCCAGTGCGCCTAATCTGTATGTATCGACGGAGATTAATCCGACGTCGAGGTTATGAAGTATTTTCGAAATGACTGCTAATTTGGCGATACATGTAGTCTTGCCCACGCCTGTCGGGCCTACAAGCGATACTACTTTCGGCTTATCGCTTTTATGAACTTCGAAATGGTATGTCGGGATCATCGAGGCAAGACCTGACAGGACGTAGCTGTCTATATTCGCGGGCGTTAACAGGCCTTTATATTTCTTCAGCTGCTCAAGTACGGCGGAAACCACGTTTTTTTTCACCTCTCTCATCAATAAAGTATCTACAATTTCCTTCAGTTCGTTTTCAATTACCTCGTTCTTTTTCGCAACTGTTTTTTTCGAGGCAGGCAATCCTTGTTTCTTTTTTGCAGGAGCTTTTTCCGCGGTTGCGGGGGTATTGTGATAAACTTTCCTGGATAATCTGTCCAATTCCGCCCGGAGATTAATTTCAGGATTCTCTTTGACTGTTCTCTTCAACGTTTTTACGGGAGGTATATCGGCACCGGATTCGAACCCCGCCGTAATTTCGAACATTTTCGATCTCCGGATGTCGGAATCGCCGGGAATTACCCTGGTGCTTAATATTACCGCTTCGTTACCGAGCTCGACTTTCATTTGTTGTGTTGCTTCTTTTAAAGTAGACGCAACAAATTTTTTAATTTGCATTTTCCACCTCTAATCTGTCAATAAACTCAACTTCGATATTTGACGGCAGTTCGGAATAGGAAAGAACGGCCAAATCCGGGAAACTGGAATTAATCAGTCTGTAAAAATACGGACGAATAGTAGCCGAGGTAATGATAACCGGGGGGTATCCCAGCATCCTGAACTTTTCTACGTAATTTTCGATTACTTCGTTCAATTCTTTCAGTACCTGGGGACTTAAACCCAAAGTCTGTACGGCTTCTTTTTGATTTTGTAGCGCTTTGGTTATGAAAGTTTCTACTTCTTCTCCCAGTGCTACGGCGTGGATTATTCCGTTTTGATCCCTGAATATATTGGCGATTGTGTCTCCCAATGAATGCCTGACATATTCGGTAAGAACATCCACATTCTTGGTTACCTTGGAATAGTCGATTAATGCTTCAAGTATCTGGACAAGGTCTTTTATCGGTATCAGTTCTTTCAACAGGTTCTGAAGCACCTTCTGAATTGATCCGAGAGACAGGGCATCGGCATTGATATCTTCGATTACGGCGGGATACTCTTTCTTCAGGTTCTCAAGCAGCTGCTTAACGGCCTGCCGTGTCAGAATCTTGTCGAAATTCCTCTTAAGAGTCTCCTGCAGATGCGTCGAAAGAACCGATATGCTGTCGACAACGGTGTATTCAAGCAGTTCCGCCTTGTCTTTTTCCTCTCTTGTTATCCAATAGCTCGCAAGATTAAAAGCGGGATCTTTCGTAGGTATTCCGTTAAGATGCTCGGATATATTGCCGGGATTCATTGCCAGGTACCTGTCGGCATATATTTCGTAGGAAGTAACCACATTGCCCTTGATCTTGATCAGGTACTGGTTGGGATCAAGCTGAAGATTGTCCCGGACCCTTATCGGCGGGATCAGAACGCCGTACTCAAGCGCGATATACTTTCTTGTGGAAGAAATTTTCTGGAAAAGATTGCCGCCCTGTTTTTCGTCGACAAGACTGATAAGGCCGTAGCCTATCTCAATCTCCACCGGATCGACCTGCAGATACTGTTCGACTTTCTCTTCAACCGGTGCGGGTTCCACTTCCTGCGGTTCCGCCGGGGCCTGTGCCTTATTTTTCTTTTTGCTTATTACATATGCGCTGGTTCCCAGAATCGATCCCATCAGGATGAACGGTATGGTAGGCATTCCCGGAACCAGAGCGAAAAGAAGCATAGCGCCGGAGACCGTTCCCAGCACGCGCTGGTTGGAGAATAATTGTTTTCTCATCTGAAGGTCGAGCGCCGTGCCCGATGCGCTTCGGGTAACCACAAGTCCCGCCGCGGTAGCAATAAGCAGTGCCGGAATCTGAGAAACCAATCCGTCGCCGATGGTTAGTATCGTGTAGGTATGAATTGCATCCGAAAAGGACATCCCTTTCCCGGCAACGCCGATTATAAATCCGCCGACAATATTGATCGCGTTTATAAGCAGTCCGGCTATGGCGTCTCCTTTAACAAACTTGCTTGCGCCGTCCATCGCGCCGTAAAATTCCGCTTCCCTGGCTATAGATTCCCTTCTAGCTCTTGCTTCGGACTCGTTTATCAAACCTGTATTCAAATCGGCGTCGATGGCCATTTGTTTTCCGGGCATTGCATCCAGAGTGAACCTGGCCGCAACCTCGGATATTCTGCCCGAGCCTTTAACTATCACTATAAACTGAATTACGACAAGTATTATGAATACGATAAATCCGACCACATAATTTCCGCCCACAACAAACGACCCGAATGTTTCGATAACCTTGCCGGCGTACCCGTCGAGAAGGATTAATCTTGTCGAGCTTATATTAAGCGAAAGCCTGAAAAGTGTTAAAACAAGGAGCAGGCCGGGAAAGACAGAAATATCCAGGGGCGATTGAATATACAAAGATACGATCAATATCAAAACGGCCAGCGTAATATTGGTTGCAAGGAAAAAATCTAGGACTCCCGGCGGAAGGGGAATCAACATGAGACCCAGCATGAAGATCAGGCCGAAACCCAGCAGTATGTCGGTATTTTTTCCGAGGCCTTTCATTTTATATTATCGACCTTTTCCTTTTGTAATTTTTCATCTGGAATACGTATGCAAGAATCTGGGCCACGGCCTTAAACAGGGAGGCCGGTATCTCATCGCCTATATCGCACACCTTGTAAATCGCCCTTGCAAGTTCCCTGTCCTCATGAAGCGGAACGCCGGTTTCTACTGCAATGGCTTTTATTTTCTGCGCCAGGGCATCGACTCCCTTGGCAATAACCTTTGGCGCCGCATCTTTACCCATATCGTATTTCAAAGCAACGGCATAATGAGTAGGGTTTGTAATAACAACATCGGCTTTGGGAACGGCCTGCATCATTCTGCGTTTGGCAGCCTGGAACTGCAGTCTTTTGATCCTTGATTTGATCTGGGGGTCTCCTTCCGTCTGCCTGTTTTCCTCTTTGACCTGCTGCTTGGTCATCATCATATCTTTCGTAAATTTCTTTTTCTGAAAAATAAAATCCGCGGCCGCCATTGCTGCATAAACCAGTGCAATTTTCCAGAGCAGTTTATAGGAAGCCTCGACCATAAAGTGAACAATCTCGGGCACCGAAAAAACCACGAGATTTGTAGACTGCACGATTAAATCGGAGAGGACCGAATAGGTAAACCCGCCTACTATGGCCAGCTTAACAAGGGATTTAACTATTTCCACTGCCGATTTGCTGGAGGCAAACACGTTTTTTAAGCCTTTAAAGGGATTGAATTTGGAAAGTTCCGGCTTTAAAGCCTTCATGTGCATCTCAAAACCGGCCTGCGAAATCCCGCTGACAAGAGCGATGACGAACAGTATCGAAAGGATAGGCGCTATTGTAACAACAAAAAAGAAGATACCTTCTTTTGCAAAATTTTGAATGAAGTCTTTATTCAGGTTAACGACGTTTAGAGTCCTGAAGATATTCGTCGAATAATCGGAGATTTGATTGCTTAGAAATTTCTGTGTCAGGTAGATCATCAGCAGGCCCGTAGTAAAAATTGCAAAAGAGTTTATTTCGGTGCTCTTTGCAACCTGACCTTTTTCGCGGCTTTCCCTTAAATGCTTCGCGGTTGGTTGTTCGGTCTTCTCTTGTCCGTCGGTTTCCGCCATATTACTGCCCCATTGCTTTTATTATAGATGCCAGATTATCCTCGTAGCCGTGCAATAAACCTTTTATTACGTATATGTAAATCGGCGTCAGCGCAAAAAGTAAAAATATGCCCAGTCCCATTATCAGAGGCTGAGTAACAAAGAATACCTGCATTTGAGGTACAACCCTTGAAAGAATTCCTTCGGCCAGGTACACAAGGAAGAAGGACACTAAAATGGGAGATGCTATTTTAACGGCTATTACGAATACTGCCCCGGCATATCTTATCATTAAATCGTAAACCGGTCCGGTTACCGTAAATTTTCCTATCCTTATTATGGAAAACGAATACACCAGTCCGCTTATAACGTAATAATGCCCGTTGATTAGGAATAATAAAAGGATCCCGGCAAAATAGTAAATCTGTCCTATGAGATCGGAGCTCGTACCGTCTACCGGATTAAGGGATTCGGCCATCGATAATTCCATGCTGAAGCTCATTAAGGAACCGGCGTATTGGATTCCGAAAAAGACAAAGTTCAGCATATAACCCATGATGAGGCCGGTAATAATTTCTTTAACCGAGTTGGAAAACAGCCAGGCCAGGCTGAATTGAACCTCGATGTGAGTTTTATCTATAGTTAAAAAACAAATGTAGGCTATTACAAGCGAAAGGAATATTTTTGTCAGGGCCGGGACGGCTTTATTCCCGATAACCGGTCCGGCGACAAATGCGGCAAAGATCCGCAGGAATATAAGGAAAACCAGTACAAATTCGGTTATCGGTATTTGCATCACTTTATCACTGTATTAAACATTGTGAATATTCTAATGGCAAACGCAGTAACTTTATCGATCATCCACGGAAGCAGGAATAGTATGGTTATGGCCGTTACAAATATCTTCGGGACGAAAGTCAGCGTCATTTCCTGAATGGACGTAGCGGCTTGAAAAACCGAAATAATTATGCCTACTACAAGCGAAACTCCCAGTATGGGAAGCAGTATTATGAAAGTAAGGTAAAACCCTTCCTTAATAATTTCAATTATCAATTCTTCAGTCATTTACGAAAAACTCCTAACTAATGATCCGACTATAAGGTGCCATCCATCGACGAGAATGAACAGCAATATCTTAAAAGGCAGTGAAATCAAAGTCGGCGGCAGCATCATCATACCCATAGACATTAATATGCTGGCAATTATCATATCTATCATAAGGAACGGTACGAAAAGGAAGAAACCAATAATAAAACCGGCTCTTAATTCGCTCAGAACAAACGCGGGGATCAAAACATATGTAGGAAGATCCTTTCTGTCTTTGGGTCTGTTCAGGTTTGCCAGTCCGATAAACAATTCAAGGTCGTCGTTGCGCACGTTCCTGAACATAAAATCGCGCACGGGCTGTATCCCGTTATCGTAGGCTTGTTCGGCGGTAATTTTCCCGTCCATAAGCGGCTTTATCGCCACGTCGTTTACTTTACTCCATGTGGGAGCCATAATAAAAAAAGTCATGAACAATGCGATGCCGGCGATCAGCTGTCCCGGAGGCATCTGCGGGGTTCCGAGAGCTGTTTTTAAAAAATGGAAGACAATAATTATACGGAGATACGAGGTCGTCATTATCATTATTGAAGGCGCGAGCGACAGGACCGTCATCAAAAACAATATCTGAAGTGTAACCGAAATATCCTTGGGATTGTTGGATGTTCCGATGTTGATCCCGATTTTAGGGAAAGTTATCGAGCCGGCTTGCTGTGCAAAAGTGCTGCCGGCAGAACAAAATAAAAATAATAGGAGAAAAATTAAAAGGACTTTTTTCATTTCATTCCAAGATTTTTCTTTAGCAAGTCGAGAAAGTTGTTTTTATCCGCGCTGAAAGAAGCTTTGGGGGTTAAATCTAACTGTTTGTCGATTTCTTTAAGCAAAGTGATGGATTGTTCGCTTACGCCGAGTACCAGCACCCTGTCTTCTATCTTTACCACCGAAATAAACTTTTTGGGCATGATCATCTGCGTGCTTATTACGTCAATCGATACGGCGGCGGATTTTTTCCCTTTTATCGAAATGCCGTATCTTTTTACAAAAACCAGGACGCCGTAAAGCAGACCGACCAATAATATAAGAGGCAAGAGCGCCTTGGCAATCTCCAAAAAAGTCATTAGAACATTCCTTTAATTCGGTTGCTCGGTTCGTTAAGGTTGGTGATCCTGATACCGAAATGCTTATCTATTACCACCACTTCCCCTTCGGCAATTTTTTTATTGTTCACGTAAATATCCACCGGCTCGCTGGCCAATTTATCCAATTCAATTACATATCCTCTTTCAAGCTCCAGGATTTCTTTTATCGGCATCTGGGTTCTTCCCAGCTCGATAAACACGTTAAGCTGCAGGTCTTTCAGGAAATTCAGTTTGTCGGTTCCGCCTGCGGAATAATTTTTTGCTTCGTCAAACTCGTCGAATTCGGCCAGGCCGCCTATAACCTTTCCGTCGTGTAAGGAACTTTCCGGATTGGAAAAGATTTCCTCTTCCACATTGTTTTCGGAATTCGGATTATTATTTTCTTTTTGTGTTGAGTCTTCCATTTTTCCTTACCTATTCTAGTTTGTTGTTCAAGTCTACTTTGCGGGTAATTTTTACAGCTTTATGTTTATTCACCACACCGGTTCTTCCGTAAAATAGGACTTTCTCTCCCACTTTTATCGGATGTTCGTCGTTAATTTTCGTATCGAGTTTTATTATATCGCCTTTTTCAAGATCAAATAAGTTCTGCACCGATATTTTTGCCTTCCCGAATTCGGCAACAATCGGCAGATAAGTTTTATAAAGATGGTTTTTAATTATTTCGCCTGAAGTTGTTCCGGAATATTTTGTCGGTCTTATCGTCGACAATTTTTGAGAATTCAACTTGGAAAGAATTACGTCGAACGCGAAAGTCGCGAAGCAAAGGTTCATCATATAAGTCTGGTCGCTGATCATAATCTCGAAAGAGATCAGCAGAACGGATTCGCTTTGGGACGTAATCTGCGCAAAATCTATGTCTGATTCAAATCTTTCGAGCCTGAAATCCAGGTTGTCTATTATCTGCCAGGCTTTTTTAAGATCGAGCATAATCCTTTCCGCAACAATGCTGAGGACTTTCTGTTCGATCGGCGTTATTATATTTGCCTGTTTTGCTCCGACGCCGCTGCCGCCAAGCAGCCTGTCGACCAGCGTCAATGCCAGGTCAGGGTTAAACTCCAAAATCCCTTTTATGTCAGTGTTTTTAATATCGAAGGTATAAAGGCATGCGGGATTTGAAACCGATAGTATATACTCGGAATAATAAATCTGGTCAATAGAGGTCACATTTATGTTGACAATGGTCTGCAGTTTGGATACGAGGAAGGAGCTGAAGCCTTCGGCAAAATTCTCGTTGATATTGCTTATCGTTCTCAGCTGATTTTTAGATATCCTATTCGGCAGCCTGAAGTCGAATAATACTGCCTCTTTTTCGGTACTCTGAGCAGGCGCCTGCTCGTTGCCGCTTTTTACGTTGTTAAGCAGCAGATCTATTTCTTGTTGTGAAAGTACTTCGGCCATATGTTATTGCAATATATATTTGCTGAAATAAATTGTATTAATTCCGATATCCGGTACCATCCTTGTTAATTGATCGGCTATTTCGGTCTTTAAAGAGTCCCTGTACATGGTATTGTTAAGCTGATCAACATCTTTGCTCGATAATGTCGAGATTATAACATCCTTTACGAGAGCTTCCCTTGATTTCAATTCGGTCATCATTTTATCAGACCTCAGGTCTATTCCAACAGAAGTCAGCAGCAGCCTTTTTCCGTCCGTTCCGGCCGGGTTTACAATAACGTCGTCTACCGGGAAAATATATCTGCCGAGTTCTACCTTAGTTTTTTTATTCGATGTATCAGCGGTCTGGCCTGCCTGGGTACTGTCTTTTCCGATTGCCGCGCGGCTTTCAAATCTCTTCATTAAGATATTTGCGGTAATAAAATAAACCGCAACCAGTTGGATCATGAAGACAGGGATCCCGAAAATAAATATCTTGGTATTTATACCGGACTTTTCAGGTTTTGCCTTAATTTCCTCGGTTTTTTTACTGTCAATTTGTTCGTCAGGTAAAGGCATAATAATCACTTTTTTTTCTTTTATTTTGCTCAATTGATATGCCAATTGATTTCTCTTAATTCGATTAAGGAAAAGGCTAAAAACGCGGAATTCGATGGTTATTATTGGACACTTGGTTGAATACATAAAAAGAAAGGGCTGCAGGTTTTCTTATTCCTGCAGCCCTCTTAGGAGAGAAAAAAGGCCTATTATTGTACTAAATTGGTAATTACCTGCAGCAGACTGTCTGCGGTTGTTATTACTTTCGCGTTGGCCTGGAAACCTCTTTGAGACACTATCATTTTTGTGAATTCGTTCGACAGATCAACGTTGGACTGTTCAAGGGCGCCGGATTGAATCGTGGTATTTGAAGTAGAACCCGGGACGTCGATTCTCGGATCGCCGGAGTTTGCCGCCACGTTGTACATGTTGTCGCCTACGCTCACAAGACCGTTCAGGTTATTGAAAGTCGCAACCATTATCTGAGCAAGATCTCTTGATTGACCGTTGGAGAAAATGCCTTCAACCTTCCCGTACTGATCGATGTTTATATTCGACAGCGAAGCCGCGGCCGAACCGTCCTGCGATAAAGCCGAAACGTTGGACTCGGATGAAGTCTGGGTTATGCCGGAAGTTCCCGATCCGAAATCCAGCTTAATCGTCTGGATGTCGGCACCGCCCAACGGCGCGTACGACAGAATGATCGGGTTGGGATCAGTCGATTGAATAAGACCGTTTGAGTCGAAGTTAACGTAGCCCGTATTATTGGAAAGCTGGCCGTCCGTAGCAGGAATGGAAGCGTTATATTTCCATTGTCCCTGAGCGGTTTTTGTAAACTTCAAAGTTAATGTGTGCGGATTGCCCAATGAATCGTAAACGGTAACCGAACCGTTCACTATAGTGGGTACCCTGTTGTCGTCGACTATATAACTTAAAGTAGGATTTGCGCCGGTTCTTACGGCCGAGACATCAAGCGATATATCACCGGAATCGATGGTTACTCCGGAAGCCGTGTTTGAAATAGCAGGTATGGTATAAGGACCAACAGGCGTTCCCGGAGCAGGGGAACCTTTGTACGGAGGGTTGTTTGCATCTATGGTTACACCGGTATCGAGGGTTCCGCTGCCGAGTGTTACTGACCCGCTGGCAATTTTATAACCCACATCGTATGTATTTGCAGCCGTCTCGGTATAAGTAAGGGAAAGTGTAAACGGATTGCCGTTTTTATCGTAAATAGTTGTATCCTTGGATGTAACGGACGGATACGAAGAGCCGGGTACTACCGTGCCGCTTTGAATTATGTTTTCGGTCTGCGTAAGCGTGGAGCTGCTTTGCAGGTTGCCTCCCCACGTAACGTCGGCTGTTTTAACTGCGGGTATTCTTAAATTTTTGTCGATCTTGACGTTTTCAATTGTATTGCCCGAGGGTATAGCTCCGTCAACGGCAACTTTGCCCTGCACCACGGCACCGTTCT
The DNA here is from genome assembly GCA_046706945.1 of Ignavibacteriaceae bacterium. GTDB lineage: Bacteria > Bacteroidota > Ignavibacteria > Ignavibacteriales > Ignavibacteriaceae > FEN-1297. The sequence goes on along the minus strand of JBJKOY010000123.1, from coordinate 26,490 downwards.
GCGGATTTACCAGATTACCGTCGGCATCGAAAATGAATGCGCCGGCGCGGCTGTATAGTTGCTGGCCGTTGCTTTTTAATATGAACAGGCCCGGGCCCTGCAATGCAAGGTCGGTTGTAGTCCCGGTACTTTCGAAAGTGCCCTGGTTCCAGTCCCTGTCTATGGAATTTATTTTTGTTCCCAGACCGATCTGGAACGAATTGGTGCCGCCGGATGAAGTTGAAGGATTGGTACCGGACTTAATGAATTGGTTGAAAGTATCGCTGAATGTAACGCGCGAACCTTTGAACCCGATTGTATTGACGTTAGCTATATTGTTCCCGATGACGTCCATCATTTTCTGCAGATTCTGCAATCCGGAAACGCCAGAGAAAAGAGAATTAAGAAGTGCCATTTTAACCTCCGTTTGGATTATCTTATGTTGATTCGACATCAGTCGGTCAGTCGAATCCCGCCTGCCTGCAGGCCAGAGCGTCCAAAAAAGGTCCCGCTCTGATTATTTTATAAAAAATTTATTATTTAAAGAACCAAATACTATCGCTTTCATTCGTGCATTCATGCAGCCATGCACTCATGCATTTTTACTGCGCAAACACAACGCTGTCTATGTTCGTAAAAATGTTGTCTTCGCTTTGTTCAACCGGCAATGCTGTTACTACCGTTTTATTGGGGATATTCACTATATAAGCGGTATTGTTCATCATTACCAGCGAATCTTTCGATCCTTTCATTTCCGCTTTTTGAACGGCATTCTGGATCCTGTTTATGTCCGTGTCCGTTAACTGAATATTCCGGTTTTCAAGTCTTTTAATGGCGTGGTTCGAGAATTTCAGCTTGGATAGTTCCTTCTCAAAGATAGAACTGAAACTGTCGACCGTGCCGCTTACCTGTGAAGAGCCGGTTTCATTTGTTTGAGTAATAGGAATAAACGGAACACTTATTCCATTTACTTCTGTCATTTTTAATTTCCTCCGTTCGAGCCGGTATCCAGTATTTCCAGAACATCGGATAACTGGTATGCGTTATTGTTTATTATCAGCTGAGTTCCCGAATCCGTGAATTTGATTCCGGTGATTGTACCGATCGTAAAAGGAGTAGCGGTAATATCATTTCCGGATGAATCCTTCGCCGATATTTTATAGGTATATTCACCTTCGGGCAGTTTATTTCCGTTATTATCGGAAAAATCCCAGGAAAGTTTATTATCGCCGGCCGATGTCGGCAGATTATCCACGCTTTTAACCAGATTACCCATTGAATCGTAAATATTTATGCTCACCGAGCTGGCGTTCGAAGGCAGGTTATAACCCAGGTCTATAGATCCCTGTCCGTCGTTCGAAACGGTGGAACTGCCCATTTTTACGTCTTTACCGATCAGCGTTGAGGCAAGAGTGTTGTTTATCGACTGTGTTAAAGTCAGGTTAGCATTAATACTCTGCGTCATCGAATTATTAAGATTCTGCAGTTGTTCGAGCTGGCTGAATTGCGCGAGCTGTGCTGCATACTGCGTTCCGTCCATAGGGTTCAACGGATCCTGATTCTGCATCTGTGTGATCAGCAGTTTCAGGAAATCGTCTTTCCCCAATGCACTGTTGCTTCCTGCCGCCGTGGTATTAGAACTGCTCGCAGATGAGGTACTGCTTGTTGCGGCGGTTGGGAGCGTAGTTGCGGTTGAATTTAATGTATCTATCATAACTTACGTCTCCTAAATTAAATACTCATAGGTGTTGTATCCCATGTTTTTGTTTACTTTCGTTTCGGGTTCTTCGGTTATTTTTGTATTCTTTCCGGTATATTGAGATTTCTTTTTCGCGCCGTACGATTTATACGACTTTTGCTGGCCTCCCGACATCGAAACGTCGATGGTACTTAGCTGAAGTCCGCTTAAGTTCAATGAATGCCTCAGCACGTCCAAATTTGACTGAAGCATCTGCTTCACCGACTCATTCTCCACTTCCACCCTTGCATGAACCATATTATTCGTAACGTCAATTGACAATTTAATCTTGCCTAGATTTTCGGGCTTCAGCTGAAGTACCACGCTCTTAGACTGTCTTTGGTTAATTATGCTTGCGAATTCTTTGGTGATATCCGCAACTTTTATTGTTCTCAATGTTGACGCAAATTGATTAGGCTTATCAGGTATTTTATCCTTAACCGACATAAATTTTTCGAAATCGTTTATGGTTTGTGTCGTACCGGTTTTTAGTCCGCCTCCTTTCTGCTTTTCGTCGTATGATTTATTTCCGCTGTCCGTTCCGGCGTTTTCGGCTGAAGCAGCAGCATTATCGTTCCCGTTAACATTCCGATCTATCTGCCTGACCGTCGAATTCGAATTATCTTCTTTAGTGCTGTCAGGTCCTTTCAGGTTTTTGTCGATCGTTCCGCTGATTTCCGAGCTTACTGAGTCCGCGGTTTTTACGGGATCGGGATTAATATTTTCAGGGTAATTATCCGGGACCGGATTTGCGGTCTCCGCAATAACTTGCGCCGCTTGCTCCTGTACATTAATATCGTTCCGGGCGGCTTTTAAATTGTCCTTGACTTCCGTACCGTTCGATTTATTCGTACCTGCGTTATCCTTTACATTCTGTCCGTCCGCTTTAATATTTTTTGTACCGTTACGTGCCGCTGACTCGGCGGGATTATGGTTTGTCTTTGCGGCGTTTCCGTCCTTTTCGAAAATTATCTTTGTGCTGTCAAGTTTTGTTTGTTCCACGTTCTTTATCTGCTGTTTCAGCGAAAGCTTTAAGGTTAAAGGAGGATTAAACAGTTCTTTGCCGGGGTCGATACTTTTTCCGTTCTGCAAAAGCCGGGCGCCTTCTGCTTTCAAATCGCCGGCTGCGGCGGGTTCAACGGGCGCATTATTGTTCTCGGGAAGACGGTTTATAGTATCGATGTTTTTAATCTTTTGATTGCCGGTTACGTTATTTTTTATTTCTTCGGTCGCTGTTTGAGGCGATTCCACCTTTATAGATAAAATATACTTCTGATCTTCGGCATTTAAAGTGAGACCTTTGTTTTTTGCAATACTGCCGCCGGAATTTCCGTTATTTTGCGGTGCTTCAACAGCCGTTTCGTTTGCCGGTCCGGGTTCGGGAGGCAGAACAATTTTTTTATCGCCTTCCGCCGGTATTCCGTCGATCGGAACAGCAGGTCCGCCGGCGGAAATTTTATTTTCCACGATAGGAGGTGCGTATGAATCTCCGGCCGCGGTATTTACGGCCTTGCCGTTTGTTTTTCCCGGGGGAATCTCACCGGTGTTTTCCGCAGCAACGGGAACGGCGGCTGATTTATCCGCCGCGTTCATGTTCCCCTGAATTTCATTTAAAGACGCGCTTCCGTTTTTTTCACACGGCGTGTCAGCCTGAGGAAGCGTATTCCCTGATTTGATATATACTTCCGGCCCTTCAGAAATTTGAACTTGTCTCTGTCCGGCAATTCCGCCCGTTACGTCCGTAATTGGGCCGGTAGTATTTTTCGGAGTCTGCTCTGTTTTACTTGAAGACTCGGAGACTGTCTCCGCGGGGGATTTGATATTAACGGAGCCGGATAATTTTGTTATTTCTATTTTAAATTGTTCGCTGCCGAGATTAAAATTAAGAACTATATTGTTGTTTGTCTGCAAAAGATTGATTATGGCGTCTTCTACCTGTTTCTTCTGATCCTGATTGACTTCCCCTGTTTTGCCCGATACGGGTTTTACAATAAAATTTTTATCCCCGCCCGCTACCATTTTTAATTCCGGGAGGGCGCTGAAAAGCTTCTGAAGAAAAGCATCGAGGTCGTTTCCGGATGAAAGGAGATGGATATTTTTTTCGCCGGGTTTCGCAAGGTAGCTCTCGAGGGAAGAAATGTCCCCGCTTTTTCCCGCTTGGATGTTCGATAATAATTCTTTCAGCAGATCGGTTAGATTCAAGGAGTTGTGAGATTGATCGTTCCCGGCTACCTGCGAAGTAAGTGCATTTATATCAAAATTATTTAATAAATCTACCGGTATGCTGCCGTTACCTGTCCCGGACGGTTCCGAAAGAGAATCGGCGGCCTTGCCGTTATTGCCGAAAACCCTGATAATATCCGAGAATAAATAAGAGGTGTTATTCAGCTTGGTCGATTTGGAAGAATCGGCCGGGTTCGCGTTTACCCCTATTTGCAGGAAAAGAGGATTAAAAAGCATTTGATTTTGCCTGTGTTATTCTGTTCGCCGTTTGAGGATTCAGTTCCGATAAAATTTCGGCGGCCTTTTTTTGTCTCATGGAATACAGTATATCCCTCGCTACATTATCGGAATAACTTGCTATAATTTTAGCCGCCTTCTGCGCATCCATGGCTTCGTACAGTTTAGCCGTCTCGTGGGTCCATTTTATATAGGCGCTGTCCTTCTGAACTTTTTCATTCTGTTCGGCGATTTTAATGTTCTGGTTTTTGGATTCCTGTGCGGCCAGTTTTTGATCTATATTATTTATTATTTGCTTCAAGCTCTTTAAACTGTCGGACAAGGACGAATCTTTTTTCTCGACCGCAACCATAGTATTCTTGCGCTGGTTGTTGTATACGTTCCGCAGTGAATCGATAAAATAATTTTTAAATTCAGTCTGTATCATGTCTTTCAGATCACTCAGCGATGGGCCTCCGTTGATATTTTTATTCGCGGGATTATTTTTCTTGACTTGCTGGACTGGCGAAAAATTAAATTTAAATATATCCCTGTAGTTATTATTCAGGTATATTATCCCGCCGCTGGTAATAAGAAAGGCGGCTAAAAATACTATCGCGTATACTATCTTTTCTTTCACTTTGCTTGCCTTGCAAATTTCTGTGTTGCTATCTCGTTTATTTGATCAAGCTCAAGTTTATTTTGTCCGATATTGAACTCGTTAAGGTGGTGTTCCTCAAGTATATCGAAGATCTTATGTTCCTGGCTTCTCTGTACCAATTCTTTAAGTTTGATTTTCCTTTTTTCGTTCAGTTTGTTTATCTTCCTGGTAACTGCGTCTCGTTGTTTTTGAAGAAACTGTTCGTAGCCTTTCATAAATTTCAACTCGCCGACCGATACTTGAACCTTAAAAAATTCTTTTTTACTCCTTAATTCCAGCTCGGTTAGTCTTTTATATTCTTCCTCAAGCTTTTTTATTTCAAGGTCTATTACGGCAACCTCTTTCTGGGCTTTTTTCTCAAGAGCTTCTTTTACTTTTTTAATCGATTCGAATTTATAATGAAATTTCGCCATGATTTTACTGCAGTGGTTCTTCGATTATTTCTTTTAACTTGGAAACGGTCTCTTCAAATACGGCCTTCTCCTTCATGTCCTGTTTCAGAAAATTTCTCAGGTATTTTATCTTTGAAAGCGAATGGTCGATTTGAGGATTGCTTCCTTTTACGTACGCGCCTATATTTATTAAATCTTCCGCTTCGCCGTATGTTGCTAAAATTTCGTTAAACGCAATCGCCCGCCTTCTATGATCGGGCGAAACGATATCCGGCATAACGCGGCTCACGCTTTGCAGCGGGTCGACTGCCGGGAATTGGCCTTTGTTTGCAATCTTCCTGGACAGCACAACGTGCCCGTCTAGAATAGACCTGACGGCATCCGCAATCGGCTCCGTCATGTCGTCTCCGTCCACAAGGACGGTATAAAAACCCGTTATCGAACCCTTATCCTTTGTGCCCGCTCTTTCAAGAAGTTTGGGCAGAATGGCAAACACCGAAGGCGTATAGCCTTTGGTAGTAGGCGGTTCGCCCACCGTTAATCCGATTTCCCTTTGAGCCATGGCGAACCTCGTAACCGAGTCCATCATTAATACCACGTCTTTGCCCTGGTCCCTGAAAAATTCCGCTATGGTTGCGCCTATGAAAGCGCCTTTCATTCTGATCAATGCGGGCTTGTCGCTAGTAGCCACTATTACAACTGATTTCTTTAAGCCTTCCGGTCCCAGATCCTTTTCTATAAATTCCCTTACTTCGCGTCCGCGCTCGCCGATTAAGGTAATCACGTTGACGTCGGCGTTCGTATTGCGAGCTATCATACCCATGGTAACGCTTTTACCGACGCCGCTCCCGGCAAAGATCCCTATCCTCTGTCCTTTGCCGACAGTCAACAGGCCGTCTATCGACCTCACTCCCGTTTGCAGAGGAGTTCTTATCCGCGCCCTCTGCAGAGGATTCGGGGGATCGTTGTGAATGCTTTTGTATGTCGAACAAAATATTTCTCCCTGGCCGTCTATAGGCTGTCCGAGTCCGTCGATGACCCTTCCCAGCAATTCCTGCCCGACTCCTACGGTGAAGCTTTTCCCGGTTGCAATTATGTCGCACGCAGGAGAAATATTATGAACTTCTCCCAGCGCAATGGAAAGGACTTTACCTTCTTTAAAACCAACAACTTCGGCTTTACATACTTCGTTCCCGTCTCTGTCGACAATCACGCATACTTCTCCCAGCGTAACGACCGGGCCGACCGATACAATGACAAGACCGATGACGTCGGAAACCTTACCGTTGACTTTAATCGGGTCCGTACGGTCTATTATTCTTTTATATTTCAATATTATGTCTTCGCCGATATCCATCAGGCACCGTCGCTTGTAAAAATTGCCTCAAGATTTTTTTTCACCTCGTTGAACTGGGATGATACCCTTGCATCAACGCTGCCTATCTCGGTCTCTACCAGGCAGCCGCCCTGTTCTATTTTCTCGTCCGGTTCGAATTTAATCTTGGAAAAAGTATCGTCGTTAAACAAACCTTCGCTCTCGGAATTCAATATTTGAAGATCAATCGGATTGATTTTGACTATCACCCGGTTCGCCCCGATTACCCTTCTTAAAGAATCGTGCAGTACTTCGCCTATCATAGGACCTTGAAGGATCTCTTTCCTCACAATCTTTTCGGCGATCGTTAATGCTAGTTCAACGACTATTTTTTCGAAGCTGCCGCTGTATTCCTCCATTTTCCCGTCGATTCCCCTGATAACGGCTTCCACATCTTCGAATTTCCTTAACAGTTTCGCCGAATATTCTTTTTCGAGTTTTTCCAGAGCGGCCTTCTGCCCTTCCGAAAAACCGTGTTCGTAATGCTGCTTCAACTGGTTCTGAAAATAATCTTCCTCCTTCTCGGTTTCGAAGTTGTTGGCTTCGAAAGGATTCTTAAGCGAGACGTTTAGTTTGGTCTTCTTCATATTTAATTTGATTATCTCAGACATACACTTCTTCCGAGTTGCCTCTTATGTTCAAACTTATTTCACCGCTTTCCTCGAGCGCTTTGACCACGTCTATAATCCTCGCCTGCGCCGCTTCGACTTCCTTCAATTTTACCATTCCCATATACTGCAGCTCTTCTTTTAAAAGATCCGCGGCCCTCTCGGACATGTTGTTCAGCATCTTATCCTTGAGCTTTTCATCAACGATTTTAAGCGCAAGCGCCAGATCTTTCCTGTCTATCTCTCTTAAAATCTTCTGGATATCCTTATCCTGGATATTTACGATATCTTCGAACAGGAACATTAATCTTTTAACTTCGCCCGCAACTTCCGGGTCTTTCTCGCTCATATTATTCAGTATTTCTTTGCTCAGGCTTACGTTGGTCCTGTTCAGAACCGCTGCCAGACTCTTGGTGCCTCCTATCTTGCTTAAGGACTGTCCCATGCTCAGCCCGGCCATATCATCTACAACTTTCTCCACATGTTTTAACGTCTGGGGAGATATTTTACCGAGGGTAGCGATTCTGTAAACGACATCGGTTCTCAGCGGTTCCTGCATTTCTTTCAGAACCTCGGCGGTCTGATCGGGCGGAAGATGGGAGAGGATTAAAGCGATGGTCTGCGGGTGTTCCTTATTCAGGAACCCGATAAGCTGGGCCGAATCGGCTTTTCTCAATACGTCGAAGCCTCTTAAAGTAGTAAGGTTTTTAACCTTTTCTATTATTTCAACCGCTTTGTTGAAGCCGAAAGATTTTTCCAGAACCTGCTGCGCATAGTCCAGCCCGCCTTCAAGAACGTATTCGCGCGCAGTAACCATGTTGTAGAATTCTTCCATTACAAGGTCTACGGTATTGGAAGGAATATTTTTCACCTTGGATATTTCGGTCGAGATCAGCTCGACTTCGTTGGTATCCAGGTATTTGAAAACTTCCGACGCACTGTCTACATTCAGTGCTATCATAAGCAGCGCGGCTTTTTGAACGCCGTTTATTTCCAGAGGTTTAATTAAATCTTTTGGCATAGGCTTAACTAAAATTCGTCTTCGTGCAACCAGGAGTTAATTAATTTTGCCGCCTCAACAGGATTTTTGGAAACGTAATTTGTAATTTTATCCTGCTGCGCTTTCTTGCGAACCGCTTCATCCGATATCTCATCCTCCAAATCGCCTATAGGCAGAAAGGTTTTCTTCGGAGGACTGCTTACCTGTGTCATACTTTTGTTTTTGATTAATTCGGGCCCGGGATAGCTGTTTAGAGCAAGTTCGTTGCTGTTGAAGGTTCCTATCATAATCTTTTCTGTTTTTAACTTTTTCATCAAACCCTTAAGAAGAAATATCGCGGCGGCGATGGCCACTATCATTAAAGCCGGATTAGTCCATTTGTTCATATTGTCGACTATTCCGGGGCTTTCGATTTTGAGGTTGTCGGTATCCAGGTCTTTTGTTTCGAAAGGTATATCAACGAGCGTAAATTGATCCTTCCTGGTAGGATCCAACCCGACTGCGTTCTTTATAAGCTCTTCAAGCTTATCCATCTGTTCCTTCGGACGCGGTTCGTAGGTTACTTCAGTTTTTCCGCCTTGTTTTACCTGCTTCGGGATATCGTTTACGACCGCGGCAATACTTAACCTGTTTATATTGCCCGATCCGGTAATAACTTTTTCTATAGTCTTGCTTATTTCGTAATTCGTGGTAGTGTTCTGGCTCGTCTGTGCGGTGGAGTCACCCATGTTCTTGCCGTTGTTAATAGTTTTCAGCGTCTGTTCGCTTATGGCTACCTGGGAGTTCGGATCGTAAGTTTCCATGGTCTTCTGGACCTGGTCGAAATTCAGGTCGGCGTTGACTTCCACCATGGAATTTCCGTAACCGACGACATTATTTAAAATGCTCTGGGCTTTCTGGGCCAGGTATTTTTCCACGGTGCGTTTTATCTCGTATTGTTTCGAGCTCGACACGGCCAAAGGATCGTCGTCTCCCTGCCTGGAGAGCAGCTTCCCTTCGGTATCCAGCACCGTTACCTTGCTGGGTTTCAAACCTTCCACGCTGCTCGAGACCAGGTTGACTATTGCCGTTATGTTGTTTTTGGATATCATGTTGGGATCTCTCAGCTTAAGCACGACGGCCGCTGTAGGCAGTTTTTCTTCGTCTTTAAAGACGGACTTTTCCGGAATAACTATGTGTATCCTGGCGCCTTCTACTCCGTCTATAGTCATAACGGTTTTTTCAAGCTCGCCTTCCAGCGCTCTTTTGTAATTAAGCTTCTGCATAAATTCGGACATTCCCATCGTGGATTTGTCGAATATTTCGTACCCTACTACGCCCGAGCTCGGAATGCCTTTGCCTGCCAGCGTGATCCTTTCCTCGTATACCTTATCCTTGGGGACTTTAATTACGCTTCCGTTGCCGGTTATTTGGTAAGGTATTTTCTGGGCATTTAGCTGATCCACTACTTTCGAAGCATCCGTTTCCGTCAGGTTGGAAAACAGCGGTACATAATCCGGCTGGTTCATTAAAAAAATTAATGCCCCCATCATAAGAACCGTTATCGCAACCGCTCCGCCTATTACAAGCTTCTGCTGAACGGAGAATTTATTAAATATATTTAATAAAGCACCAAGGGGATTTTCTTTCATTACGGTTATTTCTGCATGTTGGTTAATTCGTTATAGGTATCGATGGCTTTATTTCTGATCTCCATCAATAATTCCAAACTGGTCTTGGCTTTTTCCCCGGCAATCATTACGTCCTGTATTTGAACGTTGCCGCCCTGTACAAACTCTTTGGTAACTTGGTCCGAATTTAATTGATCCTGGTTGACGCTGCCGATAAAATCGGTCAATATATTTGCAAATTTATCATTGATGCCGCCTGTCTTAACCGGATTAGTCAATTCCGGTATCTGCATACTAATCGAATCTATTTTCATTTTATCCTCTCCTATCTATTATAGAACCGATTTTAACACCCGACAATTCGCCGCTGCGCTTGTAAAAATGATAATCGACTATTTCATTTTTCTTGTCGGGATAAAGATCCGCGAAAAAATTTTTTTCTTCGGCAGTTAGACTTTCCGGTTTCTTCGACGCGACTTTCTGCATCTCGAACTTAGGCGACGTCTCTTTAGCCTTTGCCGTCGAGTTTACGTTTCTTGCTATATTGGGGCTGTAATTTCCGATCATATTAGTAGATATTTTCATCCTTGTTAAATCTCCAGTGAATCCTTAATCATCTGTTTCGAGGAGTTAAGAGCCGTAAGATTTGCTTCATAGCTTCTGGTTGCGGAAATCATATCCACCATTTCCGTGACAATATTTACGTTGGACTGCTGCACGTATCCGTTTTTATCCGCATTGGGGTTGTCCGGCATATATACCACTTCGCCGGGAGTCTGGTCCACGGTTTCTTTGGAAACGAGATTTGCGCTGTCCTCCGTCGGAGAGACTTCCGGATTCATAATGTTCGATATATGAGCTTGGTCGGTTGTTTCCAAAGGCAGGGTTGAAGCCTGGATGAGGTCGTTTGAAAAAACATTTTGTTTCTGGGAAACGACCAGGAATTTCCTCTTGTACGGCTGCCCGTCCGCTGTTCTCGTAACATCCGCGTTGGCAATATTTTCGGCAATAAGGTCCATCCTTTTTCTCTGGATGCTCAGACCTTTTGCGCTGATATCAAAACCGGGGAAAGTACCTCCTATTTTCATTATGCGTTGCCTTTTATTACCATTTGAATATTGTCGAAATAATCCTTGATCCTGTTCGAAGCGAATTTGAAATTCAAGGTATTCTCGGCAAGCGAAGCCATCTGTTTGTCTATGTCTACGTTATTTACGCCCGAAACATTGTCCCTGCTCTGGTCTTCTTTTATATCGTATTCCGGGAAAGAATCCTGGCTTACCGCGCCGAACTGCCTGTCGTCCGTCGTCCTGAGTTTGGCGGTCATGTTGTTGTTAAGCAAATTTTTAAATACGATTTCTTCGCTGTGATAATTTTTCGTTCCGACGTTCGCAATATTTTTGCTTATTACCTTGTTATTTACGGCGCAGAAATCCGCAAATTCTTGAAGCAGTTTTATGGTTGTGCCTGACATTATACCACCGATTTTTTTCTTATCGGGAGTTCAAAATAAATGCCACCGGCTATAAGGTGATTAAATCATGTTTAGGCGGGAATTTTTACCCTGGGAATGGCTAAATTTGTACATTTGCAAATTATTATTCAGTGTAATCGAGCATAATCGATTTGGTTTGACCGCAGGAACAAACGAATTTTATTTCTTTTATGATATCGTTTGAATCCTTTTTTAATATTACTTTCACCCCGTCGTGACTTTCTTCCTCTACGGAAATCCTGGTTTTGCCCACTATGGAGGCTTCGGACGCTTTTATAAAACTTTTATTGGTTTTGTCCTCGGACATACTGAATTCCCTGAAAAGGGGTTCTTCGAAATTATCTTTCATTTTGCAACGCTTTATTTATTACTTCGGAAATATTTTCAAGCGGGACAATTACGTCCGCCAGGCCGCCGTCAACAACTGCTTTCGGCATACCGTATACTACGCAGCTTTCTTCATTCTGAGCTATGCAGTACCCGCCTTCGCTTTTTAATTTTTTAACCGCCTCGTACCCGTCTTTGCCCATACCCGTCATTATAACGCCGAGAGCATATTTGCCGTATGCGTTTATTACGGATTCAAGCATAATGTCGACCGACGGACAATGGAGCGTATCGGAGGGCTCTTTTGAAATCTTAATTACTTCGCCGCCCGAGCTGTTTTTTACGACGGTCATAAGAAATCCGCCCGGTGCAATATATACTACGCCGCCGCGGACTCTCTCGTCGTTCTCCGCTTCCTTTACTTCAACTTCGCTTAAATTATTCAGACGTTCCGCGAGAGACTTTGTAAATTTCGGCGGCATGTGCTGTACTATGAAAAAAGGGATATCCATATTCTTATTGATCCGGGGTATCACCTTTTGCAATGAGAAGGGACCTCCGGTAGAAACTCCCAGAGCAATTGCCCTGTAGTCCATTTTCGGCAGTTCTTTTAAAACCTGCAGAGCTTCGGCCGGCTTTACCTTGTTCATCTGCGTATTGAAACGCTGAATCCTTTTAAGCCTTTCCCGCAGGTTTCTCTGCTTAACAATCTCTTTGACTTTGTTAATCAGGTCGTCTTTTATTTTGATGATATTTACGTTAACGTAAGACAGTTCTTTAGGAATAAAATCCACGGCACCGTATTCAAGAGCCTTCAAGGTAACTTCCGCACCTTCCGTAGTAAGGGAACTGACCATAAGAACGGACGTAGGACAATCCTGCATTATTTTCTGCAGTGCCGTTATACCGTCCATCTTCGGCATTTCGATATCGAGAGTAACGATATCGGGTTTTAAAGATTTAACTACGTTATATCCTTCAAGCCCGTCCCTGGCGATGCCGACAACCTGAATATCAGTATCGCTTTCAAGCATAATCGAGATTGATTTTCTCATAAATGCCGAATCGTCTACTACAACTGCTTTTATTGGTGTCACTTTATTTCGCTAATTTATTTATTAATTCGCTTATATCGACAATCATCACAACCGTTCCGTCGCCCATAATAGTCGAGCCGGCAATCCCCTCGATATTGCCCAAATAATTACCCAAAGATTTGATAACAACTTCCTTCTGACCGCACAATTCGTCTACTTTTATTCCGAATCTTTTTTCCGCCAAACCGACTATAACAACATACTGCCAGATTTTTTTGTCTTCCGTCAGAATATCGCTGTACAGCAGGTTGTCTATGCTTATCAAAGGAAGTACGCTGTCCCTGCGTCTTATAGTTTCGAACCCGTTAACCATGTAAATATCTTCGATATGAACGCGAACTACCTCTATTACCGAATTAAGCGGAATGACCAGTGTTTCCGAATTTACTTTTACAATCATTCCCGGAATAATAGCCAGAGTAAGGGGCAGCTTGACTATGATTTTCGTACCCCGTCCCACGGCGGAATCGATGCTGATAATCCCCCTGAGCTTGACTACGTTTGTTTTCACGACGTCCATTCCTACGCCCCTGCCGGAAACATTCGTTACGACTTCGGCAGTGGAAAAACCCGGAAGGAATATCAGGTTAAACGCTTCCTGTTTGGATAATTCCTTGGCCTTTTCCTTTGATATCAAACCCTTTGAAACCGCTTTCTCTTTTATGAACTCGGGATCTATTCCTTTGCCGTCGTCCTCTATCGTAATTATTATCTGGTTGCCTTCCTGCTCGGCGGAAAGTATTATTGTCCCCGTTTTCTCCTTGCCCGCCTTTTCCCTTGTTTCCGGCCTCTCGATCCCGTGATCTACCGAATTCCTTATCAGGTGCACAAGAGGATCGTTTATTTCCTCTATTAAAGTCTTATCCAGCTCTGTGTCTTCGCCTTTTAATACGAGGTTGACTTCTTTCTGCGTTTCGCGTGCAAGATCTCTTACCAGCCTGGGGAAGCGGTTGAAAACTTTTCCTATTTTCACCATTCTCGTCTTCATTACAACCAGCTGTAGCTCATTCGTCATCAGATCTATCTGTTTGGCGGCATCCGCCAGGTCGCGGGAAATTTTTGTGCCTTCGTATTCCAGTCCTACCTCGGAATTAACCTGCGCCAGCCTGTTCCTGCCGAGAACGAGCTCCGAGGCTATATTCAGAAGTTCGTCCAGGCGCTCTACGTCCACTCTTATCGTACTTTCGGTTTTCTTATTCAGGAAAGCTTTTGTCGTATCTTTTAAAGTTTCTTCTTTCTTTTCGGGTTCGTCTTTTTTCCGATCTACCTGAACTTCGACCGGGGTTGCGGACATTTCTTCCTGGGCGGGTACAGCAGAATTAGCTTTTTGTGCCGGTTCTTTATGTTCCGCAGCGTCGTGTCCTTGTTCAAGTTTGTCCAGGAGTTCCGTAAGCACTTCCACCGTTTCTTCTATAGGTGTGTTTTCGTTTAACTGGGTTTCTATTGTAACGAGCAGTTCTTTAATTTTATCGTACGCCATTAAAATACCGTCCATTATTTCGGCCGATAACACGGCGTCGCCCTTTCTCAGCTTGTTGAGAATATCCTCGCACCTGTGGGTCACCTGGGTAAGTCTGTCAAGCCCCAAGAAACCCGAGGTACCTTTTATCGTATGGAACGACCTGAATACTTCGTTCAGCAGCTCGGTATCGTTCGGCCTGTTCTCAAGCTCAATCAGGTTAAGATCCAGCTTTTCGAGGATTTCTTTGGTTTCAACGATAAAGCTCTCTACGATCTCCTTCATTTCGGGATCGCTGAGCATCGAATATTGATTATTATCTCCCATTTTAAGAAAATAGCTTATCTATCTCGTCTTGAGAAGTTTTGTTTAATGTATCGTTAATAATTATATCCGCCGCCTCCTGTCTTGAGGTCGATTTTGTATATCTTGCGTCCGGATCGAAAGTTTCGCCGTTGCTCGGATACATTTTCGAGGAATCGAAATCTCGGAGGTCCGATTCGTCCAGGTGAACTATGAGAGAAGCCAATCTCTTCTGCACGGATTCAATCAGGTGATTAACGGCCGCAAGCTGCTGCGAGGTAATGTCCTGTACCTGGAGCGACAGCGTAATATTGTAAACGTCGTTCCGTATTTTTTGAAACATTTCCATAAGCTCGCTGCTTTTCGAAATAAACTGCCGGCTGTTTTCGTACTTATTGACGAGTTCTTTGGCTTCCGGCGTATCGGGCAGAAGATTCTTGATGTCGGCCCAAAGTTTTTCCTTGGTTTCTTCTTCTTCCTGAAGTTCCGAGAAAGTGTTTTCGATATATACGACGTCCGCGGAGATTGAATCCACCAGGTCGAGAATTTCTGTGGTAGCCAGTTCCGTAGCGCTGGAAACGTTGGAAATCTGATCCTTGGCTCTCGGAATTTTGCTGGTGCTGTCCGCGATTGAATGGTTTATGTCTTCCAGCAACGGCACGGTATCCCTCATGAAATCTATAATACTCTGTATGATTGGGATTAATTTTTGTCCGTACCTGAAGACCGATTTCAGGTCGTTCAACCGGTCGAACAGTTCGCTCATATTATTTACTTGTTTCATGGCTGACCTTATTTATGCTGCATTAATAATTTGATCGATCTTTTCTTTTAAAATTTGCGGGGTAAAAGGTTTGACTATATAGTTGTTGACTTTTGCCTGCAGTGCTTCTATAATATCTTCCTTCACTCCCCTGGTGGTAACCATAAGTATTGACATTTTGGACATCTTGTCGTCGCCTCTTATCGACTTGACAAGCTCAAGGCCCGAAACGACCGGCATATTCCAGTCCGTTATTACGAAATTTATTGAGTCGTCCGCTGTTAATTTTTCCAGGGCTTCCTTACCGTCGGCAGCTTCTACAAAGTTATCGTAGCCGAGGTTCTTTAACGAATTAACTACAATTCTCCGCATTGTAACGGAATCATCTACGACAAGAAATCTTAATGACATAATTGAATCCTTAATTTAAAAATTTTGAAACTTCATAAGCTATACGTTTGGGATCGAACGGTTTGATCAGGTAAGAGTTCGCTCCGTAGTTCATTCCCCTTTGAATTTCGTCGCTGCCGGCCAGGGATGACAGAATTATAATAGGGATTTCTTTAAACTCCTCGTTGCTTCGTATCGATTTAATCAGTTCAAAGCCGTCAACGTTCGGCATGTTTAAATCAGTGATAACGAGATTCACCTTTTGGTTGGGCAGCTTTTCCAAAGCTTCCATCCCGTCCGCGGCGGAGATGATTTCATATCCCTGCATAGCCAGCGCAAAGGAAACGAACTTCCTTATAGACGGGGAATCATCGGCCACCAAAATAACCTTTTTCATCCTTATTATTACTCCTTTTTATATCCAATTGTCTTGGGGAAACTCACCAGTTTAAATGCCTTGGAAATGGTGTGTAAAGTTTCGGCATATCCGATAAACAGGTAGCCTCCCTTGTTCAACGAATTATATAAATGCGATACTACTTTCATTTTTGAACCTTGATCGAAATATATAAGTACGTTAGCGCAGAAGATTATATCGAAATTGTACATGGTCCTCATGCTTGCGTCGTCGTAAAGATTTAGAATCTTAAAGCTGACCAGGCTTTTAACCGAGTCGTCGAGTTCGAAGACGTTTCCGTTCTGTATAAAATATTTTTTCAAATAATAAGAGGGAGTATTCCTTACCGAATATTCTTTGTACCTTGCCGCTTTCGCGGTTTCTACAACCGCGTGGTTAATATCGGTTCCTATAATTTCCAGGGTCATTCCCGGGAATTTCGGCTTAATAAGATCGAGAAAGACCATGCCCACCGAATAAGCTTCTTCGCCGGACGAAGTTGCCGCACTCCAGATTCTTAATTTATATTTGTCGGGCCCGGTCTTCCCGGATATAATCTCGGGAATGACCTTTGAAACAAGGGCATCTAGCTGGGGCTGATTTCTGAAGAAAAAAGTTTCGTTGATGGTTATCGCCTCGTACAAATACTTTTTCTCTGTACCGTTCCCGGTATTGTATTTAACGTAATCGATATATTCTTCAAAAGTATTCATGCCCAAATAATTTATTCTTTTCAGTATTCTGCTTTCCAGTAAATATTTCTTATTGTCCTGAAAATAGATGCCGCAATTTTCGTAAATAAACTGTCTCAGATTTATAAAAGCCGAATCCGATAAAGCGCCGGCCGTATCCAGATTATTCTGTAACAAGCTTATCTGCGGTATAGGAGCGTTGGAAAATTGGTTCATATTAGTTTTCTATTTTCGTTTCAAATTTGGAATTTTCCCTTTGTGAAATGATAAACTGTGCTCGTTCGCTGATCATTTCCTCCGGATCGTTCGCCAGTTTTTGAAGCGCAAAGTCCACCTTGGAAGAATGAACGCCGTCAATTAACTCCAGCAGTTTTAGCCTGTTCCACATATTATCGTCTTCAACCATTTTTTCAATGAACAATACGGCAATCCCGTTGTCCAGGAAAAACAATAATTCCGTTGCCGATTTTCTTACTTCTTCATCCGGGTTATCGAGACAATTGGAAACGGCTTCCGTCAAATCCCGGAATTGAAGAGAAGTTAATTTTCCTTTGTAGTCTATATTTTCGAAGATCACCATTTCCTTCAAGAGATCCAATAAATTCCTGATATTCTGGGGATTCTTATTAATCAAATTAGGCAGCAGAATTAAAGTAACGGTCGATTTGGCAAGGCATTTAGGCTTAATTAAGTCGTCTAAATCGAAATTATTCCCGTATACCGTCAGCAGGGCGTTTATAACTTCTTCGTCGTCGAACGGCAGTATCAGATTAACGGCGGCTTTCTGGAATTCCGAGTCGGCTTCGTATATTGTGTTGAGTATCGCCTTCTTCATCCAGTCGTCGAACGGTATATCGAAATTATATTTTTCTTTCAACTGAAATATCGAATTTAAAATAACCCAGACCAGCGGGCCTTCGGTCTTGTTTAATTCGGAAAGAAGGAAGAAGAACGTTTCTTCGTCGCCTATTAAACCGAGACTTTCGATCATTGAAAACTTTGTCAGTTCGTCTTCGTAGGTGAAGCTGTCTATAATAAATTTAACCGCTTTTTTAGTACCTATCTTACCTAAAGATTCGATTATGGTGGGTCTGAATAATTCGTTCAGGGGGTAAACTTTGATCATGTAGTCGACCGCATCCTCGTATTTAAGATTTCCCAGAGCTTCGATACAGGCCAATATTACGTTGTCGTTCTTGTTCGTCTGCAATAATTCGTATAACTTGTCGCTTGCAACCGGGTCGCCCACCAACCCCAGGATATCCACTATAAATTTTTTATCGTCGTCGGTTCCGCGGTCTATGAATTTCAGCATGGCGTCAATGGCGTGAGTACCTATTTTTAATAATATTTCCCCAGCCAAATTTCTGACCGATATTTCCTGGGAGGAGATATATTTCACGAGATATTTCGGAATTACCGGACTGGAATTTATAGAAAGAGCTAAGTCAGCGGAATTTCTAACGCCTTTATCCGAATCGGTCACCAGCCTGCATAATGCATCTGCGGCGTCTTCGGTTAATTCTTCATGCATCAACGCTTCGGCAGCCATACTTCTGGTAGGAGGATCTTCTGATTTTAGCAATTCCAACTGCTTTTCTAAGAAATTTTCAACCTGACTCATTAATCAGCGCTTCCCTTATTTTTAATTTATTTGAACCCCAAAAAAAACCGGTTCTTTTGATATTATCGAAAGTTCCGGAAAGATTTTTAATGATTTTCCGACCAATTTTTATATTTTCAAGCAAATGTAGTGCCGTCTAACATCCGGCCGCCTAAAACAGTATTAATACTAATAACGAAAGACTTAATGAATAATATTAACCAGATGTAAATAGATATTCATTTAATAAATTATATCGTTATTGTTTCTCGATCCGTTTGAGCCGTTGGATGGGATTTTATTTTCCGCACTTATTTTTGCAGGCCTGATCTCCCGGCGGACATTCCTGTAAATATTAATTTCGCCGGCAGGAGGTTTTATCTTTTCTGTGTCCGGGTAATTTTCTTTATCCGCCGTTAAAGCTAAAGACGTATTACCCGCGAATTTTTTAAATTCATTTAAATAAACTTCAGTAATATTCCTAACTTTTTTATCCGTCCAAACTTTTTGCATTATCTTTTTGATCTGATCGTTTAATTCGGCAGCTTTTTCTTTTAATTCTTCCGATTGATTTGAAATGTCCGCGTCAGTAGCATTTAATGTTCCCAGTAAATCATTTATTCTGGCCGAGAGCGATGCAAGGTCCTCTTTATTCCCGACGGTATTTTTCGAGTTGAAATTATTTCTCAGTTTTTCCGCCGTTTTCATCACGTTTTGCAGTACTTCCAGTATTAATGATGTCTGTTTTTTTGCATCTATCGACAGCTTTTGAATCGATTCGGCAAGAACGCCGAGAGCTGCGCCTTCTTCGCCGGTCCGGGCTGCTTTCACGCTTGCATTCAGAGCGATTAATTCCACTTCCGTGCCGATTTCATCAATTTCATCCACAAATCCGGAAAGGTCTGCAATGGTATCGGCAACCGACGCCATTGAAGCTACCATTTCCTCCGAAATTTTGGAATCCTGCTCTATCGTATTTGAAACGGCCGTTAGTTTTTTGGAGATTTCGGTAAGCAATGAATTTTGTCCGAAACTTGAGCTACCGGCAAATTGACTAAGGTCGGATATCAGCGATGCTATGTTATCTTCAATATTTTTAAAACCGGTACGTAAATTTTGTATCGCCCCGTCCAAATTATTTTCAATATTCTCTATTTGCCCGCACTGCAATTTCAGCGCATTCTGGAACCCGGAAATAAATTTTGTGTCGCCGCTGCCGGAACCAAGAAATTCCGCAAATTTCCTTTTAGAGTCGGAAACAAGATGCAAAAGTACGTTTTTTGCACTTTCTAATCCACTTTTTGACATATTTTGAACTTCGGAGGTGTTGTCTATTTGAGATATGGCGTGGGATATCATTTTCGATTTGGAAGCTATAAGTCCCGATTTATCGGAAGCCGACCTGTACTTGTCGGACAGCAAATCAGAGCTTGACAGTGCTTCGCCCACAATTTTCGAAGTAAACTCATTCTGCGTGCGGATCAGACTGGTTATTGTTGATTTACCCTTCGTCGTTAAGTTCAGGAGATATGTCAATTTCTCCCTTATATCCAATGATTTCTTTGTAATCATTGTCGAAAGTTTTTCAACATCCTCCGCCAGAGTGTAGAAACCCCTGTCTTCCAGACCCAGTCTTACGCTCTCTATTTTAGTGGAAATGCCCAGCATCCGCAAGTGTTTTACAAGGCTTTTAAAACCCGACAGGTTGTCTACGATATCTCCCAGCGTTTTGTTTACGTTGGTTAATTCTTTCTGCCCTTCGTTAAATCTTATGCCTGTTTCGTCGATATACTTTTTTATCCGGATCAGGACCTGCTTCAATTCCTTAATGCTGTTTTTTACCGCATCCCCGTAAATTTTTCCTGTAATTTCTTCTGATAAATCGAATACGCCGGCAGATTTATCAAGCGTCTCCGCGATGTTTTCGTTTAAGGATGAAAAATCATTTCCGGTCAATTCGGCCGCTTTATCCAGGCCGGAATTAAAAAGTTCAATCTTCCTTAAAATATCGGAAAGCCTCGAGATGGTATAATCCTTTAAATTAGAATTATTTTCAAACGGATTATTTTTTATGTCAGCCATACTGTGTTCAGTCGGTTTACAGGAAAAAAGTTAAAAATCTTTTAAGAAATTCCCTTATTATTTAAAAACAACGAATATTTTTTATCCGTTACGGCTATATGGTTAAGCAGCCAGTCTTTAAGGAAGAATAAAACTTCCTGCGATATAACGCCTTTTCCCGATTTCAGATTACCGTTAAGTTCGATGACCTGTTTTGTAAGTTTGTCGTGTTCCGCTTTATGAGCAACGTAGCCGGCGTAGCCGTTATCATTCATTAATTTTTCTTCGGTAGAAAAATGAAACACGGTATACTCCGTTAATTCGTTCAGAATTTTACCCAGCACGTCTTTCCCGTGCGCTTCCCGCATAGCCCCGTGCAGTTCGTTGATGAGATCTACAAGCTTTTTATGCTGGTTGTCAATGGTTTTTACTTTCACACTGTAATTTTCGGACCACTCGATTAAAGCCATCTTTTTCCCTTGATAATTTTTCAGAATAACTGACGGATATAAAAACTTTTTATAGCGGCAGTAAGATTATTTAATCCCCTTAAAAATTCTAGGCATGTTCATATTCCTGATAATAGCTGGATTTTCCCGCCAGCTGCTGAACACGCTTGGTTCCGATACTTTTTTCTTCGGCGATTTTAAAGTGACTGATCAGTCTTTCCAGGTTCTGCGTCAGGTTGCTTAAATCTTCCGCGGACCTTGCAATTTGCTGCGAACCGGCTGCGCTCTGCTGAGTAACGCTGCTGATCGATTCTATGTTCTTGCTGATCTCTTCGGCGGAAGCGGATTGTTCCTCACTGGCGGACGCAACCAGCGCCGCAACATCGGTAACTTTTTCGGCGCCTGAGATAATTTCTTTCAATACTTCGCCCGCTTTATTGGCCAATTCTTTACCGTTGTCCACTTCAAGCTTGCCTTGTTTCATTGAATTGACGGCGTCGCCGGTATCTTTCTGAATTTTTTTGATCATGCTTGCTATCTCTTTCGTTGCCTTGGTGGTGCGTTCGGCCAGTTTCCTCACCTCGTCGGCTACAACCGCAAAACCGCGTCCCTGTTCCCCGGCCCTGGCCGCTTCTATAGCGGCATTCAATGCAAGCAGGTTGGTCTGATCCGCAATATCGTCGATGACCTGAATTATCTCCCCGATCGCGTCGCTGCTCTTTCCAAGTGCTTCTACGGTTTCAGCCGATTTCTCGACTACCTCGGCTATTCGGAGCATGCCGTCGATCGTGTCTTCAACAACCTTCCCGCCTTTCCTTGCCAGTTCGCCCGAGCTCTTGGCCGTATCGGCCGCTATGGAGGCGTTTTTCGTATTGTCAAGGATCGTCTTCGTCATTTGTTCGATAGACCTCGCGACTTCAACCGTCTGCTGCGTTTGTTCGCCGGCTCCGGCGGCCATTTCTTCCACGCTTGAGGAGATTTGGTTCGAAGAACTTGCCGTCGCAAGCACCGCTTCGTTTACTTTGCGCAGGGCCTGCGACAACGATTCGGTAACGGTATTGATGTTGTCTTTTATCATCTGATGGTCGCCTTTGTAATTGCCGTTGACCTTTATCGTAAAATCGCCGTCAGCCATTACTTTCAATACGCTTGCGGATTCGTTTATCGGCGCAAGTACTGCATCCAGTATGGAGTTTATACCGGTAATCAGCTTGCCCCATTCGCCTTCAAATTTGGAAGCGTCGCCCCTTAGGCTCAAATTGCCTTCCTCGTTGGCTTGAATTAATTTATCCGCTTCATTGATCAGGCTCTCTATCGTATCTACTTCCTTGTTAAACGAGATTGCAAGCGAATCCTTTTCCGAAGCCAGCTCAACGCGGTGAATGCGGCCCGATGCAATTTCTTCGGCAACAAAAATTTTGTTCTTTTGTGCGCTCTGCAGGTCGCGCAGCATATCTGCCAGTTCCCCTATTTCATCCTTCGATTTATAATTTATTTCAGCATCGTAGTTGCCGAATGAAAATTCTTTAACCGTTTCTTTAAGTCTTTCGATCGGCTTAGTAATCATGGGAGCCAGGAAGAAAACACATAATATAAAGGTCAGCGTGCCGAATATGATGCAAACAATCGTTACGAAACGGGAACCGGAAACCGAGCTCTGGACATTCTGATTTAAAGAATTGGCTTTGCTTTCCAGAACCGTATTCATTTTTTCAAAGGTATCCTGGAGCTTCCGGCCGACCTCCTGCCCCGACGAGGTGGAAATATCGGCTGCCATATCGTAAGCTTTTGTAGCCGATGCGCTCATTATAGCGTCGGCAACGATGCTTTTGTATTGTTCCCAGGTTGTTTTTACCTGCTTCATATCTTTTTTTATACCGCTGCCCAAATTCGAACTCAGCAGCGAATCGATCGAACGGTCTACGGCGCTTTTTAATTTGTTGTATTCCTTAACGTTATCCCCGAACTTCGGCGCAAATGCAGGCATCGAGAACTGCATCATAATAAATTGAATTTTCTGAAAGTTCGAATAAACGTTGTAAACCTGATCGCGCGGGGTTACATAATCGCCGAAAATTTGGTTTTTCAGTCCGCTCATCCTGTTAATTTGAAAAAATCCGACCGCGGCTATTATGGTTGAAATTAATGCCAACGAAGTAAAACCGCCCTGAATTTTTCTGACAAATTTTAAATTCTTAAACCAAGCCACTTCATTACCCTTAGTAATTCTTTTAATAAATAACTGTTAATGTCTATTTTGATTATTTAAATCAAAAAAAATGAATCCCGGAGAAAAATAATTATCAACCGGAGAGTTTAAATTCAATTGCCAGGGACAGCTTTACTTTAACCGGCTTGCCCCCGTTTTCCGCCGGAGTAAATTTTGCTTCCTTAATTCCCTGTACGGCGGCCTCATCGCAGCCGTCTCCAAGACCTTTTATAATTTTAACCTGATCAACCCCGCCTTGCTCGTTTATTTATATTACAGCGTAAACTTTTCCTTGAACTCCGTCCCTTTTAGCCGCGTCGGGGTATTTTATGTTTTTATATATAGCCTGAAGCCCCCCGACGGGCTGAGGCATTTGTTCTGCGAAGGGTAAATACGGATCAGGCTGCTGCTGGGCAAAAGTTGCACCGCGTATTCCCCAAAAAGCACAAAACAAGACAAGAAGAAGTGAAATTCTGAAAAAAGACATGTTAGATACCCATATAATTTTTGATTTATCTAAGATAATTATCGGATTTAAAAGGATTTTGTTAATACTAGAAGTCGTGTTCTTATTATTTTTGTCACCGCGGAATGGTAAAAATAAAAAAGAATGTGCGGATATTTACTTGAAAGACCGCATAAGGCAATTTAACGGGGGAAATTCCTATCGGCAGCTTCGACCATATCTTCCGCGCCTTTAAATATAAGCGGGAATTGAAACCGAACATGCGGTAAATTTATTTAAGATACTGTCGATCTCGAAAGTACCTCCGTAATATTCCGTTAATTTTTTAACGGAAATTAATCCCAAACCGTTGCCTGTCTGCTGATATATTTCCCTTTCATGCTGAATAAAAGGATTGATATTGTTCAGCCTGTCGGGAGGAATGCCTCTACCGTGGTCGGTGATTTTAAAAACATACAGCCTATCTTTTATTTGACCTTCCAGCAGAATTTTCGTACCTGAATTTGGAAATTTTATTGCGTTGTTCATCAACTCTTCGACGATAAATTCAAAATCTTCCCGCCTAATCTTAATTTTCGATTCGGTCAGGCTTAATTCAACATCTTTTTCCCTGTTATGCTCGTCCGCAATTCTGGTGCTGATCGATCTTATCAAACCGGCGGCGGAATTAACGGCAAAATTTCTTCTGCCTGTTTCGTTGGGATTGCGGGCCCTTAATATTATATCCGTATACTTTATGAATTTCTCAATCGTTCTATGCATCCTGCGGCCGGAAATAATTATTTTATTTACTATATCGTAAATTTCCTCCTTCGAAAGACTGTTCAATTCTTCGCGGATTAATTCTGAATAGCCTATAATCGGGACCAAAGGTGTACGCATTTCATGAGGGACGTACGCGGCGATATCAGTGTAAACGGATTCAAGTATCCTGTCCGATTTTTCTTTTTTCCGAAGCTGGGTATCAACTATCTTTAAGAGTTCTTTTGCACGGAACGGTTTTTTAAGGTAATCGTTCGCGCCCATATTCATCCCTTTGCGTACGTCCATTTCGTCCACTCTGGCGGTAAGAAAAATAAAAGGGACCATATGGGGAACGGGCATATTCTGGACGTGCTCCAAAACCTGGAAACCGTCCACCTTCGGCATCATAATATCGGAAATTATCAAATCGGGAATTATCTCGTACGCTAATTGAAGCCCTTCTTTACCTTCCGAAGCCGAGAAGACTTTAAAATTATGCGATTCCAATAATTCTTTCACAGAAGTCCTTATGACATCTTCATCTTCAATCAGCAATATTTTTTTCATTGAGTTTATCCCGGTTTTAATTTGATTCTTGATTACAGTTCAGTTTTACGGTTACCGTTGTTCCGTTGTTAATTTTGCTCTCGATATAGAGACCGCCGTTGTGCATCTCTGCCGATTTCTTAGCGATGGATAGACCGAGGCCCGTACCGGAAATTTTACCGACGTTTTCGCCGCGGTGGAACGGCTCGAACAATTTTTCCTGGTCTTCTTCGGAAATACCTATACCGCTGTCCTTTACCGATATTGAAAGACAGTTGTTTCCTTTTTTAACAGTCAGGTATACAAAACCCCCGCCGGGCGAATATTTAATCGCGTTGGAGAGAAGGTTCGTTAATATCTGAGTAATTAATTTATTGTCCAGGTAGAATATTTTTTCTTGCGTCGAATAGTCCAGTTTGATTTTAATATTCTCGGGCGTTGATATTTTCAGGCTTTCAATTATATTCGAAATCAGGTCGTACAAATTTAATTGCATCGGGTTAAATTTAATTTTCCCTGTATCCGATCTGCTTATAGTCAATACATCCGTTAAGAGCTCGGTCAAATATTCGACCGCGTTTTGAATATTTTTAATATAATCAAAGTATTTGGATTCGGGCCATTGTCTCCCGTAAAGTTCCAGGAGATCGGCTGAAGAAAGGATGGTAGTCAAAGGCGTTCTGAATTCATGCGAAGTAACCGATATAAACCGAGATTTAAGCTCGCTCAGCTCTTTTTCTTTTTCCAGGGATTTTAGAATTTCTCTCTCCAGTTTTTTCATTTCGGAAATATCGATTATAATTCCCACTACTCCGCCCGGTGCGCCGCCGGTTTTATTAAACGACACTCTGTAAACTATTACGTCGTGTTCGTTCCCGGTTTTATCAAAGGTCTTCATTTCGAATTTTTGTTCTAGATTTTCCCCGTTCAGTTTCTCGTCCCTGTATTCCACTTCCTTTATTATTGTTCGGGGAAGCACTTCGTTTATTGTCTTGCCGACAATTTCTTCCCTCTTAACTCCGTGAAACTCCTCGAATGCTTTGTTGCAACCGATGTATAATTTTTTCGAATCTCTTATGAAAACCGGGTTCGGTATGGCATCAATCAAGGTCTGCAGAAAAGTAAGCTGATCCTGTAAATTCGTTTCGGCGATTCTCTGTTTATCAATTTCCTCTTTTAGCTGCAGGTTGACGTTGTTAAGTTTTTGTGTTCGTTCCCCTACAAGATATTCGAGATGATCGCTGTATTCATGCAATTGTTTTTCCGCCAGTTTTTGTTCCGTGATGTCCCTGGTTACTCCTACCATTGCATACGGTTCGCCTTTCTCATTGAAAACGCACGATGTGCTGAGCGAAATCGGGAATTCGGTTCCGTCTTTTTTAACGTTTATCAATTCTCCGCTCCAACCGTTTTTCAGAGTTTCCGATTTTACCTCTTCAACCGGCGGGTCGGGTTTGTCCGTGGAACGAACGATTCTGATATCCCGTCCGATTAATTCATCCTCCGCGTAACCGAAGATATTCTTAAATGCGTCGTTAACGTATAAAATATTGTTGTTTAAGTCCGTAATACTTATCCCTTCGCCGGTGCTTTTAACGGCCTGCGCCAGCAGCTGAGCTTTTTCTTCGGCAATTTTTCTCTCCGTAATATCTCTAGTTACGCTTCTCAGCTGAACCGCGTTCCCTTC
>JBJKOY010000122.1:0-8139 GCA_046706945.1 Ignavibacteriaceae bacterium | reverse complement strand
ATAGTTAGAATAATATTCTTGGAAGTTCTGTCTATAACAATTCTCGAAATGCCTGCTTTCTTTAATCGGTTCCTGATATATCCTCTCAGCCTATCGTCTTCCTTAATCTTGGAAGAATAACTTTTATTCTCGTACCAATTAGAGTCCCATCCTCTAATAATTCCAACTCTTAATCCTATCGGGTTTGTTTTCTGTCCCAAGAAAATATCCTCCTAAAGTTTATGCCTTTTTTTCAACTATGATAGTTAAATGACACGATCTTTTTCTGATTCTGTACGCCCGTCCCATAGGAGCGGGAGAAATTCTTTTTAACGTCGGTCCCTGGTTAACGTAAGCTTCCTTAATTATCACTTCGTCCGGCTCGACGCGAGACGTTTCTTCGCTGTTGACCAGGTTCGCGAAAGCGGACCGCACTACCTTTTCGGCGTCTTTAGAGGCATGCTTTGCTGAAAAGTGCAAAACTTCTATTGCCTTATCTACCGAAAGGCCTCTTATTAAGTCCACAACCAAACGCATTTTTCTAGGCGACGAACCTATATATTTGTGTACTGCTCTTGCTTCCATTATATCTTAAAATCCTTTTATTCGAATTTATTTTGCTTTAGAGGCTTTTTCCGCTTTCGTACCCGGATGGCCTCTGAAAATTCTGGTAGGGGCAAATTCACCCAGTTTGTGTCCCACCATATTCTCGGTAATATATACCGGGATCATCTTATTTCCGTTGTGAACGGCAATTGTATGGCCTACAAAATCCGGGGTAATTGTAGAAGCTCTAGACCAAGTCTTTATTATTTTTTTCTGATTGCTGCTGTTCAACTGGCTTATTTTAGCAGCTAATTTAAGGTCGACAAACGGCCCTTTTTTAACCGATCTCGGCATAATTACTCTCTGCTATTTCCGTCTTTTAATGATAAATTTATTTGATTCTTTTTTATGTTTCCTGGTTTTCAAACCTTTCGCTCTCTGGCCCCAGGGTGAAACGGGATGCCCGCCTCCGGATGTTTTTCCTTCGCCGCCTCCCATCGGGTGATCGACCGGGTTCATCGCAACGCCTCTTACGTGCGGTCTGACGCCTTTCCATCTGGAACGGCCGGCTTTTCCGAAGCTTATGTTCTCCTGTTCGGCATTGCCTACAACGCCGTAAGTAGCCAGACAATTCAACCTGACCAACCTTACTTCTCCGGAAGGCATTTTTAACTGGGCAAAATCTCCTTCCTTTGCAAGAACCTGAAGGGAAGAGCCTGCGCTCCTGCCCAGCTGCCCGCCTTTACCGGGCTTCAATTCCACGTTATGAACAAAGCTGCCCAGAGGCAACTCTTTTAAAGGCAGCGAATTACCCACCAGTATATCGCTGCCGGAACCTGACTGAACCTTATCTCCTACCTTCAAACCTTCAGGAGCCAGTATATATCTTTTATCTCCGTCCGCATAATGCAGCAAGGCTATTCTGCAGGTCCTGTTGGGATCATATTCAATAGAAAAGACTTTAGCCGGTACGCCGAATTTATCCCTCTTAAAATCTATGATTCTGTATTTCCTTTTATGCCCGCCGCCTATATGCCTGGAAGTAACTCTTCCTTTATTATTTCTGCCGCCCGATTTATTCAGCGAGACAGTTAAAGATTTTTCGGGTTTTATCTTCGTAATTTCGTCGAAAGACGATACGCTTTTGAATCTGGTTCCGGGTGTATTCGGTTTTAATTTAATAATTGCCATTTAATAATCCTGTTTTCAATATAATAATCCGGCTTAACCGGAATTATTCTATACTTGTTCAAAAATCTCTATTGTTTCTCCCTTTTTCAAAGTCACGACTGCTTTCTTGAATTTGGATGTTTTCCCCGTAAACCTTCCGGTTTTTCTGAACTGCGTCTTTGTTTTCCCGGGATGATTTATGGTCCTTACGCTGACGACGTGCACGTTGAATTTTTTTTCGATCGCTTTAGCTATCTCGATCTTGTTGGAATCCGGATTAACAAGGAATCCGTATTTCCCGAGATCCGCGGTTAGGTTAGTCATTTTTTCCGTAATTAACGGGCTTATCAAAACTTGATGCATTTTAGTTCACCGCCTCTTCATTTTTCCTGAATGAATTGCTAATTATTTCAACCGCGCCTTTTTGCATTACCAGGATCTGGTTATTCAATATATCATACGTCGATGCTTTACCTGCTTCCAGGATTTTAACTTTGGGAATGTTGCGTCCCGATTTATATAAAATTTCCGAATTCGCGCCGGTTAAAAGAAGCGTCTTTTTGCCGGTCGCCTTTATTGCATCCAAAAACTTTACGAACTCTTTTGTCTTCGGCTCTTCAAAATTAAAATCTTCCACCACAATAAGCTGTTCGTCTTTAACTTTATAACTCAAAGCCGACTTACGAGCCAGTTTTCTTACTTTTTTGGGCAATTCCTGCCTGTAATCCCTCGGACGGGGGCCGAAGATTGTTCCGCCGCCGACCCACAACGGAGAGCGCGACGTACCGGCGCGGGAACCGCCTCTGCC
Organism: Ignavibacteriaceae bacterium; assembly: GCA_046706945.1. Taxonomy (GTDB): domain Bacteria; phylum Bacteroidota; class Ignavibacteria; order Ignavibacteriales; family Ignavibacteriaceae; genus FEN-1297. The sequence goes on along the minus strand of JBJKOY010000122.1, from coordinate 5,636 downwards.
TTTTTGCTTCCAGGGTTTTTTGCCGCCGCCTCTAACTTCGCCTCTTTCTTTTGCTTTGTGAGTACCCTGCCGCTGATTGGCCTGGTATGCTTTTACGGAAAGATAAATTGCGTGATCGTTCGGCTCTATTCCGAAAATATCGTCAGCGAGTTCCAGTTTCTCGCCGGATGCGCTGCCGTTAATTTTTAATACTTCTAAAGTCATTTTAATACCAGCTTAATTCTTTATCAATTCAACATATGAATTTACGGATCCGGGAACGGCTCCCTTAACGAGGATTATGTTCTGATCCGTTAAAATTTTCACTACCTTCAGGTTCGATACCGTAACGTTCTCGTATCCTTTTCTTCCGGCCATTCTTTGGCCCTTGAAAACTCTCGACGGGAAAGAACTTGCGCCGATGGAACCCGGGGCTCTTAATCTGTCGCTTTGGCCGTGCGTTGTTCCGCCCACGCCGCCGAAGCCGTGGCGTTTCATAACGCCCTGAAAACCCTTGCCTTTGCTTTTTCCTTTGACCTTAATCTTTTCACCTTCCGCAAAGATATCCACCTTGACCTCGTCGCCTATCTTAAAATCCGAAGACGAGGGAAACTTAAACTCCTTTAAAACCGCAACGGGGGTAAGCGAGCTCTTTTTAAATTGTCCGAGAACCGGCTTGGAGATATTTTTTTCTTTCTTTTCTCCGAAGCCCAGTTGAACGGCTTCGTAGCCGTCCTTTTCTTTAGTTCTGACGGATACAACCTTACAAGGACCCGCCTGTATAACCGTAACGGGTATTTGTTCTCCGTCGGCTCCGAAGACACTAGACATTCCTATTTTTTTACCTATGATGCCAGACATCTTAACTCCAAATTCATTATAGCTTAATCTCGATATCAACTCCCGCCGGTATATCCAGTTTACTCAAAGAATCGACGGTTTTATTGTTCGAATTATGAATATCGATTATTCTTTTATGCGCTCTGGTTTCGAACTGCTCACGAGATTTTTTATCGACGTGAGGCGATCTTAAAACGGTATAAACCGTCCTCCTCGTAGGAAGCGGAATCGGACCCGACACTACCGCGCCCGTACTTCTCACCGTCTTTATTATTTTCTCGGTAGACTTATCAATCAAAATATGATCGTACGATTTCAACTTAATTCTTATTTTCTGCCCAGGCACGTAAAGTACTCCTTTTATTTTTTACACAAGAAAAGGGAGCGGACACTCCCTTTTCGGTGAAATGCACTATTATTATTCGATAATTTTCGTTACGACCCCGGAAGCTACGGTTCTGCCGCCTTCGCGGATAGCGAAGCGAAGTCCTTCTTCCATAGCGATTTCGGAGATCAGTTCAACTGTCAATATTACGCTGTCGCCGGGCATAACCATTTCGGTTCCTTCCGGAAGGGTTGCAACCCCGGTAACATCGGTTGTTCTGAAATAAAACTGCGGTCTGTAGCCGTTGAAGAACGGGGTATGACGGCCGCCTTCGTCTTTAGACAGAACGTAAATGGAACCTTCGAATTTTTTATGGGGCGTAATGGAACCGGGTTTGGCCAGTACCATTCCTCTTTCGATTTCTTTTTTATCGACGCCTCTTAAAAGAAGTCCGGCATTATCTCCGGCTATTGCAGAGTCGAGCTCTTTTCTGAACATTTCGATGCCGGTTACGACTGTCTTTTTGTGGACACCCAAGCCTATTAATTCTACTTCTTCGCTTAACTTAACCTGTCCTCTTTCAACCCTGCCGGTGGCAACGGTTCCGCGGCCTGTAATTGAGAAAACATCTTCAACAGGCATAAGGAACGGTTTATCGACTTCTCTTTCGGGTATCGGGATATAGGTATCAACGGCATCCATAAGCTCCCAGATACAAGTGAAGCGGGGATCGTCGACAGGCGCATTGCTTGCACCTGCTTCCAAAGCTTTCAGCGCCGATCCTTTGATAATAGGTATCTCATCGCCGGGGAATTCGTAAGAATTTAAAAGATCCCTTAATTCAACCTCAACCAGCTCGATTAATTCCGGATCATCCACCATATCAACTTTATTCATGAAAACAACTATTTTCGGTACACCGACCTGACGTGCAAGAAGAACGTGCTCTCTGGTCTGAGGCATCGGGCCATCGGTAGCTGCAACCACCAAAATTGCGCCGTCCATTTGAGCGGCACCGGTGATCATATTCTTTACATAATCGGCGTGACCCGGACAGTCGACGTGTGCATAGTGTCTGTTTGCGGTCGAATATTCAACGTGCGCTGTTGCAATAGTAATACCTCTTTCTCTTTCTTCCGGGGCGTTATCAATACTGTCGAAAGTTCTTATCGCTGATAATCCCTTCAATGCGAGAGCCATTGTGATGGCAGCTGTTAACGTGGTTTTACCGTGATCTACGTGGCCGATCGTACCTATGTTAACGTGAGGTTTACTCCTATCAAATTTTTCTTTTGCCATCTAACTTCTCCTTTGTGTTTAACTTTTAATAATATTCCTTGTTAAGTGGTGGTAACCGACTTTTTACCTAAAGTTTTTTCAGCTATTTCCTCCGCAAGGCTTTTCGGCACTTCGGAGTAATGTGAAAATTGCATAGTATAAATAGCTCGTCCTTGGGTCATGGATCTTAAAATAGTAGCGTACCCGAACATTTCCGCAAGGGGAACGGTCGATTTAATTACCTGAGCGTCTTTCCTAGCGGAAAATCCCTCAATCTTTCCTCGTCTCGAATTCAAATCACCCATTACGTCGCCTAAATATTCTTCGGGTGTAACAACCTCAACATCCATTATCGGCTCTAACAAGATGGGCTTAGCCTTCTTTGCACCTTCCTTAAATGCGATGGAACCCGCAACCTTGAAAGATAGTTCGTCGGAATCGACATCGTGATATGAACCGTCGTATATCTTTGCTTTTATGTCTACAACCGGGAAGCCCGCAACAACGCCGTTTCTCATGGCTTCCTGGATACCGGCCGAAACCGCAGGAATATATTCTTTAGGTACCGAACCGCCTACAATAGCGTTTGTAAATTCATAACCTTTGCCCGCTTCATTCGGACTGATCTCGACCCATACGTGCCCGTACTTGCCGCGTCCTCCCGACTGTTTGACAAATTTGCCTTCCGAGTTAACCGTTTTCGTAATGGTCTCTCTGTAGGCAACCTGGGGTTTGCCGACGTTCGCTTCAACCTTAAATTCCCTTTTCATCCTGTCTATAAGAATTTCCAAATGAAGCTCGCCCATGCCGCTTATCAAAGTCTGGCCCGTTTCATCGTCGACTTTTATCTTAAAAGTCGGATCTTCATCCGAAAGCTTAACCAGCGCATCGGACAGTTTATCCTGATCCGCTTTTGTTTTCGGTTCGATGGCTATCTGAATAACCGGTTCGGGGAATACTATTTTCTCGAGCATTACCGCGTCGCGTTCTTCGCAAAGCGTGTCTCCGGTCCGGGTAAATTTCAAGCCTACCGCCGCGGCTATATCGCCGGCCCTTACTTCATCGATCTCTTCCCTATGGTTCGCATGCATTTGAAGCAGACGGCTTATTCTCTCTTTTTTATCGCTTACCGCGTTATAAATATACGAACCTGCTTTCAGCGTTCCGGAATAAACCCTGAAGAAAGTAAGTTTTCCTACGTAGGGATCGTTCATAATTTTAAACGCAAGAGCGGTGAACTTTTCTTCGGGATCGATTTTCCTTTTAACTATATCGTTTATCCCGATATGATGCGCTTCGATTTCTTTAAAGTCCAAGGGCGACGGAAGGAAATCAACAACGCTGTCAAGCAATTTCTGCACGCCTTTATTTTTAAAAGCCGAACCGCAGAGTACCGGAATAATCTTTAACTCTATCGTAGCTTTTCTTAATACGGTCTTTATTTCTTCTTCGCTTATTTCTTTGCCTTCAAGGTATTTTTCAAGAAGAGTATCGTCTATATCTGAAACCGCTTCCAGCATTTGAGTTCTGTACCTGGTTGCAATTTCCACAAGGTCTTCTGGAATATCGAATTCGTCGAAAGTGGCGCCCATCGTTTCTTCGTGATACATGCGTGCTTTGAAAGTAAGCAGGTCTATCACGCCGGCGAACATATCACCCTCTCCAATCGGGAGGGTAATCGGAATGGCGTTTGCGCTAAGCCTGTCTTTCATCATTTGCACGGCGTTGTAAAAGTCGGCGCCGGTTCTGTCCATTTTATTTATAAAAGCAATCCTCGGAACCCTGTATTTGTCCGCCTGTCTCCATACGGTTTCCGATTGCGGTTCAACGCCGCCAACGGCGCAGAACAAAGCAACGGCGCCGTCGAGAACCCTTAACGATCTCTCTACCTCCACGGTAAAATCGACGTGGCCCGGCGTATCGATAATATTTATCTGATGATCGCTCCAGAAACATGTGGTTGCGGCGCTGGTAATGGTTATGCCGCGTTCCTTTTCCTGTTCCATCCAGTCCATAGTAGCCGCACCGTCGTGGACTTCGCCGATCCGGTGCAGTTTGCCGGTGTAATAAAGAATGCGTTCGGTCGTAGTCGTTTTACCGGCGTCTATATGAGCCATAATTCCTATATTGCGAACCCTGTCTATTGGAAACTTGCTTGCCATACTGAATCTTAGTCTTTCTACAATTATCTGTTTTTAATTACCATTTAAAATGAGCAAATGCCTTATTTGCTTCAGCCATTCTATGAGTATCTTCTTTTTTCTTAACCGCCGATCCTTCGTTGTTTGAAGCCGCGATCAGTTCGGATGCCAGTTTCAGGGGCATCGATTTATCGCCTCTGGCCCTGGAATAAATTTTAATCCATCTCATTGCCAGAGCGGTTCTTCTTTCCGGTCTTACTTCCGTCGGGACCTGGTAAGTAGCTCCGCCGACCCTGCGGCTCCTTACTTCGATAACGGGCTGAACGTTATTCAAAGCTTTTTTAAATACTTCCAGACCCGGTTTCTTCGTCCTGTCTTCGATAATTTGAAAAGCGTCGTAAACTACTCTTCTCGCGACGGATTTTTTACCGTCGTACATTATCGAATTTACAAACTTGGCAACCAGGACATCGTTATATTTCGGATCCGGTTTTAAATATTTTTTTTCTGCTCTTTTCTTTCTCATAAAAGTTATTTAGCCTTTGGTTTTTTAGCACCGTATTTTGATCTGCCTTTTTTCCTGTCTTCAACGCCGCTTGTATCCAGTGTTCCTCTGATGATATGATAGCGTACGCCGGGCAGATCCTTAACCCTGCCGCCTCTTATTAAAACTATGGAGTGTTCCTGCAAATTATGCCCTTCTCCGGGTATATAAGCCGTAACTTCAATACTGTTAGTAAGCCTTACCCTAGCCACTTTCCTCAAAGCCGAATTCGGTTTTTTAGGTGTGGAAGTATATACCCTGGTACAAACGCCTCTTTTTTGAGGACAAGCATCCAGCGCGGGTGCTTTTTTCTTCGCCAAGATTCTAACCCGGCCTTTTCTAACTAGCTGATTTATCGTGGGCACAAATTTCTCCTAATCTTTTATATCTCAAAAAATTTCAGACTCCTAATATAGACGATAAGTCAAATTTTGTCAAGAAATCCCTAAATTATTTTTACTTTTTTTGAATATTTAGGCAAAAAAATCCGGCTCACTTATAAAGCTGAGCCGGATTAAAAACCGAAGAT
>JBJKOY010000121.1:0-3727 GCA_046706945.1 Ignavibacteriaceae bacterium | reverse complement strand
TATTAATCGAAAAGAGACCTTATATCGGCGGAAAAGTTACACAGTTCAGCAAGTACTTTCCCAAACTGTGCCCGCCTTCCTGCGGATTGGAAATTAATTTACGGAGGCTCCGAGCCAATCCTTTGATCAAGCTGTTTACGCTTGCGGAAATTACGGATGTATACGAAGAATCCGGCAAATATAGAGCGGATATACGCTTGAAGCCAAGATATGTTAACAATCAATGCACTTCATGCGGAGACTGCGTTAAAGCCTGCCCGGAAAAAAGAAAGAACGATTTTAATTACGGTATGGATGAAACCGCCGCAATCTATCTCCCGTACGAAAATGCCTATCCGCAGAAATATATTGTTGATGCGGCTACATGCAAAGGCGCCGAATGTAATAAATGCGTTGAAGTTTGCAAGTATAAGGCAATCGACCTTGACCAGCAGGAAAGAATTCTCTCGGTCGAAGCGAACTCGATTATCTGGGCGACCGGGTGGGAACCGTATGATGCCGGCAAACTGGAAGTCCTGGGATTCGGGAAATACCCGGATGTTATAACAAACGTAATGATGGAAAGACTGGCCGCGCCCGACGGTCCTACGAAAGGTCAATTGCTGAGGCCTTCCACGAATTCCAAAATTAACAGCGTCGCGTTCGTGCAGTGCGCCGGTTCAAGGGACGAAAATCATCTCGAGTACTGCTCTTCCGTATGCTGCATGGCTTCTCTTAAGCACACAAGATACATAAGAGAACAAAACCCGGATGCCGAGATCCATGTTTATTATATAGACGTTCGTTCGAACGGAATGCTCGAAGATTTCTACCAAAACGTAAAGGACGACGAAAAGGTCCATTTTCACAGGGGGAAAGTCGGCAACGTTGCTTTTAATAATTCCACCGGAAGATTAGTGGTGGAAGCCGAAGATTCTTTGACCGGCAGACTGATGAGGAACGAAGCGGAACTCGTGGTTTTAGCTACCGGGATGAAACCTGCGACAGACAATTTGCGGATCGATAAATCGTTGATCGATAAAAACGGTTTTATGAGCTTCAACGGAAATTCAAATACCGGCTCTCCGGCGCAGACTGGATGCGGTGTTGTTACGGAACCGAAGGATGTTGCTTCCTCGGTTCAGGAAGCTACGGGTGCGGTATTATCGGGATTGATCGCCGCGCGAAAAGCCGTTCAAACTTTTAAAAGGAATTAATACTATGGCGATTGAAACTAAAGTTGGAGTCTACCTGTGTTCCGGCTGCGGAATAGGTGAATGTATAAATTGCGATAAGCTGGCCCAAGTTGCGTCCGGTGAAAAAAAGGTTCCGGTTTGCAGAACAAGCCCGTGGTTATGCAGCGAAGAAAATGTTAAGATGATAAGGAAGGATATAGCCGCCGAGAAATTAAACAGGGTAGTTATCGGCGCATGTTCGCAAAGAAACCTGTCGGATGTTTTCAATTTCGAACCGGAAGTATTTGTCGACCGCGTAAACCTTAGAGAGAACGTGGCATGGACGCATAAACCCGGCGACGAAGATACCCAAATGCTGGCCGAAGATTACCTCCGTATGGGAATTGCCAAGGTAAGGAACTGCGAAATTCCGGAGCCGTTCAAAAAAGATATTAATGAGACGGTTCTTGTCGTCGGCGGAGGCTTAACCGGGATTACCTCCGCACTCGCCGCCGCGAATGCGGGGTTCTCGGTTGTCCTTACGGAAAAAGAAGACAAGCTCGGCGGATGGATGAATAAATTATATAAGACGGCGCCTGCGCGCTGGCCATATACCGAGCTTCAAGATCCGGGCATAGAAAAATTGATTTCGGAAGTCGAATCCGGCGGCAAAATAAAAGTATTGAAGTCGTGCCTTATAGAAAAAATATCCGGAGAGCCGGGAAATTTCAACGTGTCGGTCAAAATAAATAATTCGCAGAGCGAAATTTTTAAAGCCGGAGCAATAGTTCAGGCCACCGGTTCGGTGCCTTACAATCCTGACAGACTCGGCGGTTTGGGTTACGGGAAGTACGGCAACGTTATCACCGGCGATCAGCTTGAAGAGCACTTTAAAAAAGGCAACGGTGCGCTCGGCGGGAAGGATCTTAAGAGCATACTGTTTATCCAGTGTGCCGGCTCAAGAGATAAAGACCATCTGCCGTACTGCTCTTCGGTCTGCTGTTCTACGACTCTTAAGCAGGCCTTGTATGTCAGGGAAAAATATCCGGACGCATTGATATATATTATTTACAAAGACATGCGTACTCCCGCACAGCACGAACTGTTTTATAAAAGGGTCCAGAATGAAGATAATGTTTTTCTGACAAAAGGCGACGTTGTTAACGTCGGCGAATCCGGGGACGGTTCATTAATCGTGGATATAGACAATACTCTAATAGGAGATAAGATCAGCATTGCATCGGATGTCGTAGTTTTGGCAACGGGAATGGTTCCGACAACATTAGTTGGAGACATCGAATACGTGTCCGGCGCGTTCGATCCGCCGAAAGCCGTTAAAGCCCCGCAGGAGGAAGCGAAGACGCTTGACGGGAAAAAAGCGGCGGCTTCGGCCGAGGCAGGCGCAAAGATATTGAATCTTTCGTACAGGCAGGGCACGGACCTGCCCGTCTTGAAATACGGATTTCCCGATTCGCATTATATCTGTTTCCCTTATGAAACCAGGAGGACGGGAATATACGCCGCCGGCACCGTCAGGGCGCCCATGGACGCAACCTCATGCGTAACGGATGCTTACGGCGCGGCGTTAAAAGCGGTTCAGGTTATTCACAATGCCAAAGAAGGCAAGGCAGTCCATCCCAGGTCCGGCGACCAGTCGTATCCGGAATTTTCCCTTCAGCGATGCACCCAGTGTAAACGGTGTACGGAGGAGTGTCCTTTCGGGACGCTGGACGAAGACGAGAAAGGTACGCCTTTGCCCAATCTGACGAGATGCCGCCGCTGCGGCATATGCATGGGCGCCTGTCCGGAAAGGATTATTTCGTTCAAAGATTATTCGATAAACATGATTTCGTCGATGATAAAAGCGGTTGAGATACCCGATGAAGACGAAGAAAAGCCGAGGATTCTGGCCTTCCTGTGCGAAAACGACGCTTACCCTTCGCTAGATATTGCAGGAAGAAACAGGCTTCAATACAGTCCCAATATCCGGGTGATCCCCGTACGGTGTCTCGGGTCGGTCAATAATGTTTGGATAGCGGATGCTCTATCCCGCGGGTTCGACGGAATCTTGATGATCGGCTGCAAATACGGGGACGATTACCAGTGCCACTTTATACGCGGAAGCGAGCTCGCCAATAAGCGGATGGAGAATGTCCAGGAAAAATTAAAACAGCTTGTACTGGAGCCGGAAAGGGTTAAGCTTCTTACGCTTTCTATTGACGAGTACGAAAAAATACCCCAAATATTTAACGACTTTGCCGAAGAAATTAATGAAGTGGGGCCGAACCCGTATAAGGGCATGTAAAAAAAATTACAAGATTGCAAAATTGCAGGATTGCAAGATTAATTAGTTTGTTGTTTGTGGTGTGTTGTTTGTTGTACTTTTGGGGGTGGGTTGTTGTTCTTTAACAAATAATTTAATCCGTGAAAATCTGTGTTGTCTACCGGGAGTGTTGCAGAACTAGGAAATTTTTTACGTATTTATCAATTGCCCGCGGCTTTAGCCGCGGGGATAATAATTTTAAAGATACAATGGGCTTTAGCCCCAGAAAGAGCATAATTAGGGCTTGACA
>JBJKOY010000120.1:0-3889 GCA_046706945.1 Ignavibacteriaceae bacterium | reverse complement strand
TGTATTTCGTATTTATACTGTCGAAATATACGGCCGAATTATAATCCTCATGTATATCGGATACGAATTTACCCGCATCATACAACTGCATTAATTCTGCGGCTGATATGTTTTGATGAGTCTGAAGAAATTGCTGATATGCGTTTACGTTAAACCCGGAACTTTGAGCTGTAACGTTTGCCTTGTTAAATACAAGGAATAAAAGAATTACTAATAATGTAAATATCTTTTTCAATTTACCCCCGCATTACTCGTAACATTTTAATCAAATCGCGGGAATAAATCAATTTTTTTCTACAAGAAAGTTTTTTGACATACTGACTTATTCAGACTGGGAAATATTACTTAAGGGCACTTCTAAAAACTATCTTTTGAAAAATTTTAACGCAAAGAGCGCCTGCATTGCAGTCCCTTTGGGAAAAGATTTCGCAAAGCCCGCAAAGATTATAGAAGTTTTTAGAAGTGCCCTTAAGTACTATTTGATAAAAATCATTTTCTTAATGCTGTTGTACTGCCCAGCTTTTAACCGGTAGAAATAAATGCCGCTCGGAAGACCTTCCGCATTGAAGCTGACTTCGTATATGCCGGGGACCTGTTCCCCGCTGACTACAGTTTTAACTTCCTGACCGAGTACGTTGAACACCTTCAAAGTAACCGCTGATACTTTATTTATGCAGTATTTAATTTTAGTCGACGGATTGAACGGATTTGGATAATTCTGGTAAAGCCTGAAATCTTTAACGGCAGCCGGATTATCCGATATGCCCGTAGCGATAGTGTCCAAAGGAAAAGCGGCCGCTAAAAATATTCCGTTCTCTTGATCCTGTATTTTATATTTTATGCTGTCGCCGACCGACCAGCTTTTATCACCGGGTAAACTTACAATAACATGGTTCCCGTTTTTAGGATCGGGCTTCAAAGTCAGAGTCTTAAGAACCTGGGGGTTTTGACCCGTTATTTCTATCGATATGCTGAAATTATTCCCCGGTCTCGTTGTTACAAAATCAAGATCTGCCGCTTTTGTTGTTTGCTGATTTACCAATTTAAAATCGGCAAGAATTTCATTGTTGGCATTGGTAATGTCGGATAAACCGGTTGTCGGGATATAGACTTCCTTCCATTTCTTTTCGGAATTCCCGGGGAATTGAGCAGGGGTAAAAAATTCATCGGAATGCCCGGCCCATAGCTCTACGTACGGCCTGTGAACCTCACCGGGATCTTTAAAAGGATCGATATCCTGACTTTGCCGGTATCCCCATGCCCATATTTTCAAACCCGGAGTTATATTATTATCCGCAACGCGGATAATCCCCTCCTCGTTATCGTGATTTATCAAACCCCAGTAATTTTTATTAGAATCTTCCCATGCATAGGCAATACCGTCGTTGGTCCAATTTTTCCAGTAGCGAAGTTTTGTGAAGGTATAAATATTTTTTTCACCCGGGACGCGTGCTTCCTGCGCTTGGATATCGGGGTAATTGGTAATTTTCAGTTTTTGTGCGGGGATAATTATCTCGGCGCCTCCGGTGCATTTTGGATTACCGGGCTCCGAACCTGGCGCCAAAGTTAAACATGTCCAGTACTCGTAATTAAGGCTTGCACTGGAGTCGTTATATAATTCTATATCTGCTTCCAGCGCACCGGCATTTTTAATTAGCGTTAAAGTATAGTCGCACCGCAAATTAGTTTTGCCGTATTTCCACTTATTGGGGTCAATACCGTCAAGCTTTACGGTGTCTTTCCACGACATCCGGCAGCGGACAGTATCCGGAGTCTCTTTGAGAATTTCAAATTCCCAGGGTAAACACCATGCTTTACCGTGTTCCGGTTCCGGCAGCGTGGGGAAAATACCGCCGTAAACCATCAGCCATTTATAATAAAACCAGTTTTGTCCGATGCCGTAAGGCGCGCCGCAGGGGTTTTGATATAGTTCTTCGTGACCTGTGGGCTTATATACCATAGATATAATGCGTCCCCCGAACTCCGGTACAAGAGTCACTTTCAGAAATTTATTTTCAAGAATTTTTCCGTGAAAGATCCTTGTGACGGTATCGTATAATGCTGCCGTACTCTGACTTATAGTATTATTTTCGTTTAACGAGTAATCAAACGTATGCCAGTTAATAATAGTGTCTCTCGCCGCAACCTGGGCCGCAGCAATTGCCGGCAGTATTAAAAACAAGAATAATTGAAACTTTCTCAAATCGAAATTCCTTTTTTTATTAATTATGCCCGCTCAAAATACCATCGTTATAATCGCATGAGCCGGACTTAAATATTTCGCTGCTTTGCCGTTCAGCCATACCTGAAAGTTTCGGTCGGCGTTATCCAGGTTTAATACTACGACTGCAATTTTTCCGTCGGGATTTATAAAGGCCGTGGCAACGAAATCATCGCTGTTGGAGGTACAAGCAATCCTCTTGGCGCCGGGTTTAATAAATCTGGAGAACTGTCCGAAAGCATAATACGGCGGATTAAAAGAAAGATCCCCGGTCCGGGTATTCACGGTTGCTATGTTCGAGCCGTGTTCGCCGCCGGCATGCCTGGGGCCTCCTTTTTCGTCCAGGAGCATATTCCAAAACGTCCAGCCTTCGGCCCAGTTATTCAAGTCCATTATTATATTTTTTGTCATGTTAACTGCGTCTTTCCAGCTTCCCCCCATTCCTCCTTCCGTATAAACCAGGTGTTTATGCGGGAAAGCGTTGTGTACCATTCCCACGTTGGCGAAATGATCGCCTACGTACCAGTGGAAGCCCATTCCCCAGATATACTGTGAAGCCTCCGGGTCGTCGTAAGCAGTCTGGGCGCGCTGGTACATTATTCCGCGGTTGTGATCCCAAATCATCAGCTTAAGATCCGACAGCCCGTTCTTTTTCAAATCCGGACCGAGATAATCGCGAACAAAATTCTTTTCTTCATCCGCGGTAAAAATGCATGACTCCCAGACCTGAACGGCCATGGGTTCGTTTTGCACGGTCAGTCCCCAAATAGGAACGCCTTCCTTTTGATAAGCTTTAACATACTTAACAAAATAGTCCGCCCAGGTCTGCCGGTATTCGGGGATAAGTTCGCCTCCGTAAAGCATGTTATCGTTCGTCTTCATCCACGCGGGCGGGCTCCACGGAGAAGCAAATATTTTTATATTTCCCCTTGCGGCTTTTAACGCCCTTACAATAAAAGGCAGCCTGTATTTTCTATCGTGGTCGATCGAGAAATGGTCCAGGGTCTTATCGCCTTTCACGTCGTCGTACGTATACATTTCATCCGAATAATCGCAGCTGTGGATCGTAGTTCTGCAAAAAGTATAGCCGTTCCCCTCTTCGGGATCGAAGCTGGCTTTTAAAAATTCTTCCTGCTTATCCCTTGAGAGCTTGGCAAAATTTACAGCGGCTGCATCGGTAAATGCTCCTCCGAAGCCTATGATAGTCTGAAAAGTTTTGCCCGGATCAATCATTATCGTCGGATAATTCTCGTCGGGCTGTTCAAGCGGTTCCAGGGCGCGGTAATCGAGATCGCTTAAAAGATCCGAAGTCGCTTCGGCGGTCATAAATATGTGCGCCTCGTTGATTTCTCTTTTCTGGCAATAAGAAGCCGGAATAGAAAATAAAAGTACTCCCGCCGTTACAAGGAAAAGAAGACGAAACTTCTTAAATTCATTCATAAAATTCTCCCGTTTTAATTTTTACAAAATTTTATAATTATTCTTTCCGCATCCGGCCGCAGCACTAAAAGTAAATTATTAATTTCTATTCAAGTTTCATCGTTCCGAAAAACATCGGGGAACTGCGGTAAGAACGGCGGCCTCCGTCGCCAAGCATGTATACCCTCCGGTGCCCGTTTTCATAGCGAAGCATATTAACATCGATCCCTATAAATTTTCCCGCAGCCG
>JBJKOY010000119.1:0-4427 GCA_046706945.1 Ignavibacteriaceae bacterium | reverse complement strand
CCCTTCACCAACTTTAAGGAATATCTGCACGAATACGATATCGTCCTCAGCGCAACAAGTTCCGAAAACCTTATAATTACAAAAGACGACATCAAAGCTTCGATGAAAAAAAGGAATTATAATTCGTGCGTTCTGATGGACATAGCCATTCCCAGGGATATCGACCCCCGCGTAAAAGAAATCGACTATGTTTTTTACAACGATATCGATTCGCTGAATATTATCGTGCAGCAGAACCTCGCAAAAAGAAAAGACGAGATACAGAAAGTCGAAAAGATCATCGAGGAAGAATTGAACTCTTTCTACGGCTGGTACAATACTCTTGAAGCCGGTCCCACTATTAAAACCCTGAGGGATTATTTTGAATCGGTCAGGGCCGAAGAAGTCGATAAGAACAAAAACCGCTTTTCCCCCGACGACCAGGAGAAATTGGAAATAGTGACAAAACGGATAATCAATAAAATACTTCACAATCCCACGCTGGAGATCAAGAAATATACCGAATCGAACCCGGATTCGAACGAATCAGCGGCTAAAGTCAGCATCATCCGCGAATTATTCGGCCTAGATAAAAACGGTAAAAAGGAAGAATGAATTGAAGACCAAAATCGTAATAGGATCACGCGGAAGCGACCTTGCTTTGTGGCAGTCGAACTTTATTAAAAAGGAAATTAAAAAGTTCAACGGAAATGTTTCGGTTGAAGTAAAGGTTATACATACCAAGGGGGACAAGATACTCGACGTCGCTCTTTCGAAGATCGGAGATAAAAGCCTTTTTACCAAGGAACTGGAACAGGCCCTGCTGAACAAAGAAATAGATCTTGCGGTTCACAGTTTAAAGGACCTGCAGACTCACCTTCCCGAAGGATTGACCCTTGCGGCGGTATCAAAACGCCATCCGGTTGAAGACGTACTGATCGGAAAGAAAAAGGGCGCAACAATCCTTTCGCTGCCTGAGAATGCCGTAGTCGCCACCGGTTCGCTGAGAAGAAGAAGCCAGCTGCTGCATATCCGTCCGGATATTAAAACCGAAGAACTTCGCGGCAACGTACCGACAAGAGTAAATAAATTTTTAAATTCCGAGTGGGACGCAATAATACTTGCCAGGGCCGGCGTGGAAAGGCTTAAGATGAAGAAATATGTATCTTCCGTTATCCCGCCGGATGAAATACTGCCCGCGGTAGGACAGGGCGCTCTCGGCATCGAAATTAAAACAGACAATAAAATTTTGCTTGATATTCTGAAACCGTTGCACGACGAACCCACTTACGCGGCGGTACTTGCGGAAAGATCGCTTCTAAGAACGCTTGAAGGCGGATGCCAGGTGCCGATAGGCGCGTTTGCGGAAGTAAAACCCGGCGGATTATATCTGGACGCTTTCGTAGGCAGTCTCGACGGCACGCTGACATTCAGGAAAAAAGTCCGCGGATCGAAATACGAACCGGAAAAACTCGGCAGACAGCTTGCAAAAGATTTAATTAGAGCAGGCGCAAAAGAAATTCTCGACGAGATATATCAAACTAATAAGAAAAAATAGAAGTTTAATGATCCGGCCGTGGTCATGAAAACCAAAAGGAACACAAAGGTTGTTAAAAACAATGTCCGCGCAATCTAAAATAGAGACAAAGAAAAGTATTAAACGGAAAAAAATAATCGAGTCCGCATCCTCGCTCTTTTCGAGGAACAGCTACCACGAAGTAATGATGGAGGACGTAGCAAAACACGCTTCGATTGCAAAAGGGACCGTTTATAACTACTTCCCTTCAAAGGAAGATCTGTATTTTTCAATAATGCAGCAGCGGATGGAAAATCTAATTGCCTCTTTAAGGGACAAGATAAAGGACGAATCCAGCAGCATTGAATCGCTTCATTCCTATGTCATCCATCTGTACATGTTTATGATGAAGTACCATGATTTTTTCCTGATGTACCGGAAAGAATCGCTGAACGCCGAGCACAAGCTATGCTCGGAGCTGGTAACGCTAGAGAATGAGCTGAAGAATATTTTATCCGGAATAATTAAATCGGGTAAGACCGAAAACTTCTACAGGCAGATCGAAGACGATTTCGCGGCGGATCTTGTACTGGGCAGTATTTACGGCGCGGTTTACCGGGGAATAGAAAAAGGTTTTGCAAGCGACGGCATGACGAACGACAGGGAGAAGATTTTCGATTTTGTCCTGCACGGTTTATTTACGGGTTTCGAACAGAACGAGATCCTGCCGCTAAGAGGCAAAACAATTGTAATCACTAGAACCGTCGAACAATCAAAGGAATCTTCCGAAATCTTCAGGCAGCTCGGCGCCGATGTAATTGTATTCCCTACCCTCGATATCGTACCGCCGGAAAGCTGGAAGGAATTCGACGAGGCGGTAACTTCTAAAGACCAGATTGATTTCGTAATCTTTACGTCCGCTCATGCCGTAAGGATGTTTAAAAAGCGGATCGATGAACTCGGCATCAAGACGGATTTCAATAAGATGAAAGTTGTTGCCGTAGGGAACAAGACAGCGGCGGTTTGCGAGAAGAACGGGATACCGGTCAACATTATTCCCAAAAGGTTCAGCGGCGCCGGCGTAGTAGAGGTGTTGTCCAATTACGAATTAAAGGGCAAATCCGTCTTCATACCGCGCTCGGCAATAGGAAGGGAGGAACTGCCGGAAAGCCTGGGGCAGCTGGGAGCAAAGATTATTGCGGTCCCGGTTTACAACGTTTCCCTGCCGTCGGCCGAAAAAATCGCCCCCAGCCTGGAACAGCTTAACAGCGGGAAACCAGATGTTTTTATTTTTACTAGCCCGTCAACGTTCGAGAATTTCCTGGCAATTCTGAAGATTAAGGACCCCGTTTTTTATTTTTCGCAGTACAACATTGCGGCTATCGGACCGACGACCAAGACGGCGATCGAAAATAAAAACATTCACGTGAATATAATGCCGGAAGATTATACGATAGACGGACTGGCAAACGCGATTATAGATTTTTACAGATAAAATATCGAACGGAGAAAAATTTGTCGGAACTTAAGAACGATCTTTTTTTAAAAGCCTGCAGGAAATTGCCGGTCGATCGCACCCCGGTTTGGATTATGAGGCAGGCGGGCAGGTACCTGCCGGCATACAGGGCAGTGCGCGAAAAGGCGGATTTTCTGACTATGTGCAGAACGCCCGACATTGCCGCGGAGGTAACCGTTCAGCCGGTCGATATTATCGGCGTGGATGCCGCGATAATTTTCTCGGATATACTGGTAATTCCCGAAGCCATGGGCATGGCTTTCGACATGATAGAAAGCAAAGGCCCGGTATTCCACAAGCCGATTTCAAGCGAAGGCGATGTTGACGCATTAAAAAAAATCGATCCGTCGAAAGATCTTAAATATGTTCTTGATGCCGTAGCGGTAGCAAAAAGAGAACTGAACAACCGCGTCCCGCTGATCGGGTTCAGCGGTTCTCCCTGGACACTTATGACGTACATGGTCGAAGGGAACGGCTCGAAGAATTTCTCGGCCGTCAAGAAATTAATCTATAATAATCCCAAGCTGGCCCATAAGATGGCCGATAAAATATCGGATGCGGCAGCCGCTTATCTCTCCGCAAAAATAGAAGCCGGCGCGGATGCGGTGCAGATTTTCGACACTTGGGGGGGAATACTTTCGACTGCCGATTATCGTGAATTTTCACTTAATTATATATCAAAAGTTATTTCTCAAATTAAGCGGAAGGACGAGCCGGTTATCGTATTTTCGAAAGGCGTTCATCACAGCCTTGATGAAATTGTCGCGGGCGGAGCCGATGTTGTGGGAGTGGATTGGACGGTAGATCTCGGGGATATAAGAAAACAAATAGGCGGTAAAGCCGCGCTGCAGGGCAATATGGATCCTTCGATTCTGTACGCGCCTGAAGAAAAAATCCGGCTCGAAGCCAAAAGGATACTGGCTTCTTTCGGCGCGGGCAGCGGTCATGTGTTTAACCTCGGCCACGGAATTCTTCCGGATACCGACCCCGGCAGAGCTAAAGCACTTGTTGAGTTTGTTAAAGAAGAAAGTAAAATATTTCATACAAAAGAAGGAGGTTCACCGCAAAGGCGCAAAGACGCAAGGTGAATAAAATTCATTATTTATAAATTAGGGGAGATAATGAATTGAATAAAGAAGAATTTAATAGACTTAGTAAAATTATTCTTGATGCTTCGATTGAAGTCCATAGGAACCTTGGGCCAGGTTTATTGGAAAGCGTTTATGAATATTGTTTATGCAAAGAATTTAAAATTAGGAAAATAGATTTTCAAAGACAGGTAATGTTGCCGGTAATATATAAAAATGAGATTCTAAGTTCGGATTTTCGAATAGATATTTTAATTAAAAACGAAATAATTCTGGAATTAAAAGCTGTTGAAATATTACTACCTGTTCATCAAGCTCAGCTTTTAAC
>JBJKOY010000118.1:0-9638 GCA_046706945.1 Ignavibacteriaceae bacterium | reverse complement strand
AACTTAAGAACGGGGGTCCGATTACCGTTACCCATCCGGAAATGAAAAGATATTTTATGATGATACCCGAAGCAGTGGCATTAGTGCTACAGGCAGCCGCGACCGGAAGGAACGGGGATGTATTTTTACTGGATATGGGAGAACCCATCAAGATTGTCGACCTGGTAAAAGACCTTATATTACTGCATAACCTGGTGCCGGATAAAGACGTTAAGATAAAATATACGGGCATAAGGGAAGGTGAAAAACTATTCGAAGAGATTTTAACGGCGGAGGAAGGCGTGTCGGCCACGTCGCACGAAAAAATCTTCAGATCAAAAATAACATGCTTGTACGATATGGATGCCGTCCGAAAAATGGTGGATGAATTCGTAAGCATGGACGTAAAACATACGAAAAAAGAATGGGCTGCTATTTTTAAATATTATGTCCCCACTTTCAATCCTTCGCCCGAATTCGAAGATAAATTAATGGTCGGGCCTGCGCAGAGTTCCTTTTATTCGCCCCGGAACCAGGTGGAAAACGAACTTAGCTGATAAAAAATAATTATAAGCCTTCCTTTGTATTATTGTATTTTTTTATTAAAAAGAAATATTTTTCGGTGTGTCTTGGAGACTTAGAATCATTTGAATAATTTGTTTTTAACGGAAGAAATGTCTGGAAAAATTAACTCCGGAAAATCAATCGTATTTATCATACTATCGGTTATCCTTTTATCTTTTAATTTGCCCGCGCAGGTGGATAATGTTCCGTCGGGACATCCTGTTTATGATTTCCTTAAGAGAATGTCTGTTGCCGGGTACCTAAAAAATTATGATGATGTTATACTTCCGATGTCACGGGCAAAAATTATCGCGTACATGACCGAGCTTGATTCGTGCAAGAATCTTTCAACGACGGACCGGGATTTCTTGAAAAGGATGGAAGAAAAGATTGAACCTCCGCCGGCAGTCAAAGATGCCGTGAATATATTCGATAATTTCCCTGCCGGCTTTCCGGGAAATCTAATCTCCGACAGGCAAAAGCACCTGTATTTTTATCACGATACGACCGTAAATTTTTTCATCGATCCTGTTTTTGAATCCGAAAATATATACGGCGGAAACGAAAAAAGACTTTGTCCGCTTATCAGCTTCGGCGGTATCGCAAGAGGTTCGTACGATAATTGGCTCGGCTTTTATGTGAGCGGAACCAACGGAATAGTATACGGCAGCAGACAAGTCGCTCTTTACGATAAAAGGATAGCTCAGAGCTTTACGTTTAACCATACCGGTCTTAATTACTTCGACGGCACTTCAGGGTATGTAAGGCTGAAGAAGGGAATAGTTAATTTGGAACTCGGGCGCGAAAGAATTTTGTGGGGAAACGGGTATATCGACAGGACAATTCTATCTGATAATCCTCAAATGTTCGATTTCATCAGGTTCGGGATATCATATAAAAAGTTCAGATACGATTTTATCCACGGCTGGCTTGTTCAGAAGCCCGATACCGTTTATTCGGATTCGCTCGTCGGCGATATTCAGTTTAAACCCTCGAAATATGTTGCGATCAGCAGGCTGGGATACAGGGCAAACGACCGGCTGGACCTGGGTATAACCCAGATGATTATATATTCCGGCAGGCCGTTCGAAGCGGCATATCTGAACCCGTTTCTTTTCTGGGAGTCGGCGCAAAGATCGCTAAACGATCTCGACAATTCTTTCCTTGCATTCGACGGCAGATATTTAATAACCGACGGATTGGAGATAAGTTCATCGATAATCTTCGACGATATAAATTTCGGCTACCTGTTTCATAAGAACGGCTGGGAACGCAGCAATAACGGTACGGAATGGCAGGCCGGCGCAATGCTTACTTCGCCGATACTTCCCGAAGATTTAAGTCTGAAAACGGAAATTTCGCAGGCTAGGCCGTATATCTTTTCTCATCCGGGCATAGGAGAAGCTCTTACATATACCAATAACGGTTATCTTCTCGGCTCGGATATGCAGCCGAATTCGTCCCGCATTTCCCTGGAGGCGGATTACAGGATTTCCGCGAGGTTATTTTTGAAGATGAATTATTCTCATACTCTTCACGGAGCGAATATCTACGACTCCGGAGGTAAACTGGTAAAGAACGTAGGCGGCAATGTCTTTGAGAATTATGATATATACGATTCGGAATATGCTCCGCTGCTTGCCGGCAACATTGAATCAAACGACGACTTTAAAATAAATATTAACTACGAGGCAGCTTACGGATTTTATTTTAAATTTTATTATCGCCTGATCCGTCAAAAGATCGATAATGCTAATTCGTACAATAATATCTTATCGTTGTCCTTTGACATATCGTTTGAATAGAATGCGCGGCGCAGGATCATTAACCGCCGCATTAACATGATCTTAAGCCTTATTTCTCCCTTGAAGAAGGCAGAGTAAAAATATATGTTTCGAGTTAAATTTTATTTCCCGGGAAATGCATGAAGTTCAGTACCTTATTGTTCTTCCTTCTGGTTTGTTTTTCCGTTAATATCTTCTCGCAGAATTATAAAGTTGTTGAATCTACGGCCGATCATTTAATGATCGAATTCAATTTCGGGAACGGCTATAGAATAAAAGACACAACGGTTAGCGGAAAGACTTTTCAATTGATAAAAGGGAAAAGTATGCCGCTGCGGAGCGCCGGCGAACCGTGGCTTCCGGCTTTTTACGTCAGCGCGTCTGTTCCCCAGGGCGCCGGAATAAGTTTAAGTATATTATCCGATAACATGACGACCTAAGACAATTAATTTATATTGCCTACCCCTGCCGAAGATCCGAAAATAAAGCCGATAAATATAAACGAGTTCGACAAAAAGATTTATTCCGCAAACAGTCTTTTCCCGAAACAGCCTGCTGAAATAGTTGACGATTATTATTACAGATTTTCCAGGATCATAACAATAAATGCATCTCCGTTTCAATTTAATCCGGTAAGCAGGCAGCTGGTCTTTAACAGGAAAATTACCGTACTCATAAAATTTACTAATTCGCCTTCAGGCGCAATTACGCAGCAGGTAAAGGATGAGAAAACTTCCGATTTTTTAAAGAGATTTGTAGTGAATCCTAAAACCTCGTCGGAATGGATCGGAAAAACCAAATCGATTGTTTCGGCCAAAGTTGCCGCGGAACCATACTGGTATAGTCCTTCAAAAACCTATATTAAAATTTATACCTCGCATAAAGGGATATGCAGAATAACATGTAAGCAGCTTTCCGCCGCCGGGATGCAATTCAACAACACGCCGTTATCCAAACTTGAATTATTCGGGGACGGCAAGCTGGTCCCTATTTATATTACCGATGTTAACAAGAACGGGTATTTCGATTCGCTGGATTATTTCGAGTTCGTTTCGTATCCTCCTACTCCCACTCCGTACGCTTATTCGAATATATATAACCGCGACAATGTTTATTTCTTTTCCGACCAGGCGGATTCATCGGGCCTTCGGTATTCTGTAAAGAACGGATTCCCTCAAAAATGGGATGCTACATACCAGACAAATTATACTACTTTGCACTTTGAGCGGGACTCAATTTTTGAAAACCTCGGTTATGCCGGAGACGATAAAAGGGATTTCTGGCTTTGGGACAGGGTTCTCGGCAACAACGGAACTCCTGTTCATGCTTTCGAAGGTGAATTCGACGGGTTAAAAGACATGAATCCCGATTCGACAAATGTTACCTTAAAAGTTGAGATGCAGGGACTTTCCACCGGCAGTGCCTGTACCTATGATCATAACGCGTACATATCTATCTCAGGGCAGCCGCTCGGGAACATTAAATGGAGCGGTCAGCAAACCGCAGCATTCGAAAAGACTTTCCGGGTCTCAAACAACGGCATAAAAATTTATCCTACAGGAAATTATGTAGATGTCAAGGTCACCGGCGACGCTTGTTTATCAACCAACAGCGACGAGATCGACGTTAACTGGTTCGAACTCGGGTACTGGCGTGACAACAGGGCTGATACAAACCATATCGAATTCTCAAGTCCGCCCGGTGCAAACGGCGTGATCAGATACTGGACGTGGAACTGGCAGCGCGACTCGGTACTTGTTTTCATTCCGCAAAAGAATTACTTAATTAAGAACGCATCGGTACCGCACGATCAGTATAATTCGGCCATGTTCGTGGATACTGTCGGTGCGGGCACCGACTATTTCTGCGCAGGATACGATTATTACCTCAGTCCCGATTCATTGGTTAAAGCGGACCGATCGGATCTCAGGAACACTTCGAACGGGGCGGATTATATCATCATCGCTCACCCGGATTTTAAAAGCGTTGCGGAGAGACTGGCTTCTTTCAGGGAAAATAATTTCCCGGATCCCTCGATACAGGAACCGCGCGTAAAAATAGTTTACGTAAATCAAATATATAACGAGTTTTCAAACGGGCTGTTGGATCCATATGCCTTACAGGAATTTGTTAAATATGCGTTCGACAACTGGCAGAAGCCGGCCCCGTCCTACGTTGTTCTGCTAGGGGATATGAGCCACGATTACAGGCACGTCCTTTCGACCAGCCGCCCGAGCTTCGTTCCTTCCGTTCCTTATTACACCGACGTCTACGGCGAAGGGGTAAGCGATAACGAAATCGTATGCGTATCCGGAAACGATCCTCACCCGGACCTGGCGATAGGACGACTCTCGTGCGAGACGGTTGCGGAAGGAAACGTGCTGGTTGATAAATTAATGAATTATCCCGCGGACAATTCAAAACAATGGAAGAGAAACGTCCTCCTGGTATCCGCCGGGTTGAGTACGGACGACGAAAACATACTTAACCTTAACGAAGCAAGTATGGAACTTGCGCAGGCTTATGTAGATCCGAACGGCATTAATTCTACTAAAATAATGCTTTATCCGGATAAACCGGAATATATGCAGTATCAGGGAGCGGGACCTGCAATAAGATCCGGCATCGATAACGGAACGGTTCTGCTGAACTATTACGGCCACGGCGGCGGTTATCAATGGGATCTTGTTTTCCTAAACGACGATATTTACCAGCTTAACAACGGCGGAAGGCTGCCGCTGATATTAAGCGTTACGTGCTATACGGCTCATTTCGACGACCAGGATGTTTTCGGCGAACAATTCTGTAAAGTCCCGGGCAAAGGATGCATCGGTTTTTTAGGCAATGTCGGACTTACATACTGGACGGTCGGACAATATTTCGACAATCTGATCTTTAACGATATTTTCAATAACAGGAATTATGTTTTCGGTAAGGTAGTGCAGGATGTGAAGGATGAACTGCCCGCTTACGGCAACAATACCAGCCAGATCGCTCTGCTTACCTACCTGGGCGATCCGGTATTTAAGCTTGCGCTGCCGGACAAACCGGATTTCAACATTACCCCTGATGATATAACTACCGGTTCACAAAGCGCAGTTGTTAACGATACGGTTTACGTCGAAGTCAAAGTAAAGAATTTGGGCATTACCCTTAAGAAAGATACCGTTGCATCCCCTGACTCCGTTACGGTTCAATTGACGGCCAAATCACCGGATACATCGTATGTAATCGGTACCGGGAAATTACCCGTCTTCGCGAACGAAGATTCGTTGTATTTCAGATGGATCCCTTCGCAAAACGGACTATATACCTTAACTGCAGGTGTTAACCTGATAAACCCGATTCCGGAGATGGATCCGAGCGACAACTCTGCATCGATTAGTCTGCCGGTTTATAATCTCACCGAACCGAGCATTATTTCGCCGCCCGACGGATATACGACGGATAAAAATTCGATTGAATTTAAGATCGCGGATATCGGAAGTTATTTGCTGACCCCGTTTACTTATTTTATCCAAGTCGACTCCGGGTTGTCATTTAAAGATCCGGTAACTTCACCGCCGCTGCATCAGAAAAACGGCGTAGTAAAATGGTCGCTTTCAAATCTTAAGCAGGGCTCTTATTTCTGGAGGACGAGGATCTTTAACGGTACCGATTCAAGCAGGTGGAGCTCCGCAAGAACTTTTCATACCGTTACGGTAAAACAGCAGGGATATTTTGTACAAGGAAGACAGTTGAAAATGTACCAAAATTCCAATCTGATATCCTCGGATTCGGGACTCGTAATAAATACAAATTATAATCCTCCGCGGCCCTCGGATAATACTTTTATAGAAGACTGGTGGATAGCTTCGACTGCGTTCGATTCCGTGGGAATGACCGCATTAACAACGGACGGCACTTACATATATTTCGGATATATTTCTTATTATGCCTCGAATAACAACATC
Organism: Ignavibacteriaceae bacterium; assembly: GCA_046706945.1. Taxonomy (GTDB): domain Bacteria; phylum Bacteroidota; class Ignavibacteria; order Ignavibacteriales; family Ignavibacteriaceae; genus FEN-1297. The sequence goes on along the minus strand of JBJKOY010000118.1, from coordinate 3,358 downwards.
AACGGATATTCCAATATTTACAAAATAGGCACAGGGTATAACGGAACGGTCAAGGGGAAATATTACGGGACTATTCCCAAGTTCTATGCTCCGATTAAAAATACCATGTTTTATTTCAGCGACGGGTATATTTACGTGGCCTCAGGCCGGGCGGGAAGATTAATAAGGGTGAATCCGAGCACCGGAGATACTTCTAGCGTATCCGTAAACCCGGGACTTTTAAGATGGGATAACGGAAGAGTGGAAGACGGTTCTTTTTATGTGTGTGCCGATAGTCAGTACGTCTACAATCTTGCGGTAAAAGATTCAAACGGTAACAACGTCTATACTTTAAGAATACTCGATCCCCGCAAAGGCTGGTCTCTGGTAAAACCCGATATGAGAATGTCGGGATCCAGCTACAGTCAGGGTTTTACGGCATTCTTCGAAGCCGACGGATATGTTTATCCCTATGAGAATTACTCAAGCGGTTTTATGAGAAGATTAAGAATTTCCGACGGGGCTTTTGAGGAGGAATGGCTTACCCGTACTGAATTCCAGGGTTATTACGGATGGACATACGATTGGATCCATAACAAAGTGTACGCTTCCGTGTTCAGGAACGGCGCAGTTAATTTCCCTCCGAAAATTTCCGTTTTTGAGGGAAAGTACCTTAACTCCGGCGGAACCTCGGTTACGCCTCCGATAGGCCCGGCGGCCTCTTGGCTTCAACTTGCATACAAGACTAAACTGTCAAATCCCGACGGGAAATGTAAAGCCGTTCTGCTGGGAGAAAATATCAAGACTAGGAAATGGGATACGCTGGCCGTTAATATTCCTTATGCGTATGATCTGAAATTCATCAATCCGGGTATTTATAATTATTTAAAACTGGGATTCGATCTTTCCGATTCCACGTCCGATATAAGCAGTCCGCTTACCCTGCAGTCCGTTTATGTTGATTATACTGAGCAGCCTGAGATTGCTATTAACAATTCTCAATTTAACATAGAACCCGATACGGTCATAAAAAAACTGCCTGCCGGCATATCTTTAACTGTCAGTAATCTTGGAGACGTGCCTGCTGACAGTATCCGGTTGAAGTTATTTCTTAATAATTCCTCGGAAGAGTTTTTCAATAAAACTATGTCGCTGTTACCGGATTCATCCTCCGAAATTAATACGCAGCTTTCAACCGCCGATTTATTCAACAATAATACGATTAAGGCGATAGTCGGTTTAAATTCTCCGGAATTATATACGTTTAACAATATTCTGGAAAAAAGCTTTACGGTAATAAGGGATACGGCGGTACCGCAGGTGTCTGTTACTTTTGACGGTAAGCAGATTATTAGCGGGGATATCGTTTCGTCCAAGCCCAAAATTGATATTAGGATGACCATCAACAGTCAGCTGCCCATAGATACGTCGGCTTTTATGGTTCTGCTGGATAATGCGCCGGTCAGCCTTAACAATCCCATTGTTAAATATAATGCATTCATTTCACCGAAGAACGGTATGGACATTGAGTTAAGTCCTTCATTGAAAGACGGAACGCATTCCCTGAGCATTCTTTTGAAAAGTCCGGACGGAAATTTTGCCGACTCTCTCGCATCAAATTTGAGCTTCATCACATACAATGACCTAGGTTTGAGAAATGTATATAATTTCCCTGATCCATTTAAAAGCGAAACTTTTTTCACTTTTCAAATGACAGGTCAGACCATTCCCGACGATATGTATATAAAAATCTATACCGTAGCCGGAAGATTAATTAAAAATATTTCGGTTCCGGTCTCTAAATTGAATATGGGATTTAATAAAATTCCGTGGGACGGGAGGGACGAGGACGGCGATTTAGTTGCAAATGGGATTTATTTTTACAAAATTGTATACAAAAACGGCGGAGTTACTAAAAGTTATACTCAAAAACTCGCTATTGTGAGATAATCTGCGGGGATTCGATATGTTTTTACACGGAATCTATTTTCCGGGGGAAAAATTTATTTAATAATTAAATCGGAGTAAAAATGTGCGGAATCGTAGGATATATCGGTGAAAAAAATTGCGTACCTATTCTTCTAAACGGATTAAAAAGATTGGAATATCGCGGGTATGATTCCGCAGGCATCGGGATTATAGAAAACGGAAGTTCCCAGGTAATTAAAAACAAAGGCAAAGTTTCGCTGCTCGAAGAGAGATTGGATAAATTGAACCTTTCGGCAAATCTGGGTATAGGGCATACGCGCTGGGCCACTCACGGCCTCCCGAACGAAACCAATGCTCATCCCCATTTCAATTCGAGTAAAAATTTATTCGTCATACATAACGGCATTATTGAAAACTACCAGACGCTGAGAACGGGATTAAAAAAACTGGGCTATAAATTCGAAACGGAAACAGATTCGGAGGTTATTCCTCATCTAATAGACAGTTTTCTACTAAGGGGCAATTCGTTATTTAAATCTGTTCAACTGGCATTGCAGGAAATCGAAGGTACGTACGGACTTGTAATCATATACGGAAAAGAACCGGATAAAATGATTGCCGCCAGAAAAGGATCGCCACTGGTGCTGGGAATCGGCGAGCATGAAAATTTCGTTGCTTCCGATGTTTCTGCCATTCTTGCATATACCAAGCAAATAGTTTATCTGGAAGACGGGGAACTTGTTGAGATCCAGAAAGATAAATTTGTTGCCAAGACGATCGCCGATAGGGAGATTCAAAAAGAGATACATGAAATCAACATGTCGCTTGATGAAATAGATAAAGGCGGTTTTGATCATTTCATGCTGAAGGAAATTATGGAGCAGCCGGAATCGGTGCGCAATTCGATGCGGGGAAGAATACTGTTCGACAAAGGCACATCTAAATTAGGCGGCCTGGAAGGGTTCGTCGATAAATTGGCTAACTCGAAGAGAATAATCATTTCCGCGTGCGGTACTTCATGGCATGCCGGACTTGTCGGTGAATACATGTTCGAACAGTTTACCAGGATTCCGACCGAAGTAGAATACGCCTCGGAGTTAAGGTACCGTAACCCTATAATCAACAAGGATGACGCTATTTTCTTCATATCCCAGAGCGGCGAAACCGCCGATACTCTGGCGGCTCTAAGGGAGGCAAAACTAAGAGGTGCTCTGGTTCTTGGAATCTGCAACGTAGTCGGAAGCTCGATTGCAAGAGAAAGCCATGCGGGTGTCTACATTCATGCCGGTCCGGAAATCGGAGTGGCTTCGACAAAAGCGTTTTCTTCCCAGCTGGTAGTTCTTGCTCTTATAACATTGCTGATTGCCCGTAAAAAAGATATGAGCTTGATCGACGGCAAAAAGATTGCCGAGGAACTGCAGGCTATTCCGGATAAAATATCGAGGATCCT
>JBJKOY010000117.1:0-15604 GCA_046706945.1 Ignavibacteriaceae bacterium | reverse complement strand
TGTGGGATCTTGACAGGGAGTTTATAACGGGCGGTTTCAGCGGTTTAAGAAAAGCCACTCTCAGGGAAATACTCGACATACTTCAGAAGACTTACTGCGAAAAGATAGGCGTCGAATATATGCATATTCAGAATCCGGCAGAAAAGATTTGGCTTCAGAGCAAGATGGAACCTGTTAAGAACGTGCCGGATTTTCCGCAGGAAATCAAAACCACGATCTTAAAAAAATTAATCGTTGCCGAGACTTTCGAACATTTCATACATACCAAATTTATCGGGCACAAGAGGTTCTCTTTGGAAGGCTCGGAAACCCTTATACCGGTACTGGATTACCTTCTCAACCTCGCGAGCGATGCGGGCATTCTTGAGGTTGTTCTCGGCATGGCGCACAGAGGGCGCCTGAACGTTCTCGCAAATATCATAGGCAAATCATACGAATCCATATTCTCCGAATTCGAAGATATTCAGGATCCCGAATCAATCGGCGGATCGGGAGACGTTAAGTACCATCTTGGCGCAACCGGCAGATACAAAACGAACAACGGGAAGAGTATTAACGTGTCTGTAGCTTCGAACCCGAGCCATCTCGAATGGGTTAATCCGGTTGTCGAAGGAATAACGCGGGCAAAGCAGACACGAATGGGAGATAATAAGGAATATAAAAAATTCATGCCGGTTTTAATTCACGGCGACGCCGCTTTTTCCGGCCAGGGTATCGTGACCGAAACTCTCAATCTGTCGCAGTTAAGCGGCTACAGAACTGGAGGTACCATTCACATAATCATCAACAACCAGATAGGCTTTACTACAACGCCGGAAGACGCAAGATCTTCGGTATACGCAACCGACGTGGCGAAAATGATCCAGGCACCTATTTTCCACGTTAACGGCGAAGATCCTGAAGCCGCATTGTGGGTGGTTAAACTGGCTTTCGAGTACAAGCAAATATTTAAAAAAGATATTGTAATAGATATGTTCGGCTACAGAAGGCACGGTCATAACGAAGGGGACGAGCCGGGCTTTACCCAGCCGCTGTTATACGAAAAGATAAAAAATCACCCTTCGGTAAGGGAAATTTATTCCCAGTTCCTTTTAATGCGCGAATCATTAACCGCCGAAGAGATCGACAGGATGAACGATGAAATTTACGATTTGCTGAGCGAAGCGTTCGACAAAATTAAAAGGAAAAATACGGAATTCAACACTGACGCGCCTTTGGCGGTTTCAAAAGAAAAAATGGCTTCGGTTACGCCCGATAAAAATACTAACCTGACGGAAGGACAATTAGAAACCATTGTGAAAGGCATTGCAAATCTTCCCAAGGACTTTGCGGTTCATCCGAAGCTCAGAAAATTTCTCGACCAAAGGCTTAAGCTCCTGGAAGACTCAGAGGATTCGGACGCGGATTGGGCATTCGGCGAAACTCTTGCGTTCGGAGGACTGCTGCTGGACGGCACTCCCGTCAGATTAAGCGGCCAGGACAGCGTTAGAGGGACCTTCTCGCAGAGACATCTAGCGCTGACCGATAATAAAACCGGACTGGACTATATCCCTCTTAACCATATGATTTCAAAGCAGGCAAAAATAGAGGCATTGGACAGCTTACTGTCGGAAGCGGCCGTGCTGGGTTTCGAATACGGCTACAGTACGGCGGATCCTCTTGCATTGGTGATTTGGGAAGCTCAATTCGGTGATTTTGCCAACGGCGCCCAGGTTATTATCGATAATTTCATTGTAGCCTCTTACGAGAAGTGGAAACTGCCCAACAGTCTTGTTATGCTTCTCCCCCACGGATACGAAGGCCAGGGGCCCGAGCATTCAAGTGCAAGACTGGAAAGATTCTTAACCCTATGCGCTCAGGACAATATTCAAATATGCAACCTTACCACACCGGCGCAGTATTTCCACGTTTTAAGAAGACAGGTAAAACAGAATTTAATGAAGCCTCTTATTATCTTTACCCCGAAGAGTCTTCTGCGCCACCCGGACGCAAAATCTCGCAGAGAAGAGTTCCTGAACGGACAATTCTCGGAAGTAATCGACGATTTATCCGTAAAAAATCCGGATAAAATTAAGAAGATAATCCTCTCGACGGGCAAGGTTTATTACGACTTGTCTAAATACAGAGTGTCTAAGAACATCGACGACACTGCGCTGGTCAGGATAGAACAAATCTATCCCTTTAAATCGGAAAAGATTAAAAATATTTTAAGCTCATATAAGAACGCGGCAAACGTAGTATGGGTTCAGGAAGAACCGCAAAATATGGGAGCGTGGAATTTTCTCGCTCCGAGGCTCGGCGAACTGCTGGGCAGAGACCGGAAGCTGACATATTCAGGAAGGCCGGAAAGCGCAAGCCCTGCTTTCGGGTCGGCTAAAATTTCAGGACAGCATCAGAAAGCTTTGGTCGAGAACGCATTCAATTTATAAAAATTAATCGGAGAGTAAAATGATTATAACATCTTTTATTCTCGGACTTTGCGGCGCGCTTTTATTTCTTCTTGCGTTATTAACCGCAAAATCATATTCCGATATTCAGATTCTGGGTCTGTCTTTCGGATTGTTTTTAATATTTTTTTCGGTAATGGTTTATAATTCCCGCCCGGACGCATCGCACAAAGCTCAATAAAAAAATTCTCTTTTCCCGGTTTTGATCGATTGCAAAATTTCAAGATTGAAAGATTACAAGATTGAGTTTTTTGTTCATGCCGGTATTAGGAAATTTTTAAATACCGAGCGGAAATTCTGTTTAACTTGTGATTTTTCATTTTTAGATAAATCATTCGGCGTATTGCAACAAAAACTTTTTTAATTTATTTTAAAGGCAAGAGCGGATCTTATATCTCTAATCGCCTAATCCGGAAATTTTTCGAATAATTTATATACCGGTAACTTAAAATCCTAAAGCGGATGATCGGTTATTTTAATATTTATTAATGATTAGACAATTTGCTGCTATTAAGAGCGATTATTAAAACTAATGACCGGATGGTAATATGAAAGTAGATACTGCTATAAGAGCTATAATGGAAGGTACTTCTTCGGCAACCGGGCGCGATTTCTTTAACGATTTGGTAAAAAAATTATGCGAAATTCTGAAAACAAAAGGCGCGTGGGTTACTGAATACTTCGAAGAAACCCGTTACCTGAGCGCCCTGTCATTTTGGTACGGCGACAGATGGATCGAGGGTTTGGCATACAAGATAGACGGGACCCCGTGCAAGGATGTCATAGATAAATCCCGGTTTGTTCATATCAAGGACAATGTGCCCGAATACTTTCCCGATGCCCCGAAATTAGGAATAAATGTCATCAGCTACATGGGCGCTCCGTTGCTGAACGTTGACAGGAAAACACTCGGGCTCCTGGGCGTAGTGGATGATAAACCCATGCCCGAAGACCAGAATAATGAAGCTATATTCCGTATTTTCGCCGCTAGAGCCGCCGCAGAACTCCAAAGACTCAACGCGGAGAAACAGCTTCAAGAGAAGCAGCAAAAACTTCATAGGCTGGTCAGCAGTGCAATGGACGGTATTATTGAACTGGACAACAAGTTTCTGATTACAATGATGAACCCGGCGGCGTTAAAATTATTCAAATGCAAGCGGGAAGAAGTGGCCGGCGTTGGATTTACGGATCTCCTTTCTAAAAAAGGGAAAATCATTTTTGAAAATTCGGTTAAGACATTGGACAATATGCCAAAAGGCGAAAAATACATATGGATTACCGACAGCTTAAATATCAGCTGCAGGAACGGGATCAGCTTTCCTTCCGAAGCTACCGTTTCCCAATATGAAATGAACGGCGAAAAATTTTTTACCGTAATACTGCGCAACATTAATGATAAGCTTGAAGCGGAGGAGAAAATACACTCTCTTGAATCCGAAGCCGAATACTTGAAAGAAGAACTAAGTCTTATAAATAATTACGGCGATATTATAGGCCAGAGCAGGCCGGTAATGAATTTGCTCCATGAAATAGATCTTGTAGCAAAGACGGACTGCACGGTTTTGATTTCTGGTGAAACAGGAACAGGCAAGGAATTGGTTGCACGGGCAATACATTCTGCAAGCAGCAGAAAAGATAAACAGCTTATCAAGGTAAATTGCTCCGCGATACCCTCCTCTCTTATCGAAAGCGAATTTTTCGGACACGTGCCCGGAGCCTTTACTGGCGCTACTAAGAAGAGGATGGGCAGGTTTGAGATGGCAGATAAAGGAACGATTTTTCTCGATGAAATAGGAGACTTGCAGCTTGATCTGCAGTCCAAACTATTAAGGGTGCTTCAAGAAGGAGAGTTTGAGCCCGTAGGAAGTTCGGAGACCAGGAAAGTAAACGTAAGGGTTATCGCCGCAACAAACCGTAATCTTGAAGAAGAAATAGAGACGGGCAGGTTCAGACAGGATTTATTTTACAGGTTGAACGTTTATCCCATTACGGTTCCTCCTTTGCGAGAAAGAGGCGGCGATATAATAAAACTAGCTAATGAATTTGTAAAAAGATCCGCGGCAGTGCTAGGAGTGGAAAAACCGGTATTGTCCGAGCACGCAGTTAAAAGATTATTATCCTATAATTGGCCCGGAAACGTGCGGGAGCTTCAGAATGTAATCGAACGCGCCGTTATTACTTCAAAAGGCGGCACGCTAAATATAAATAGTCTATCCGCCGTAGATAGCGATGATTTAATAGATGAAAAAATCAACGGCTCAAATGAAAAGATACTGTCGCAGAAAGAACTGAATAAGTTGGAAAAGGAAAATATTCTTCGTGCGTTAAACAAGACCAACTGGAAAATTTCCGGAAGCTACGGGGCGGCAAAGTTACTGGGATTGCCGTCTACCACCCTGAATTCAAGAATTAAATCGCTCGGAATTAAAAAATAACCCGGCTCCTTTTGCGGCTTATATATAATTTCCCTGCGGCTCGAAAGAGTTCCTCAACAACCCTATATTAATCCTCCCGTATTATATTCTTTTGTTGAATTAGTTTGCCCATTTTTTACGACATATCGCCATTTACGAATTTTCGTCTACCTTAAACATATCTTTTAGTCAGAAAATCACTCGGGATCAATCAATTTACTCTGCTTTAACTATGGCATGATGTATGCATTTTATTTTACAAACATCTACGGTCATTAATCTCTCGAATGAAAAAGGAAAAATTTTTAAACGGAATAGATGTCGAAAGACTGTTTGAGATAATGAATATTTTAAAGAAACATCCGGAACTTGCAAAGTTCCGTTTTCGCGCCCAAAATACTTGGATGAACAGTTGGCACAGCCGTTCAATTGTAAAAGGATTCTACGGCGCGGGGAAGGAGGATGTTTCCCGAAATTTCCCTTTTATATTCGACAATGATCAGCCGTTGATTCTGACGGGTGATAACAAAGGTCCGAACCCGCTGGAATATATCCTGAATGCATTAGCCGGATGCATGACCAATTCGATAATTCTTCAGGCAGTTATTAAGGGGATACACGTTGAAGAAATCGAATCGGAAATAGAAGGAAGTTTTGATTTGAGAAATTTCTTGGGAATGCGGAATGATAATAAAGTTCCTTTCGAGGGCATAAGAATAAAGATAAGGATCAAAGGCAGTAAAATTTCCGCGGATGAGAAAATAATCTTATCCGAATTAGGAAAAGAATCGTCGCCGGTTTATAAAATAATCACCGATGCATTCCCGGTTGCAGTTTCAATTGAGAAATGCCCGTATGACGATTAAGTAATTAAACCGAATATTTTAATCATAAATATAAAAAAGAGATACTTTGACTAGACTAAAACCTGATTTAATAATATCCGTAGAAAGAGATCCCGAATTTATTGCCGGGCAGCTTCGTAAACCCAGCGGTGAATTTGCAAAAAAAATAGGATTCCAAATGAATAAATTCAACAAATCGCTTTATGATTTTGTCTTCGATTTGATGGAATTAAAGGAATTCGAAAATATACTTGAGATCGGTTTCGGCAACGGAATGCATTTTGGAGAGCTATTTTCACGCGCGAAAAATTTAGTAATAAAAGGGATAGAATATTCACCCGAAATGCTGCGAGAGGGAAATCTCAACAATCGATCATTAATTTCAGAAGGAAAGCTGGAACTGTATTCCGGCAGCAGCGATGAGCTTCCTTTCGCCGACAATTATTTCGATAAGGTCTTCTGCAATATGGTTATATATTTCTGGCAGCAGCCGGAAAAACATCTGTCGGAAATTCGGAGAGTCTTAAAGCCCGGCGGTAAATTTTATGCCGGTTTAAGAACAAAAGAAAGCACGTTGACATTCTCATTTGCTAAATACGGCTTCGTTTTTTACGAGCCCGGCGAATGGAATTCGATTTTGGATGAAAGCGGCTTCGCTTTTACAGGCAAATTTAGGAAACTTGAAAAGCCCGTAAGATATAACGGACAAGATATCAGACTTGAATCAATCTGCTATGTGGGCAGGAAAAAGACTTAATCTTTTTATCAACGGCATAAATAGCGGCAGGCAGTGCCGGTTCATTCGATGTCCGTAGACCCGAACCCGAGCGATACGGAAAAAGGAATATCGTTCACTTATTGCAGTTCAATATAAAATCAGTGCGGATGATTTTATAAGTCTTTCGAGATAATTAATAAAATAATACCTAACAAATTAAATGGAGGCAGCTCATGAAAAGAGTTATATTCTTCCTGTACGGAATAATATGCTACTTTATATTTTTCGTAACATTCCTATATGCAATCGGTTTTGTTATAAACATGATTATTCCGAAATCAATCGACATCGGGTACCAAGGAGGTACGAAATATGTGTGGCTTGTAAATATTTTTCTGCTTTCGTTATTTGCAATCCAGCACAGCGTTATGGCGAGACAGGGATTCAAGAAGGTATGGACAAAAGTTATTCCCAAACCAATTGAAAGAAGTACATACGTTTTGTTCTCAAGTTTCGCTCTTATCTTGCTGTTTTATTTTTGGAGGCCGATTCCGGCAGTTGTCTGGAATGCAGAGGGTACGGTACCGGGTACTATGCTGACCGCATTGTATTTCTTCGGCTGGTTTGTCGTATTATTCGGAACTTTTCTTATAAATCATTTCCATTTATTCGGCCTGCAGCAAGTTTATTTTAATTTGAGGAACCGTAAACAGCCGTCGCCGAAATTCGTAAAACCATTGTTTTACAAAATTGTCAGGCATCCTTTAATGCTCGGTTTCATTATTGCATTCTGGGCCTCTCCGAAAATGACGATCGGACATCTTCTCTTCGCTTTCGCTACAACGGGCTATATACTTGTTGCGGTACAATTGGAAGAACGTGATATGGTAAAATTCCACGGGGAAGATTACAAAAGATACCAGCAGGAAGTTTCGCAGATCATCCCGCTGCCGCCGCATAAGGTAATTCCGAAAAGCGCTGCGGAGCATAATTAATATTATCAATAAATTAAAGAAAGGATAAAAAAATGCTTTTTCACATAACATACAAAGTGACACCGGAAAAACGCAATACGGCACAGGGGCGGTTCAAAGAAACTGGCGGGCTTCCGCCGAAGGGAGTCGCGTTGAAAGGAAGATGGCACAGCATCGACGGTAATAGGGGCTTTGTTTTAGCGGAAACTTCGGATATTGAAGCATTCGGCAAGTGGATGCAGGATTGGTCGGATACTCTCGTTTTTGAGTCCACCGCGGTATTGACGGACGAAGAAGTCGCAAAAGTGATCGGATAACTTATTTATTAGGCGCATTCTTATCCGTCAAGTTCTAAAATTTGCTTACACTTCGGATTGTCTACACCCACCTCATTGTCCCCTCCCGGGAGGGGACAATGAGGTGGGTGTAGACAATCCGAAGTGTAAGCAAATTTTAGAACTTGACGGATAAGAATGCGCCTAATAAATAAGTTATCCGATCACTTTTGCGACTTCTTCGTCCGTCAATACCGCGGTGGACTCAAAAACGAGAGTATCCGACCAATCCTGCATCCACTTGCCGAATGCTTCAATATCCGAAGTTTCCGCTAAAACAAAGCCCCTATTACCGTCGATGCTGTGCCATCTTCCTTTCAACGCGACTCCCTTCGGCGGAAGCCCGCCAGTTTCTTTGAACCGCCCCTGTGCCGTATTGCGTTTTTCCGGTGTCACTTTGTATGTTATGTGAAAAAGCATTTTTTTATCCTTTCTTTAATTTATTGATAATATTAATTATGCTCCGCAGCGCTTTTCGGAATTACCTTATGCGGCGGCAGCGGGATGATCTGCGAAACTTCCTGCTGGTATCTTTTGTAATCTTCCCCGTGGAATTTTACCATATCACGTTCTTCCAATTGTACCGCAACAAGTATATAGCCCGTTGTAGCGAAAGCGAAGAGAAGATGTCCGATCGTCATTTTCGGAGAGGCCCAGAATGCAATAATGAAACCGAGCATTAAAGGATGCCTGACAATTTTGTAAAACAATGGTTTTACGAATTTCGGCGACGGCTGTTTACGGTTCCTCAAATTAAAATAAACTTGCTGCAGGCCGAATAAATGGAAATGATTTATAAGAAAAGTTCCGAATAATACGACAAACCAGCCGAAGAAATACAATGCGGTCAGCATAGTACCCGGTACCGTACCCTCTGCATTCCAGACAACTGCCGGAATCGGCCTCCAAAAATAAAACAGCAAGATAAGAGCGAAACTTGAGAACAAAACGTATGTACTTCTTTCAATTGGTTTGGGAATAACTTTTGTCCATACCTTCTTGAATCCCTGTCTCGCCATAACGCTGTGCTGGATTGCAAATAACGAAAGCAGAAAAATATTTACAAGCCACACATATTTCGTACCTCCTTGGTACCCGATGTCGATTGATTTCGGAATAATCATGTTTATAACAAAACCGATTGCATATAGGAATGTTACGAAAAATATAAAGTAGCATATTATTCCGTACAGGAAGAATATAACTCTTTTCATGAGCTGCCTCCATTTAATTTGTTAGGTATTATTTTATTAATTATCTCGAAAGACTTATAAAATCATCCGCACTGATTTTATATTGAACTGCAATAAGTGAACGATATTCCTTTTTCCGTATCGCTCGGGTTCGGGTCTACGGACATCGAATGAACCGGCACTGCCTGCCGCTATTTATGCCGTTGATAAAAAGATTAAGTCTTTTTCCTGCCCACATAGCAGATTGATTCAAGTCTGATATCTTGTCCGTTATATCTTACGGGCTTTTCAAGTTTCCTAAATTTGCCTGTAAAAGCGAAGCCGCTTTCATCCAAAATCGAATTCCATTCGCCGGGCTCGTAAAAAACGAAGCCGTATTTAGCAAATGAGAATGTCAACGTGCTTTCTTTTGTTCTTAAACCGGCATAAAATTTACCGCCGGGCTTTAAGACTCTCCGAATTTCCGACAGATGTTTTTCCGGCTGCTGCCAGAAATATATAACCATATTGCAGAAGACCTTATCGAAATAATTGTCGGCGAAAGGAAGCTCATCGCTGCTGCCGGAATACAGTTCCAGCTTTCCTTCTGAAATTAATGATCGATTGTTGAGATTTCCCTCTCGCAGCATTTCGGGTGAATATTCTATCCCTTTTATTACTAAATTTTTCGCGCGTGAAAATAGCTCTCCAAAATGCATTCCGTTGCCGAAACCGATCTCAAGTATATTTTCGAATTCCTTTAATTCCATCAAATCGAAGACAAAATCATAAAGCGATTTGTTGAATTTATTCATTTGGAATCCTATTTTTTTTGCAAATTCACCGCTGGGTTTACGAAGCTGCCCGGCAATAAATTCGGGATCTCTTTCTACGGATATTATTAAATCAGGTTTTAGTCTAGTCAAAGTATCTCTTTTTTATATTTATGATTAAAATATTCGGTTTAATTACTTAATCGTCATACGGGCATTTCTCAATTGAAACTGCAACCGGGAATGCATCGGTGATTATTTTATAAACCGGCGACGATTCTTTTCCTAATTCGGATAAGATTATTTTCTCATCCGCGGAAATTTTACTGCCTTTGATCCTTATCTTTATTCTTATGCCCTCGAAAGGAACTTTATTATCATTCCGCATTCCCAAGAAATTTCTCAAATCAAAACTTCCTTCTATTTCCGATTCGATTTCTTCAACGTGTATCCCCTTAATAACTGCCTGAAGAATTATCGAATTGGTCATGCATCCGGCTAATGCATTCAGGATATATTCCAGCGGGTTCGGACCTTTGTTATCACCCGTCAGAATCAACGGCTGATCATTGTCGAATATAAAAGGGAAATTTCGGGAAACATCCTCCTTCCCCGCGCCGTAGAATCCTTTTACAATTGAACGGCTGTGCCAACTGTTCATCCAAGTATTTTGGGCGCGAAAACGGAACTTTGCAAGTTCCGGATGTTTCTTTAAAATATTCATTATCTCAAACAGTCTTTCGACATCTATTCCGTTTAAAAATTTTTCCTTTTTCATTCGAGAGATTAATGACCGTAGATGTTTGTAAAATAAAATGCATACATCATGCCATAGTTAAAGCAGAGTAAATTGATTGATCCCGAGTGATTTTCTGACTAAAAGATATGTTTAAGGTAGACGAAAATTCGTAAATGGCGATATGTCGTAAAAAATGGGCAAACTAATTCAACAAAAGAATATAATACGGGAGGATTAATATAGGGTTGTTGAGGAACTCTTTCGAGCCGCAGGGAAATTATATATAAGCCGCAAAAGGAGCCGGGTTATTTTTTAATTCCGAGCGATTTAATTCTTGAATTCAGGGTGGTAGACGGCAATCCCAGTAACTTTGCCGCCCCGTAGCTTCCGGAAATTTTCCAGTTGGTCTTGTTTAACGCACGAAGAATATTTTCCTTTTCCAACTTATTCAGTTCTTTCTGCGACAGTATCTTTTCATTTGAGCCGTTGATTTTTTCATCTATTAAATCATCGCTATCTACGGCGGATAGACTATTTATATTTAGCGTGCCGCCTTTTGAAGTAATAACGGCGCGTTCGATTACATTCTGAAGCTCCCGCACGTTTCCGGGCCAATTATAGGATAATAATCTTTTAACTGCGTGCTCGGACAATACCGGTTTTTCCACTCCTAGCACTGCCGCGGATCTTTTTACAAATTCATTAGCTAGTTTTATTATATCGCCGCCTCTTTCTCGCAAAGGAGGAACCGTAATGGGATAAACGTTCAACCTGTAAAATAAATCCTGTCTGAACCTGCCCGTCTCTATTTCTTCTTCAAGATTACGGTTTGTTGCGGCGATAACCCTTACGTTTACTTTCCTGGTCTCCGAACTTCCTACGGGCTCAAACTCTCCTTCTTGAAGCACCCTTAATAGTTTGGACTGCAGATCAAGCTGCAAGTCTCCTATTTCATCGAGAAAAATCGTTCCTTTATCTGCCATCTCAAACCTGCCCATCCTCTTCTTAGTAGCGCCAGTAAAGGCTCCGGGCACGTGTCCGAAAAATTCGCTTTCGATAAGAGAGGAGGGTATCGCGGAGCAATTTACCTTGATAAGCTGTTTATCTTTTCTGCTGCTTGCAGAATGTATTGCCCGTGCAACCAATTCCTTGCCTGTTCCTGTTTCACCAGAAATCAAAACCGTGCAGTCCGTCTTTGCTACAAGATCTATTTCATGGAGCAAATTCATTACCGGCCTGCTCTGGCCTATAATATCGCCGTAATTATTTATAAGACTTAGTTCTTCTTTCAAGTATTCGGCTTCGGATTCAAGAGAGTGTATTTTCTCCTCCGCTTCAAGCTTATCATTAATGTTGCGCAGTATTACGGTAAAAAATTTTTCGCCGTTCATTTCATATTGGGAAACGGTAGCTTCGGAAGGAAAGCTGATCCCGTTCCTGCAGCTGATATTTAAGCTGTCGGTAATCCATATGTATTTTTCGCCTTTTGGCATATTGTCCAATGTCTTAACCGAATTTTCAAAAATGATTTTCCCTTTTTTAGAAAGGAGATCCGTAAATCCAACGCCGGCCACTTCTTCCCGCTTGCATTTGAATAATTTTAACGCCGCCGGGTTCATCATTGTAATCAGAAACTTGTTGTCCAGTTCAATAATACCGTCCATTGCACTGCTGACCAGCCTATGAAGTTTTTGCTGCTTCTCTTGAAGCTGTTTCTCCGCGTTGAGTCTTTGGAGTTCTGCGGCGGCTCTAGCGGCGAAAATACGGAATATAGCTTCATTATTCTGGTCTTCGGGCATGGGTTTATCATCCACTACGCCCAGGAGCCCGAGTGTTTTCCTGTCAACGTTCAGCAACGGAGCGCCCATGTAGCTGATGACATTTATTCCTAATTTCGGGGCATCGGGAAAGTATTCGGGCACATTGTCCTTGATATGAACAAACCGGGATTTATCTATGACATCCTTGCACGGGGTCCCGTCTATCTTGTATGCCAAACCCTCGATCCATCTGTCGCCGTACCAAAATGACAGGGCGCTCAGGTAACGGGTTTCTTCGAAGTATTCAGTAACCCACGCGCCTTTTGTTTTCAGAATTTCGCATAATTTTTTTACCAAATCGTTAAAGAAATCGCGCCCGGTTGCCGAAGAAGTACCTTCCATTATAGCTCTTATAGCAGTATCTACTTTCATATTACCATCCGGTCATTAGTTTTAATAATCGCTCTTAATAGCAGCAAATTGTCTAATCATTAATAAATATTAAAATAACCGATCATCCGCTTTAGGATTTTAAGTTACCGGTATATAAATTATTCGAAAAATTTCCGGATTAGGCGATTAGAGATATAAGATCCGCTCTTGCCTTTAAAATAAATTAAAAAAGTTTTTGTTGCAATACGCCGAATGATTTATCTAAAAATGAAAAATCACAAGTTAAACAGAATTTCCGCTCGGTATTTAAAAATTTCCTAATACCGGCATGAACAAAAAACTCAATCTTGTAATCTTTCAATCTTGAAATTTTGCAATCGATCAAAACCGGGAAAAGAGAATTTTTTTATTGAGCTTTGTGCGATGCGTCCGGGCGGGAATTATAAACCATTACCGAAAAAAATATTAAAAACAATCCGAAAGACAGACCCAGAATCTGAATATCGGAATATGATTTTGCGGTTAATAACGCAAGAAGAAATAAAAGCGCGCCGCAAAGTCCGAGAATAAAAGATGTTATAATCATTTTACTCTCCGATTAATTTTTATAAATTGAATGCGTTCTCGACCAAAGCTTTCTGATGCTGTCCTGAAATTTTAGCCGACCCGAAAGCAGGGCTTGCGCTTTCCGGCCTTCCTGAATATGTCAGCTTCCGGTCTCTGCCCAGCAGTTCGCCGAGCCTCGGAGCGAGAAAATTCCACGCTCCCATATTTTGCGGTTCTTCCTGAACCCATACTACGTTTGCCGCGTTCTTATATGAGCTTAAAATATTTTTAATCTTTTCCGATTTAAAGGGATAGATTTGTTCTATCCTGACCAGCGCAGTGTCGTCGATGTTCTTAGACACTCTGTATTTAGACAAGTCGTAATAAACCTTGCCCGTCGAGAGGATTATCTTCTTAATTTTATCCGGATTTTTTACGGATAAATCGTCGATTACTTCCGAGAATTGTCCGTTCAGGAACTCTTCTCTGCGAGATTTTGCGTCCGGGTGGCGCAGAAGACTCTTCGGGGTAAAGATAATAAGAGGCTTCATTAAATTCTGTTTTACCTGTCTTCTTAAAACGTGGAAATACTGCGCCGGTGTGGTAAGGTTGCATATTTGAATATTGTCCTGAGCGCATAGGGTTAAGAATCTTTCCAGTCTTGCACTTGAATGCTCGGGCCCCTGGCCTTCGTATCCGTGGGGGAGAAGCATAACAAGACTGTTGGGCAGTTTCCACTTCTCGTAAGAGGCTACAATGAAATTATCGATAATAACCTGGGCGCCGTTGGCAAAATCACCGAATTGAGCTTCCCAAATCACCAATGCAAGAGGATCCGCCGTACTGTAGCCGTATTCGAAACCCAGCACGGCCGCTTCCGACAGTAAGCTGTCCAATGCCTCTATTTTTGCCTGCTTTGAAATCATATGGTTAAGAGGGATATAGTCCAGTCCGGTTTTATTATCGGTCAGCGCTAGATGTCTCTGCGAGAAGGTCCCTCTAACGCTGTCCTGGCCGCTTAATCTGACGGGAGTGCCGTCCAGCAGCAGTCCTCCGAACGCAAGAGTTTCGCCGAATGCCCAATCCGCGTCCGAATCCTCTGAGTCTTCCAGGAGCTTAAGCCTTTGGTCGAGAAATTTTCTGAGCTTCGGATGAACCGCAAAGTCCTTGGGAAGATTTGCAATGCCTTTCACAATGGTTTCTAATTGTCCTTCCGTCAGGTTAGTATTTTTATCGGGCGTAACCGAAGCCATTTTTTCTTTTGAAACCGCCAAAGGCGCGTCAGTGTTGAATTCCGTATTTTTCCTTTTAATTTTGTCGAACGCTTCGCTCAGCAAATCGTAAATTTCATCGTTCATCCTGTCGATCTCTTCGGCGGTTAATGATTCGCGCATTAAAAGGAACTGGGAATAAATTTCCCTTACCGAAGGGTGATTTTTTATCTTTTCGTATAACAGCGGCTGGGTAAAGCCCGGCTCGTCCCCTTCGTTATGACCGTGCCTTCTGTAGCCGAACATATCTATTACAATATCTTTTTTAAATATTTGCTTGTACTCGAAAGCCAGTTTAACCACCCACAATGCGGCTTCAGGATCTTCGCCGTTAACGTGGAAAATAGGTGCCTGGATCATTTTCGCCACGTCGGTTGCGTATACCGAAGATCTTGCGTCTTCCGGCGTTGTAGTAAAGCCTATCTGGTTGTTGATGATTATGTGAATGGTACCTCCAGTTCTGTAGCCGCTTAACTGCGACAGATTGAGAGTTTCGGTCACGATACCCTGGCCGGAAAAAGCGGCGTCGCCGTGAATTAAAACCGGCATGAATTTTTTATATTCCTTATTATCTCCCATTCGTGTCTGCTTTGCCCGCGTTATTCCTTCGACAACCGGATTAACCCATTCGAGATGGCTCGGGTTCGAAGCTACAGACACGTTAATACTCTTCCCGTTGTTCGTTTTGTATCTGCCGGTTGCGCCAAGATGGTACTTAACGTCTCCCGATCCGCCGATTGATTCGGGATCCTGAATATCTTCGAATTCGGAGAATATGGATTCGTATGATTTGCCTATGATATTTGCGAGAACGTTCAGGCGCCCTCTGTGCGCCATGCCGAGAACAACCTCAAGAATGCCCGCATCGCTCGCGAGGTTGAGAAGGTAATCCAGTACCGGTATAAGGGTTTCCGAGCCTTCCAAAGAGAACCTCTTGTGCCCGATAAATTTGGTATGTATGAAATGTTCGAAAGTCTCGGCAACGATTAATTTTTTTAAGATCGTGGTTTTGATTTCCTGCGGAAAATCCGGCACGTTCTTAACAGGTTCCATCTTGCTCTGAAGCCAAATCTTTTCTGCCGGATTCTGAATATGCATATATTCGACGCCTATCTTTTCGCAGTAAGTCTTCTGAAGTATGTCGAGTATTTCCCTGAGAGTGGCTTTTCTTAAACCGCTGAAACCGCCCGTTATAAACTCCCTGTCAAGATCCCACA
>JBJKOY010000116.1:0-1557 GCA_046706945.1 Ignavibacteriaceae bacterium | reverse complement strand
CCGACAGCGCGAGAAAGAGCATAGAGCAGGCTAAAAAAATGATGTCAGAAAAAGGCCGTTCCGTTCTGTTATTTCCCGAGGGTACGAGAAGCAAAACAGGCGAGGTTCAGCCTTTTAAAAGAGGAGCGTTTTATTTAGCTTCAAAAGCAGGCCATCCCATCGTGCCCGTCTCTTTGAGCGGGACGGAAAAAATACTGCCGAAAGGAAAATTTAAATTAAAAAAAGGCACCATCCATATTCATTACGGAGAGCCCGTGGAAACGGGGAATATCGTTTCGAAGAAAGACGAAATGGAATTAATGGAGAAAGTAAGAAATATAATAATTAGAAATTTAAAGAAAGGCAGTTAACATGCCGGTTACAAGAAAAGACGTTGAGCATATTGCCGAACTGGCAAGGTTAAAATTCGGCGACGAGGAGCTTGAAAGCTTCACGGAGCAGCTTAATGAGATTTTAAGCTACGTAGAAAAATTGAACGAGCTGGATACGGAAAACGTAAAACCTTTGTCTCACCCGGTCGAAAGCGGGAGCGTATTCAGGGAGGATGCGGTCGAGCCTTCGGTCGACAGGAAGGAAGCTTTGAAAAACGCTCCGGACAGCGATGATGAATTTTTCAGGGTCCCGAAAGTTATCGGCGGCGAATCCTGAGCGAATTTGCCTGCGGCAGGCAGGGTTGAACCATGAGCGAACTTGCCTGTGGCAGGCGGTGTTGAACCATAAACTAATCGGAGCTGCTTTTAATATTTGCAAAAGCAGATTTCATTCAAATTCGAACGAAGATTATATTGAATAGACAGTACCGGAGAATAAATCACAATTTAATTTTTAATTTTTCATTTTTAATTGTTAAATGATTATTGGCATAATTCCCGCCCGTTTCGCTTCCACCAGACTGCTGGGAAAACCGCTGGCGGACATCGGCGGCAAACCGATGATACAGCATACCTACGAGAGCTCGCTCAATTCAAAAATATTAAACGAAGTAATAATTGCCGTAGACGATGACAAAGTGGCGCAGATTGCAAGGGGATTCGGAGCCAAGGTTGTGGTAACCCCAAAAAATATAGCGACGGGATCCGACAGGATCGCATTCGTAGCCAAAGACCTTGATCAGGCGAGGATAATAGTAAATATACAGGGCGACGAACCTTTCATAAACGGTGAGATGATAGACCAGGCCATCGAGCCGCTTCTGTTCGATTTAAATGTAAATGTATCCACGCTGGCCAAAAGGATAGATAATGTACGCGACCTTAGATCTCCGTCGGTCGTAAAAGTCGTCTTCGATTATAATAATTTCGCGCTTTATTTTTCCCGCTCGCCGATTCCCTACGTGAGAGAAGCGAAAACAAACTTCGACAGAATACAAAAGGCTGAGATATACAAGCATATAGGACTCTATGTCTACAGGAAAGAATCTCTCCTGAAATTTACCGGCATGAAGCCGACAGATCTTGAGCAGATAGAAAAACTCGAGCAGCTCAGGATGCTGGAAAACGGCATGAAAATAAAAATCGTAACTACCGAATTCGAAACCCTGGCGGTCGACACTCCGGA
>JBJKOY010000115.1:0-9109 GCA_046706945.1 Ignavibacteriaceae bacterium | reverse complement strand
CTTAACGGAGGAAGCAAGAAATGAACTCAGATATCGTTGAATCCTTTGCCCAGATGGTCCGGGAAAAAGGAGTTGACAAAGATGTATTAGCCGGCATAATTGAAGAAATTTTCGGAATGCTTGTACGTAAAAGATACGGAGACGAAGCAAATTACGATGTAGTGGTTAATATGGACAGGGGTGATATCGAAATATTTTTGGAAAGAGAAATAGTTGATGTAGTAGAGAATCCCAATCTGCAGGTAGGTATAGAGGAAGTGAACAGAAAGGGAAACGAAGACGAGCTGGAAGTCGGTGATGAATTCGTTGAGAAACTTGAACTGGCTTCGTTCGGAAGAAGATTGATCACCTTGGCGAAACAGGGATTGAATCAGAAAATTCGCGAAATAGAAAAGGATCTTGTTTTTAACGAGTACAAAGATCTTTTGGGTGAAATAGTAGTGGGAGATATTTACCAGATCAGAAAAAACGATATACTGGTAAATCATAATAAAAATGAGCTGCTCCTGCCGCGTCATGAACAGATACCGTATGAGAAATACAAGAAGGGAGAAACGATAAGGGCAATAGTTAAAGAAGTAAAGAAAACAAACAGCGGTCCGCTTATTATAATCTCCCGTTCGGATAATACCTTTTTAAGGAGATTGTTCGAAATTGAAATACCGGAGATATACGACGGTATTATCGACATAAGGGCGATTGCCAGGGAGCCCGGCGAAAGGGCCAAGGTTGCGGTCGAATCTCAGGATACAAGAATAGATGCGGTAGGCGCCTGCGTAGGCATGAAGGGCGTTAGGATACATGCGATAGTCAGAGAATTAAACAACGAGAACATAGACGTTATTAATTATTCGGAAGACCCGGCGGTTTTCATTCAACGGTCGCTTGCACCGGCAAAATTGAAAAAGATAGAATTGGAGGAGAGCGCTAAAAAAGCGGTTGTTACCGCTGACAGCGATCAGGTTTCCCTGATTGTCGGCAGAAACGGCGTTAATATAAGGCTGGCAATGAAGCTTACAGGATATGAAATTGAAATTCTGAGAGAAGAAAAACCGTTCGAGGAGTACGAAGAAGATATTGAGCTTATTGATCTTAAAGAAGAGCTCGGGGCTGATATTTACGATCTCCTTATAAATCACAGATATGATACCGCCTTGGAAGTGCTGAAGGCAGGTCCGGAAAAACTGAAGGAAATTGAAGCTCTCGACGATGAAAAGATAAACGAGATTATAGAAATTATTAAATCCCAATTTGAAGAAGAAGATTAGTCCAAATTAAGGTAAGGAAACTATGTCCGAAACGAAATCTAAAAAACTCAGAGTATATAAATTAGCGTCGGAATATAATTTATCTGCCGAGAATCTCGTGGAGTTTTTACAGAAAAAAGGCCATGAAGTTAAATCGCATATGTCGATTCTTACCGAAGAAATGATCAACGATATTAACGATCATTTTAAGAAAGACATTGAAAAAGCGGAAAAACATTATAAAAAGATAGCCGAGTTCAATAAAAAGAGAAGCGAGAAGGTAGAGGAAGAAAAAGCGGCTAAAACCGGGGAAAAAGAAAAGCCGGTTGAGGAACCGGTTAAGCAGGAAACGTCCGCTGAAGAAGCTTTTGTCCCTTCAACTGAGCAGGAAACGGCAATGGCCGAAGCCGGTGAAGAAAAACAAAACGCGGAAGAGATTGCCGAAGCGGCTGCAGAAGGACAGTCCGGGGCTGCGGAAACCGCGGGAACGGAAGAGGCCGAGGCAAAGGAAATAACTGCTGAAATTAAAGGTACCGAAGAAGCAAAAGAAGAGCTTAGGCCGTTTATTTCACCCAAGGATCTTGAAGCAGGACGAAAAAAGGGTCTGAAAGTAGTCGGGAAAATCGATCTTGAAGAGAAAAAAGAAAAGCAGGAAGGGAAGGAATCGGAATTTAAGGAAGAATCCCGCGATAAAGCGAAGCCGGTTAAAAAGAAAAAGAAACCAAAAGCAAAAAAGAAAACGCAGGAAACGTCCACCGAGGAACAAGTTCCGTTAAAGAAAAAGAAACGTATTAAAAAATTTGAAATCGATCAGAAGGAAGTTAAGGAAGCTATCCGGAAAACGCTGTTGAGCATGGACGATTCGGTAATTTCCGGACGCTCCAGCTACAGGAAGAAAAAAAGAAAAGAAAGAGAAGCGGAGCAGGAAAGAATTCAGGAAGAAAAAGCAAAAGAGCAGAGTAAAATTACAGTAACCGAGTTTATCGCAGTAAACGAATTGGCCAACCTAATGAATGTACCGGTAGGCGAGGTCATATCCAAATGCATAGAGCTGGGACTCATGGTTTCCATAAACCAGAGGCTTGACGTAGAAACGATTACCCTCGTGGCCGACGAATTCGGATTCGAAGTGGAATTCCAGAAAGAATATACCGACGAGGCTTTGGAAGATACGCCGGACGACCCCGAAACATTGAAGTCAAGGTCGCCTGTCGTTACGATTATGGGACATGTCGATCACGGGAAAACATCCCTTCTAGATTATATCCGGAACACTAACGTTGTTGCCGGCGAATCCGGCGGCATAACTCAGCACATAGGCGCATACAAGGTAGACGTAGGCAACGGGAAATATATATCGTTTCTCGATACCCCGGGCCATGAAGCATTTACCGCTATGAGGGCGCGCGGCGCGCAGCTGACCGATATAGTGGTTCTTGTGGTGGCCGCGGACGACGCGGTAATGCCGCAGACCGTTGAAGCCATAAATCATGCGCAGGCCGCAAACGTTCCTATTGTTATTGCAATAAATAAAATAGACAAGCCCGGTGCGAATTCCGAAAAAATCAAACAGCAGCTTGCCGAAAGGAATATACTTGTCGAAGACTGGGGCGGGAAATACCAGTGCGTCGAAATATCCGCCAAGTCAGGGTTGAATATAGATTCCCTTCTCGAAAAAATATTGCTTGAAGCCGAAATACTCGACTTAAAAGCAAATCCCGACAGGATGGCCAGGGGGGTTGTAGTTGAATCGGAACTTGATAAGGGAAGAGGTATTACAGGAACAATTCTTGTGCAAAAGGGAACATTAAACATCGGCGATCCGTTTATCGCGGGTATTTATCAGGGTAAAGTAAGAGCCATGTTCGACGAAAGAAGCAACAAGTTGTATGACGCACCGCCGTCCACACCGGTTCTGGTGCTTGGATTCGAAGGCGCGCCCCAGGCGGGGGATACATTTGTGGTTGTGGAATCCGAAAGGTATGCGCGCGAAATAAGCATCAAGCGGCAGCAGCTAAAGAGAGAACAGGATCAGAAACAGGTGCATCATATTACGCTTGATGAAATTGCAAAGCAAATAAGCATCGGCGGAGTAAAAGAACTCCCGCTCATCGTCAAAGGCGACGTGGACGGATCGGTGGAGGCATTATCTGATTCGTTGATGAAGCTTTCCAACGAAGAAGTAATCGTACGCGTCATTCATAAAGGCGTGGGCGGTATCTCCGAGAGCGATGTTTTGCTTGCATCGGCATCCGATGCGATTATAATAGGCTTCCACGTTAGACCAAATCTTAATGCAAGGAAACTGGCGGAAACCCAGAACGTGGATATACGGCTTTACAGCGTTATTTACGACGCAATCAACGAGGTTAAATCCGCGCTGGAAGGACTGCTTTCTCCGGTGCTTTCCGAAGAAATTGTAGCTACTCTGGAAATAAGAGATACGTTCAAAGTTCCCAAGTTCGGTACGGTTGCGGGATGTTACGTCCAGGACGGTAAAATATCCAGGAACAACAGGGTAAGGCTTATAAGAGACGGGATCGTTATCCATGAAGGTGAAATTGCTTCTCTTAAGAGATTTAAGGACGATGTCAGGGAAGTTGATGCCGGATACGAATGCGGTATGAATATAGCTAACTTCAACGATTTGAAAGTCGGTGATACGATTGAAGCGTTCAAAATAGTGGAAACAAAGAAAAAGCTGGCTTAGAGTTGATTATGGATCGGATCTGCAATATGGCGTTTATTTAAACCGGCTGAATGGAGATGTTGCTATGTCTAGAAGAACGGATAGGGTTGAGCATTTAATAAAACAGGAAATCAGTTTAATTATTTTATATAAGCTTCAGGATAAATTTCAGGATATTTCTTTCGGGTTCGTAACGGTAACATCCGTAAAGATAAGCCCGGATTTAAAAATAGCAAAAATTTACCTTTCGGTTTTTGAGAAAGAAAAAAGAGAATTTGTAATCGAAAAAATCAGGAGTCATTCCGGATATATCCGGTCGGAACTTGCTTCGAGAATACGCATTAAGTTTATCCCGGAATTAAAGTTCTTTATAGACGATACATTGGATTATGTGGAGAAAATAGAAGGTTTAATTAAAAAAATTCACGAGGATGATAACAAAAGGAACGGTTGATTTTGCGGATCTCGATTTTCAGTCCGGAGAAGTAATCCTCATCGACAAACCGTGCGGGTGGTCTTCTTTTAAAGTAATTCACAATATCAGAAAATCAATCGGCGTAAAAAAGGTCGGGCATGCCGGTACTCTGGATCCCATGGCATCCGGATTATTAATAGTATGCACCGGGAAAAAAACAAAGGAAATAACGCGCTACCAGGATCAGGAAAAAACATACAAAGGGATAATATTCCTGGGCAAGAGCTCCCCTTCGATGGATCTTGAAACCGAAGTTACGGCGATAAAACCGACGGGGAACCTCAGAGTAAACGATATACTAAAGCTGAAAGAAGAGTTTATGGGGGAAATATATCAAATACCCCCGATGTATTCCGCTGTTAAAGTGGGCGGAAAATCTCTTTATAAACTTGCCAGGAAAGGGAAGACGGTAGAAAGAGAACCCAGGAAAGTATTTGTTTCAAAATTTGATATAGAAATCGCTCTTCCTGAAATTTTTTTCGAGATAAAATGTTCAAAAGGTACCTATATTAGGGTAATTGCGGATGATTTCGGTAAAAAATTGGGCTGCGGAGGGTTGTTAAGTTCGTTAAGACGCACGGGAATAGGCGAATATTGCGTGGAAAATGCGGTCTCGGTCGATGAATTTATTTCACGGGTTAAAATTTTAATGCAGTAAAAGGATGACGGTTATTATGCATTATAGGTGTTTAAGCAATAATATAGTTTCGTTTTTGCCTAAAATAACTTATATTTATAGACTTTTGTTTGGATGAAATTTTGATATGGAAGTATTCGATAGTTTAACTAAGGTTAAAAAAGATAAAAACACGGTTGTCACGATAGGAACTTTTGACGGCATTCATTTGGGGCACAGAAAGATAATTCAGGAAGTTCTTAGAAAAACGGCGCTTTACGGCGGAAGAAACTTTGTAGTAACCTTTGATCCTCATCCCAGAAAAGTTGTTTCAAAGGGCAATGATATAAAGTTATTGAATTCGCTCGAAGAAAAGAAGGAAATATTTAAAGAGTCCGGCATTCAAAATATGCTGGTTATTAAATTTACGCGGGAATTCTCCCAGCTAAATTCGGAAGAGTTTTTTACAAATTATATAATCAACGGGATAGGGATTAAAGAGGTTGTAATAGGTTACGATCATCATTTCGGCAAAGGCAGGGGCGGCGATAAAACTACCCTTGAAGACCTGGGAAAGGAATTCGATTTTACCGTAACTTCCGTCGATGCCGTTTCGATCGACGGAGTTACCGTCAGCAGCACCAAAATCCGAAATGCCCTGGAAGAAGGCAATATTAAGCTTGCAAACAAATTGCTGGGAAAATATTATTCGTTCAGCGGTGAGGTAATAAAGGGGGATCAGCGCGGGAGGCAATTGGGCTTTCCGACTGCAAACATCAGACCGGACGACGAAAATAAGCTCCTTCCGCTTATAGGGATATATGCGGTTGAGCTTCGGTTCGAAAATAATAAATATTACGGTCTAATGAGCATAGGCAAGAGGCCCACCTTTTACAACAACGGTAATCTCACCACCGAAGTTTATATTATTGATTTTAACGAGGATATTTACGGTAAAACCATAACCGTGAATATAGTTGAAAGAATAAGAGGCGAAGAAAAATATTCGTCCCCGGATGAATTGATCGAACAGATGAAAAAAGATAAAGAAACGGGCCTGGAAATTTTCGGCAGAAGGGCGCGTTAATATGGATATAAAATTTTTACATTTCTTGAACTTGCACTTGATCTTCAACAGTTCAAGTTCAGGATCAAGTTCAAGCAGTTATTGATATTTAATAATTGATCCCGGTTAATTCTGGGGTTATATCGTATAATAAAACCAAGGATAAAAACAAAATGACCAAAGAAGATAAACTCGAAATAATCAAACAATACGGGAGTACCGAAAAGGATTCCGGCAAACCCGAGGTGCAGATTGCCTTGCTGACGAAAAGGATAAACGATCTTACCGAACACTTTAACGTTCATAAAAAAGATCATCATTCCAGAAGAGGCTTAATGATGATGGTCGGTAAAAGAAGAAGGCTGCTTGATTATTTGGCTCAAAAAAATATAGAGAGATACAGATCCATCATTAAAGAATTGAATATTAGAAAGTAAGGAAGTTGATAAATGCTAGTAAAAAAAGAAGTTGAAATAGGCGGCAAAATATTTTCAATTGAAACCGGAAGATTCGCTAAGCAGGCAAACGGGGCTGTTATGGTTAGATATGCCGATACCATGGTGTTGGTCACCGCGGTTGCGGCGGAAGAAATAAAAGATGACCAGGATTTTTTCCCGCTTCAGGTTGAGTACAGGGAAAAAACCTCCGCTGCGGGTAAATTTCCGGGCGGATATATAAAGAGAGAAGGACGTCCTACCGAAAAAGAAATCTTAAGTTCAAGGCTGGTAGACCGCCCGATCAGACCGCTTTTCCCGAAGGATTTTAAGAACGAGACTCAGGTTATAGCCTTTGTATTTTCGCACGACGGGGATAACGACGCCGATGTTCTGGCGGCGGTGGGAGCCTCCGCTGCTCTTACCATTTCCGATATACCTTTCGCCGGGCCGATGGCGGAAGTAAGAGTAGGAAGAATAAACGGCGAATTCATTGTTAATCCGACTATACAGCAAATAAAAGACAGCGACATTGAACTTGTAGTTGCCGGAACCGAAGATTCGATAATGATGGTGGAAGGCGAATCCAAAGAAGTAAGCGAGAAAGACCTGCTGAATGCCCTGAAATTTGCGCAGGGAGAAATTAAGAAGCTGGTGAGCCTTCAAATTGATCTTCAAGCCGATTGCGCCAAAGCAAAACGCGAGGTTGTGCCGGCTGCGGTCGATGAAAATCTGACAAAAGACATAAACGAGCTTGCTTATAATAAATTTAAAGAAATAGTCTATACCGTTCTTGCCAAGGAAGAGAGAAGCGCGAAGAATAAAGAGCTGGCCGCTTCAGTAAAAGAATCTCTAGCGGAAAAATACCCCGAACAGGAGAAAGTAATAGACGAAATCCTTCACGATTTGGAAAAGGAATTGATGAGGGAAAGAATATTGGTGGAAGGAATAAGGCTGGACGGCAGAAACACAAAACAAATTCGTCCGATTACAATCGAACTCGGTCTGCTGCCCCGGACCCACGGTTCGGCATTGTTTACCAGGGGGGAAACTCAAAGTTTAACTACGGTAACCCTCGGAACAAAAAACGACGAGCAGATAATAGACGGTTTAACCGACGAGTACTCGAAGAAATTTATGCTGCATTATAACTTTCCGCCCTTCAGCGTAGGCGAAGTGGGAAGAATGTCCGGTGTGGGCAGGCGGGAAATCGGTCACGGCAACCTTGCGGAAAGAGCATTGAAGGTTTTAATGCCCGGTGAAGAGATATTTCCTTATACCGTCAGGGTTATTTCCGATATTCTGGAGTCCAACGGTTCCTCCTCTATGGCCACCGTATGCGCCGGATCTTTGGGTTTAATGGATGCCGGCGTCCCGCTGGGCAAGCCGGTTGCCGGGATCGCAATGGGCCTGGTAAAAGAAGGTGAACGGTTCGCGGTTCTTTCGGATATTCTCGGGAACGAAGATCATTTGGGCGATATGGATTTTAAAGTTGCCGGCACAGCCGACGGTATTACCGCTTTCCAGATGGATATAAAAATTCAGGGTATATCTTTTGAAATTATGGAAACAGCCCTGAATCAGGCCAAGGAAGGCAGGCAGCACATCCTGGGTATAATGAATCAGGCAATCACCGGTTCGAGAGAGCAGCTCTCGCCGTTTGCGCCGAGATTAATTACCATGAAAGTCGATACCGACCAGATCGGTCTGATTATCGGTCCCGGCGGTAAAACAATCCAGGGTATGCAAAGACTGTTCGGCGTTGATATAAACATCGACGATAACGGAACGGTCAATATTGCTTCGCCGAATAAAGAGAATGCGGCCAAGTGCAAGGATTACATAAAAAGACTTACCGCAACGCCCGAAGTCGGCGAAGAATACGACGGAGTAATTACAAAAATTATGGATTTCGGCGCCTTCGTTGAAATTTTGCCCGGTAAAGAAGGTTTACTGCACATTTCGCAGATAGACAATAAGAGAGTAAATAAAGTAACCGACTACTTTAAAGAGGGCGATAAAGTTACCGTAAAACTTGTTAAAATAGAGAACGGCAAATTTTCCTTAAGCAGGAAAGAAGTTTTAAAGGATAACAAACAAGAGCGCGAAACAACGGAAGAAAAATAATGTTTGTTTTTCCGTGCAAAGGAATATTTGGTCTATAATATTATAAGTAATATTTAATATCGGACGGTAACCCGGTAAAATCTCTCTAGATATTTTCGTTAAAATAATATTGCCGGGCAATTAATTTAATGAAGGATTTTCAATTTTAGTCAATGTTACTAATTACTTGACGCTTTTATTTAATAGGCTCAACAGTGGAAGGAATATTGTTGTCATATAAGGTTTTTAATCTTTTACTCCTATTAATAGGAATAAAGATCGGCAAGCAGGAATATCACGGGACCGGATTTTCCGTGAAGCCGCATATTCCCGTCTCATGGTTGAGTACGTATGCAATTAATTTTTATAGAATGAAATATCTTATTTCATTAAAAGAGTTTTATATATATGGTAAAAGAAATAATAATCAATTCTTCCACGACTCAAACGCGCGTTGCGATCACGGAAGACGGGAA
>JBJKOY010000114.1:0-3534 GCA_046706945.1 Ignavibacteriaceae bacterium | reverse complement strand
TCCTTTCTAATATTATAGCCGCCGTAAATATTTAAGGGCCCTGTATTGTAATTTAAATGCAAGCCGCCGTTATAGCGCCCGTTTAATCCGCCGTTTATATTTAAGGTACCGTTGAAGCCGGCATCGTCGTTCTTTTTCAATACGATGTTGATTATTCCGGACGTGCCGTTCGGTTTATAACTGGCAGGCGGATTTGTAATAACCTCGATCTTATCGATGGTATTTGCGGGAATTTCCTGCAGCACGGCAGCCGCGCTGCGGTTCAATAAAGGAGAAGTCTTCCCGTTTAACATTATCAGCACATTTGAGGAGCCTCGCAGACTTATATTACCGTCAATATCAACCTGCACGGAAGGAATATTTTGAAGTAAATCGCTTACCGAACCGGATTTATTCATCATATCTTCGCTTACGTTATATGTCTTTTTAGCGAGCGAGTTGTTGAATAAGGACTTTTGCGAGGTAACCATAACCTGCTCAAGGTTTAATACCGTATCTTTTAGCGCTATATTTCCCAAATCCAATTTTGAATGTCTTGAGTTAACCCGGAGAGACGATATAATTTTATTTCTGTAACCGATGTTGGTGATCTTAATTCCGTATACGCCGTAAGATAATTTTTGAAATTTGAAAACCCCTTTGCGGTTTGTTGTAGTTCCTGAAATAAGATTGTTTGTTTGATTTTTAAAAAGAGCTACATTCGCGTATTCGATTGGATTTCCGGTAGAATCGTCGATAATCCTACCGGAAATGGAACCATTATTACCTTTAATTTGCTCCTGTTGGCAATAAATTAGATTAACCTGCCAAAATAGAAATATTAAAATCAAACCTCCTTTTATCGGCATTAGCTCCCTTAATTCTAATTGTTGATAAATTAATCGTTATCGTTTTCTTCACTTTCTCCTTTTTCGCCCTTCTCGCCTTTTTCATTTTCTTTTTCTGCGGAAGAGGACTTTAATATTTTCCCGTCAGGCAGTATGGTTATGCCGTGCTTTTTATTATTACTTTCTATCGTAAGTTCGTATGTAACTTTATTCCCGCTTTTCACTTCTTCGGCTTTGATTATTTTTAGGCTTTTAAATTTTGTATTGAGAGTTTTCATCACAGGCTGCGGTAACTCGGTTTCGGAAATTGTGGTCTCGACTTCCGTAATCTTGCCGGAACGTGTTACAAGCATATCCCTGTTTTTGGTACCTTCAACGCTTTCAATCTCATAATAGTGATGTCCGTTTTCACTTTCAATCGAAGTACCTTTTATTTCGCCTTTCGGATAAGCTTTATGAAAAGCAGCAAGTACTTTTGCAGGTACTTTTTTCAGCGGGATTTTCTTATCCTGCGCGTATCCGGTATTAGAAGAAAACAATATTAAAGCGGATACGAATAATATGAGTGCAGAGATATAAGTACGACTCATGGCTTACCTCCTTATTGTTTCGATCATTAGTTGTGTTAAAGTTATTAAACTATTATGAAAATGGAGTGAAAATAATTAAAAATAATATTGAAAATAGCGGCTAAAATGAGCTAAAGCTTGTAAGCAAATGAATTAATTCCTACAGTAAATACATTTTATTACTTAGGATCAAAATACTATGGTTATTTTAAGCGGGATTTTTTTAATAGAATTTTTGAGGTGAAATAATGAGAAGAAGAGAAAGTAAAAATACCTTCCCAACTTCTCAGAGAAAAGTTGACCTACCTTATTTACCGCCGGCCATCTTTTCCTTTAACTTTGAAGTTATGGATTCGGTGGCTTCTTCTTGAGAAGATTTTCCGGCCTTCAATGCGGCAAGGTCTTTAGCCGTTTCCGAAAGAATGACATTATCCTTTTTCGATCCTGACGATGAGTTCTTAACGGGGGCAGCTTTTTGCACATTGGGTGAATGTGATGTTGAAGCAGCAGTATTGACTGACTGGCTTATTGAACCGATTGTCATTTTATTCACCTCCTTAATTTATGAATTAGACAAGTAATGCGTATTGGAGAAGCCAAAAAAGCATGTAATTTTATTATCGATATCATCATAAATAAGTTTAGTAAATATTGATAATCGTGACACAAACCACTTATATTAAGAATGAATATAATAATAACAATGTGCGAAATAATAAATTTATAATATCGATTTTAATTTAAATCCCTTTGTTAAAACTATAGGGGAAAAATAAGGTCGATTTTTCCAATATCTGGTATTTTGAATTAATCCTTGAAACGGCAGTTGTTATTTTTTACAATTTTATTTGGTTTAATTAAATGTTTAAAATAAATATTGTGGTTATCCACATATTCCTGCGGACATTTTTTGATAATTTAATCACAGATTAATTATTGTGCCCGTCTATTTTTTTAAATCTTATTCAATGCTTTTCAAATAATTGTACCGAGGAATGAATTCTGCGGAATAAATACCTAACTTCCTTGTGAAACCACTTCCCGGGTCGGTGCAAAAACATTACGGTCGGTGTTGATACAAGCCGGGGTAATGAAAACACTTGACGGTAAGATGAAAATTATTGAACCGCCAATGCAAACAGTTTATAGGCTAGTGCTAGTAATTAACCATATACTGAAAATGTAAAGGGGTATGTTGCAGATACACCACCGGCCGAAGCAAATGCATAACTCCCGGTTGCAAATGCCCGGCGATGTCAAAAGTATCTTAAATAGACAGATTATCAAGCCTGTATAATTCGAAGGGAAAAATCCTATATTTATCTGTCTTCAATATATTTATTTAATAAAAGATTATTAAAAAGACGATTCTATTGTCGATTCCATTTCGTTAAGACTGCGTCCGACTTTAATGACGGCATTCGGAGCTATTACGGCTCTTCTTCCTTTAGCGCTGGGAATAGGGACCGGCGCACAGATGCACCAGTCCCAGGAGATAGCAATTATCGGAGGGTTCATTATAGCTTTGCCCCTGCTGCTCATTGTACTGCCCACAATATTGAGATTAATAGAAAAGTAAGGATGCTATATTGATTTAAGGCATGCGGCAACATGCCCATAATATATTTTTGTTGCTATTTGAATTGATTGTATCTAAATTCTGTTCCATTAGTTTTGAAACGACTATCTTCCTTTATAATTGCGGAATCCTTTTCCAGAAATCCTTATATAAGTGTTACTCAATAATTATGAATCCAATATTCTTGGATAATTAAAAAATAATTTATTAACCATTACGATAAGGTGGTCTATGCAAAAGTATATTTTTCCGTTTATGCTCATTTTATTTACCATCGCCGTTTTGCTTGTTCAATTGAACTGCGGACAGGAGGAGGATAAAACAATGACCAAGGATCAATTAGTTGCAAAGGGGAAGTATCTGGTCAATCTGGGAGGATGCAACGACTGTCATTCGCCGAAGGTAATGACAAATATGGGACCCGTACCGGATACTACAAAACTTTTATCCGGACATCCTTCAGGCGAACCTATGCCGGATTTGGATCTGAAATCTCCCGGCATTAATAATTGGTTACACAGCAGTCAGGATCTTACCGCTTGGGTAGGCCCCTGGGGAG
>JBJKOY010000113.1:0-5450 GCA_046706945.1 Ignavibacteriaceae bacterium | reverse complement strand
ATATAAATATCACTCAATACCGGGACGAGCTTGTTGATATGAATGTCAGCGCCTCCGGAAATAATTTTATGTTCTTCGGCGACACTTACGTTCCGACAGGCTGGAAAGCTTTTGTCGACGGGCAAAGAACTAATATTTATAGGACCGATCACGGCTTTATGGGTATAATCGTACCGAAGGGAAAACACCAGGTCCAATTTGAGTACCGTCCGACGAGTTTTGTAGTGAGCAAATACATCGCTCTTATCCTGAGCGGACTTGTTTTGCTGGGACTAATTGCAAGCATCGTAATTGAGATCGGAAGAAAGAAAAAATTAAATTTAACGAAAGCCGAAAGTTGAAATATATAAAGGAAAAATTTTCATGAAGAATTTTGCGATAACCGGTGTCGCCGGCTATGTGGCTCCCAGGCATCTGGCGGCAATTAAGGATACCGGGAATCATCTTGTGGCGGCTCTTGACCCGCACGATTCTGTGGGTATACTCGACAGATACTTCCCGCACGCCGGATTTTTCACCGAGTTCGAAAGGTTCGATCGCCATCTTGAAAAACTTAGACGCGAAAAAGACACGAATAAAATCGATTATTTGAGCATCTGCGCCCCCAACCATCTGCATGATGCTCATATAAGGCTTGCCTTAAGGATAGGAGCGGACGCAATATGCGAAAAGCCCCTCGTACTGAACCCATGGAACCTTGACGCGCTGCAGGAACTGGAGGAGGAGACCGGCAATAAAGTGAATACGATCCTGCAATTAAGAGTTCATCCGTCCCTGTTCAAACTCAGGGAAAAAATACTTAAGGAAAAAAACAACTCGAAGTACGAAGTCAATCTTACATATATAACTTCAAGAGGGCCGTGGTACAAATATTCGTGGAAAGGCGTGCCCGAAAAATCCGGCGGAGTCGCTACCAACATAGGCATTCATTTCTTCGACTTGCTGATATGGATTTTCGGCAAAGTGCAGACATATAAGCTGCTCTTATCCGAGACCGACAAGATGGGAGGACTGTTGGAATTGGAGAATGCGGACGTGAAATGGTTCCTCTCCATCGACAGGGATGATCTTCCGCGCGAATCGGCGGAAAAAGGAAAAACTACACACCGGTCGATTACGGTAGGGGGAGAAGAAATGGAATTTACCGAGGGATTCACCGATCTTCATACCGAAGTGTACAGGGAAACCTTAAAAGGAAACGGGTTCGGAATAAATGAAGCGCGCCCTTCGGTCGAATTGGTTTATTCTTTAAGGAATGCAAAGATATCCGACGGTGCGGAGAAAATTTTCCCTTACAGGAAGAAATAATCGGCATATACTAGTACTAAAGATATTTTCAAACTTTGCTAATCGGAAAACTTCGAAACTATATTCGGAAATTGAAATTAATATATATATGGGAAAACTTAAGATCGGAATTTTCACGCAGCGGTATAATTTCCCTAATTATACTTTTACTCTGCGGCAGATAGAAGGCGTGCGGAATGATTTCGATCCGGTCGTATTGACTTCCAACAGACCGGTAATACAGGGGGCGCCGCCGGACTACGATATTTTTAATAAAGAAAAAGATGTGAGGGGAATATTATACAGAGTTTTTAAAAAAGCCGGCGGGCGTTTCGCGGTTCTCTCAAAGGCGCAGGAAGATTTTTTCGAAGACATAATCCGGAAAAACGATATAAGGTTATTGCACGCGCATTACGGTCCTTCGGGCTTGGAGATTGCGCCTCTCGCAAAAAGGATGAAGATTCCTCTTCTTGTTTCGTTCCACGGGTACGATGTTTCCGTAATGCTTAAGAATAAAAAATACACGAGGCAGCTTGCCGAAATATTTGACTACGGGCAATTTATAGCGGTTTCCGAATATATGGCCGGTAAATTAATAAAAGCCGGAGCCGAACCGTCGAAAATATCGGTGATATATTACGGCGTCCCGGTCGAAAATACTTTTGTCAGGCGTAAACCTGTTGCCGATAAAATAAAAACCAACGAGGAGATTAAATTTCTCCAAGTCTCGGGCTTTGCCGAAAAAAAAGGGCATTCTTACACTCTGAAGGCCTTTGCTGAATTCCTTAAATATTATCCGAATTGTAAATTAATACTCGGCGGCAGCGGATCATTCCTCGATCCGGTTAAAAAATTAACCGAAGAACTGGAATTAAATAATAACGTAGTTTTCCTGGGTGCGGTAAAACCGGATAAAGTTTTTGACGTAATGAAAGATGCCGATGTATTTTTGCACCACAGCGTAACGGCCAGAAGCGGAGACGAAGAGGGGATCCCGAACGTTATAATGGAAGCGATGTCTTCGGGTCTGCCGGTAATAAGCACCTATCATTCTGGCATACCGGAACTCATCGAAGACGGTGTAAACGGATATCTTGTTGAAGAGAAAAACATCTCCATGTACATAGAAAAAATGAAAGAAGCAACGGAATCCGGCGAGGATCTATGCATGAATGCCAGAGCTAAGATAGTGGATTCGTTTAATCTGGAAAAGCAGAATAAAAAAATAGTCGAATTATATAAAAAAATAATGCCGGCTTGAGCTAACCGGATAAATTTATTCGTACCTTTGAATATTCGAAGTAAACAGCCTTTTTAAATTTCCGGC
The DNA here is from genome assembly GCA_046706945.1 of Ignavibacteriaceae bacterium. Lineage (GTDB taxonomy): Bacteria > Bacteroidota > Ignavibacteria > Ignavibacteriales > Ignavibacteriaceae > FEN-1297. The sequence continues at coordinate 2,836 of JBJKOY010000113.1, read as the reverse complement.
GTTAATATAAGAACACCATGGGCAGAATTATAAGGGAAAGTTTTAAGACTTTAGTAATCACTTATGTAGGTTTGGCCGTAGGGTACGTTAACGCGCTTTGGCTGTATCCGTTAATCTTGACCGAATCGGAAATAGGTCTCTTAAGGCTGCTGGTAAATGTTTCTTTCCTGTTCGCGGTATTCGCATCGCTCGGTTCCATTAATATCCCCGCCAAATATTTCCCGTATTTCAAAGATAAGTCAAAACAGCATAACGGCTTTTTATTTTTTCTTATTATTTTCAGCTTAATAGGTTTTGCCCTGTTCTCTGTTGTATATGTCGAGTTTAAGGACGTCGTATTTAATATATATTCCAAGAACGCCCGGCTGCTGGTGGATTATTTCTATTATTTCCTGCCTTTCACCTTGATTATCCTCTTCCTTAATTTATTCAGGTCTTATCTGGTTATCCAGGAGAAACCTTTCTTCCCGAACCTTGTCAACGAGGTTATGGTTAGGGCTTTTATTTCGGCGGGATTAATTATTTACTTTTTAAAAGTATTCCGCTTTAACGGCTTCATCGATTTTGTTCTGGTAACTTATGCTTTAAGCCTGGCGGTGCTGCTCTTGTATACCAAATCGCAGGGCGTACTTTTTATTAAACCTAATTTTTCCGTCTTCAGAAGCAGGTACCTGAAGGAAGTAATGGTGTTCGGCGGGTTTGCACTGCTCGGCAACGCAAGCAATATGATGATTATGAATATCGACGGACTAATGCTGAGCGCGTACAAGGGCCTCGGTCAGACGGGCATATATACGATCGCTTTTTTTATCGCAACGGTAATTGAGATCCCCAAAAGATCGCTTTCGCAGTCCGTGATGCCGTCGGTTTCGGAGGGAAATAAGAACGGCGATATGAGACTTCTTGACGGCCTATATAAGAAATCTTCGGTGAACCAGCTCATTATCGGCGCTCTGATCTTTATCGGAATCTGGGCAAGCATTGACAATGTTTTCTATCTGATGCCTCACAGCAGCATTTATATCCAGGGCAAATGGGTGGTATTTTACGTGGGTCTGGGCAAGCTCTTCGATATGGCGACCGGCATCAACGGGGAGATACTGGGTACTTCGCAATATTATAGATACGACCTGGTATTTTTAGTCGGACTAGGATTATTGGCTATCGTAACCAACATGATATTCATTCCGCTGTACGGCATGACAGGCGCGGCACTTGCTTCGGCAATTTCGGTATTTATTTTTAACTCCGCAAGATTCTCATTCATACTGGCGAAAATGTAAATACAGCCTTTCACGGCGAATACCGTTAAAGTACTTGTTATCTGCGGAATTACTTTGGCAATTAATTTCATGGTACCGCCGGTTCACGTAATTATATTGGATGTAATTCTAAGGAGTTTTATAATTGCAGCCGTATTCGGCACGTTAGTCGTCCTGTCCAAATCGTCCGAGGATATAAATAATATGCTGCTCAAAATAGTTAAAGCGGTAAAAGAGAAAATGTAATTTCTTATATTTGCTGCAGCCGAATTAAGGAAATGAAAATGAATAAAAAATTATTTGCAAAGAGAATAGTAGATACCGTACTTAAAAAAGATTTGATTGTGAGGAAGCAAATCCGCATTGATTACGATATAATAGGCAATAAGGATGCTTCGTTCGCCGTAGCTGGCAATTCGCTTACCGGAGACAGCATTGTTTATTCGTTCGGTGTTGGAACGGACGTATCTTTTGACACCGGACTGATTAAAAAGTACAACCTGAAAGTATACGCCTTCGATCCGACTCCCAAGTCCGTGGAATGGGTTAAAAAAAACAATTCATTGCCGGACGGTTTTATTTTCAATCCGTGGGGCGTTTCAAACGAAGATAAAATGGAAAAATTTTATCCGCCGGCCAACGATGCATACGATTCCTTTTCAATAGACAATATCCAAAATACCGATAAGAGATTTGTCGAATGCCAGGTCTACCGCCTGGAGACCATTAAAAAGAAGCTGAATCATTCGAAAATAGATTTGTTGAAAATGGATATTGAAGGGAAAGAATACGACGTACTGAACGATATTCTCGCCTCCGGCGATTTATGCAGCCAGATTGCCGTCGAATTTCACCACCGTTTTATAAATTCGGGCGCAAACAAAACAAAAGATATTATTAAAAAACTGAACGGCAAAGGCTACAAAATTTTTTATGTGTCCGATAACGGGGAAGAATATTCTTTTATAAAAGCATAGCAAGGCAGCCGGGACTTATTTCCATGAAAATACTCCACATTGAAGACAGGTTCCATCCCGATATGGGATATCAGATAAATTATTTCGCCGAATATCATAATCCGGGAACGGAATTCCATATCCTGTCTTCGAAATCGTTTTCCCTTTGGAAAGGTGCGGATAAAGAGGACATAATAAAAAACAGGGACAGGGAATTCGAAAAAAAACATAAGGTGAAAATAACCAGGATAAACTCCTACCGTTCGAGCGGACAGAGCCACAATATCTGGCTGAAAGGTCTGCTGCGGGCGGTTGAAGCGGTTTCGCCCGACGTTGTCTACGCGCATGCAATGGAAACCATAACTTCAATAAGGATAATCCTCAGCAGAATTAATAAAAGAATGCTTGTATTTACCGATACCCATACGCTCCTAAATCAGCGGACGCCCGGGCTCAAAAGCGCTGTTTACAACTCTTTCATAGAACATTTATATATTCCCGTGCTGAACAAAAAAAATATAGGCGTTTTTTATACCGCCGAGGAGAATAAAAATATTTTGCTGGATATTTACGGCGTTAAAAAGGAAAACGTGCTGCCCTGCCCGATAGGAACTAACC
>JBJKOY010000112.1:0-2410 GCA_046706945.1 Ignavibacteriaceae bacterium | reverse complement strand
TGAAAAAAGTTACTTGGCCTACCACTGAAGAACTGAAAGAATCCACTACTGTTGTAATCGTTGCCTGTTTGATGATTGCCGCGTTTACATATGTAATTGACATGATAATCACACAAATTTTTAAAGGAATTTTTTAATTTAATGGCTGAATCAGAATTAAAATGGTACGTCGTAAGGACTTTTTCCGGGCATGAGAATAAGGTTAAAAGCCTAATAGAGGCCGAATTATCGGATAACGAAAAACTTAAAGCCAAAATTCAGGAGGTGCTGGTCCCTACCGAGAAGGTCTTTGAAGTAAAAGACGGCAAGAAAAAGAGCAGAACGAAAAATTTTTTCCCGGGATATATTTTAATTCAGGCCGATCTAGACAACCAGGTGAAGGATTTTATTCTGAATACCCCGTCGGTTATGGGATTCTTAGGAACGAAGAATAATCCCAATTCGCTTCAGCCCGAGGAAGTTAAAAGGATAGTTGGACGCATCACCCAAGATGAGTCCAGCGAACGAATGGAAACAATTTTCAGAAACGGCGACATAGTTAAAATAATCGACGGCCCCTTCAACAACTTCAGCGGAACCGTCCAGGAAGTAAACGAAGAAAAAATGAAAATTAAAGTAATGGTTTCGATATTCGGCAGAAAAACGCCTGTTGAAATCGATTTTGTTCAAGCAGAATTAGAAAAATAATTTAGTTTTAAGGTAATTCATATGGCTAAAAAGATATCCGGTTTTATAAAGTTACAAATCCCTGCCGGCAAAGCTAATCCTTCGCCGCCCGTCGGACCCGCATTGGGTCAAAAGGGAGTAAATATTATGGAATTCTGTAAGCAGTTCAATGCCAGAACTTCCGATAAAGACGGTTTGATAATTCCCGTAGTAATTACGGTTTATTCCGATAAATCCTTTACATTCATTACAAAAACGCCTCCTGCGGCTGTCTTATTGAAAAAAGCGGCTAAAATTGAGAAGGGATCCCCCGAACCGCATAGGAATAAGGTAGCCAAAGTTACTCATTCGCAGGTTCAGGAAATTGCTCAGCTTAAAATGCCCGATTTAAATGCCTTCGATATTGATCATGCGATGAGTATGGTAGCCGGAACGGCAAGAAGTATGGGTATTACCGTTGAAGATTAAAAGTCATTATTAATGACAAATGTTCATTTAAAGGAAAACGAGAAATGGGAAAATCTAAAAGAATAAAAGAAATTGAAAAAAATCTGGATGCCAAAAAGGAATATACGCTGGAAGAAGCAGTCAAAATCCTAAAAGAACAATCTAAAGTAAAATTTGTGGAATCATTGGATTGCGCTATAAGGCTCGGCGTTGATCCCAGACATGCGGATCAGATGGTCCGCGGTACCGTATCGCTTCCCCACGGAACGGGAAAACAGGTTAGGGTACTTGTAATTTCCAAAAGCCAGAAGGCTCAGGATGCTTTGGATGCAGGAGCGGATTATGCCGGATTTGAAGAATATCTTGAAAAAATAAAGGAAGGCTGGACGGATGTGGACGTAATAATAGCAACGCCGGACTCCATGGGAGAACTCGGCAAGCTGGGAAGAATCCTCGGTCCGAAAGGTCTTATGCCTAATCCCAAAAGCGGTACGGTTACGCAGGATATCGCTAAAGCCGTTAAAGAAGTTAAAGCCGGTAAAATAGAATTCCGCGTTGAAAAAGCCGGAATAGTCCATACATCTCTGGGAAAAACTAATTTTGAAGTAGAAAGTCTGGTTGACAATGCAAAGGCATTTCTAAATACCATAATAAAGATGAAGCCTTCATCGTCAAAAGGCCAGTATGTCAGGAGCCTTTATCTGTCTACAACCATGGGCCCGGGTTTAAAGATTTCAAAAGATGAAATTGCGGCGCATTAAAAAAGTTTACGCACTCGATAAAAAATAAAAATGCTTCTACCTGCCCGAAGGCAGGTTTAATAACTCCGTTTAACAGCGGGGTTGAAACGATTTAATAAAATCTGGTATGGGAGAAAAATGTCATCTGAAATGAATTCGCCGAAAGCGAGCAGTAATGCGGGAGGAAAAGAGGAAAAAGCCGAAGTCGTTTCCGAATTAAAAGAAATGATCGAAAGTTCATCCGCTGTTTTTCTTACCGATTATACCGGGATAGATGTTGCCGATATAAATGATATCCGCAATCAATTCCGTAAAGAAGGCGTTAAATATAAGGTATTTAAAAATACTTTATTCAAACGCGCAATAGAAGAATCGGGCAAATACGAGAAACTGGCGGAACATCTGGTCGGAATGACTGGTTATGCGTTTGCTTCAGAAAACCCGGTTGCTCCCGCAAAGATCATCAAAAAATATTTTGATGAGAAACAAAAATTATCCCTTAAAGCCTGCTATGTGGAAAATCAGTATTTCACGGGAGAAAATCTGAACGAACTTGC
>JBJKOY010000111.1:0-1957 GCA_046706945.1 Ignavibacteriaceae bacterium | reverse complement strand
CAATAAAGGCAAAAAAGCAATAATTAAAGTCGATGTGCATCCTATTACGGCGTACACAATTTGTTTTACTCCCTTCAAAACCGCGTCCGTCCTTGTGCGGCCTTCCCTAAGCCACCGCTCAATATTTTCAATTACGACAATTGAGTCGTCGACCAAAAGTCCGAGCGCCACGACAAATCCCACAATACTTAATTGGTTAAGATTAAAGCCGAGAAGATTCAGCAATGTTATTCCGACAGAGAGAGAAAGCGGGATCGATATCATTACTATAATTGCGGAACGGTACCCCAGCGGCAAAAGCGTAATTGAAACTAGGGCTATTGCAATTAAAAAATCCATTCCCAATTCATTAAGCCTGTTGTCGACATTTATAGCCTGGTCAAAATTCTGAACTAAATCTATATTCGGAGGAAGGGTCGATTTGAATTTTTCTATTACCGGTTTATATATTTTTTGAGCTGCGGTAATATTTTCGTTGGGTTTCAAAGCCGCAACAACAAAAACACACCTATGAGAATTTAAACGGGTTATATAGGTAGGCTTTTCAAAATCGAAAGAGACATTAGCTATATCTTTCAATAGAACGTTCTTGCCGTTTGCGGAATACACTATTGTATTTTTCACTTCGTCTACATTCTTATAGCTTCCGCTTGTTTGAATATTAAAAGCCTGGGTACCGGCATCGACGCTTCCTCCGGGGATATTGACCGATTCGCTTTTAATACTTCCGAGCACCGCATTTAACGGGATGTGCATTTGACTCATTTTATCGAGTTTTAATTCTACCCTTATAACTTTATCCGGCAGCCCATCGATTTTGACATTTTTCAACATGGGCAGTTTCTCAAGTTCGTCTTTAAAGTTCTTGGAATATTTTTTCAACTCGTTATAAGATGCATTTTCCGAAATCAAAGCCGCCTGGATTATATTCACGTTGGAAGGAAGCCATTTTTGGACGTCGATACTGTATATGTCGCTCGGCAGTTCGCTTCGCATGTTGTTAACCTCTCTTATGACCTCCTGATATTTATTATCTATGTCAACCCCGTGATGATATACTACTTCTATTACCGCCAAACCGTTTTGAATTGAGGACCTAATACGCTTTATTTTCTCGAGTGAAGACATCTTTTGTTCAATCGGCTTGACTACAAGTTCTTCCAAATCTTTCGGGCTTGTTCCGGGATAGACAACTATTACCTGAAAATCCGGCTCGCTTAATTCGGGATCTTCCGAGCGGGGCATATTAATGATAGTCGACGCACCGACAATAATCAGCATGGCGGCAACAAGCATTGTCATTTGGGGAAACTTGACTGCGTATTCTAATATCTTCATAATATACTCATTTAATTGTTAATCACTTTAATTTGTGAATTATTATTTAGATAAGCGCTTCCGGAAACTATTAAATATTTACAGCCTTCCAGACCCCGGTTTACGTAAAGATTATCTTTTCCGAGATCAAAAATACGTACCTGTATTTTGCTGACTTTTTTCAGATCGTTCGTAACAAATACATAACCGGAATTACCGTCGCCGTTGAGCAAACTTTGGTAAGGAATTGACCACATTTTTTCGGTATATTCGGGAAATATTTCCGCTTTTCCGAACAACCCGCTGGCCATTTTTAAAGAACTGCCGTCTTTAATTTTCAAATCAACATAGAAAGTCCCTGAGTTAGGATCTACGCCCTCAGACTTGCGAAAGACGAAGGCTTTAATGCTCATTGAAGGATTTACGTCGGATTGCACCAATGCATTGTCACCGGTTTTTACCAGGGACCAGTCAAGATCGCTTATTCCGGCTTTTAATATCCAGCCGTTTTTTATATCCCCGTTTGTTTGAAATATAGGCATACCCGGGCTGACGAGCTGCCCTTCGTTTACAAATTTTCTCAGGATATACCCGTCGCCTGTTGCGCGGATTTCCGAATGGTTTTGATTGTATTTTGCTA
>JBJKOY010000110.1:0-7098 GCA_046706945.1 Ignavibacteriaceae bacterium | reverse complement strand
CAGGTCAATGGAAACTGCTCTCTCGGAATCCGTACAGCGCTACAAACAGGTAATCGATAATGCGGCCGACATAATATTTACGCTGGATTTACAGGGTAATATTTCCTTCGTTAATAATTCCGTACTGAAAAATACCGGTTACACGGATAAAGAAATAAAAAAAATTAATTATTTCGACCTGATACTTCCCGAATACAAGCCGGATGTTCAGAAATTTTACCAGGAACTCTCTGCAAAGAAGAGAAGCCCGGGGTATATACAATATCCGATTTATACAAAGGACGGCGAAGTAAAATGGTATGGACAAAATACCAATCTGCTTTTCGGCGGCGGTGAAATCATAGGATTCCACTGCATATCGAGGGACATTACAGAAAGGAAGCGCATAGAAACCGCTCTCCACGAGAGCGAAGAAAGATACCGGCAGCTTGTTGAAATGTCGCCCGACGCGATCATAGTATACAAAAAAGGCAAGGTTATTTTTGCAAACGACGCGGGAATAAAACTGTTCGGCGCAAAAAGCCAGAGCGATCTCCTGGACCAGTCGATAACCGGTTTATTTTATCCGCATTCTATTGATGTTTCGAAAGCCAGGGTAAAGAACCTTTCCGAAGAATCTGCTAACGTACCTCTGCACGAAAGACAGATTAAAAGGCTAGACGATACTCTGATAAGCGTTGAATTAACCGCAAATAAAATCGTATACCAAAACGAGAACGCTTTCCAGGTTGTAATCAGGGATATTTCAGAAAGGAAAAGAGTAGAAAGAGAATTAAGAAGAAGACAAAGGGAAGTTACCACGTTGCTCGACTCGCTGCCGGCTTATGCATTTTTCAAAGACAGCAGCACAAGATATATTACCGCCAACCAGAAATTTTGCGATGCCGTGGGCTGCTCGAAGGACGAAATTATAGGAAAAACGGACGCGGATCTTTTCCCCAAGGTTATTGCCGAAAAATTCAGGGAGGACGATCTGAAAGTGATAAACGAAGGCGAAATGATCTATGTTTACGAAGACCGCATGTACGATCACGAAAAGCTTATATATGTAGGCGCCAGGAAAGTCCCTCTAAAAGATGAAAGCGGAAAAGTAATCGGGCTGATAGGCCTTGCGTTCGATATTTCCGAAAGAAAAGCCGCAGAGGAAGCCGTAAAGAAATACACGGAAGAATTGGAAGAGCTGAACGCCAATAAGGATAAATTCTTTTCAATAATCTCTCACGATCTGCGAAGTCCTTTTCAGGGTCTGCTGGGCTTGTCCAATATTCTGGTTGAGGAATTCGATAATCTCTCGGTTGACGAGATTAAGTTATTCTCGTCGAATATACATAATTCCACCAAGAGTCTTTTTAATCTGCTTGAGAACCTGCTGCAATGGTCAAGGATCCAGACGGGTAAAATAGATTTAAAACCCGTAAAGGCGGATTTGCGGGAGGAGATACTTTACAATATAAATCTGCTCAACGGGAATGCGGCCAAAAAGAACATAACATTGACAAACGAATTAAGCGAGTCCCTTTCGGTATACGCCGATCTGAACGTACTGAACTCTACACTTCAGAACCTAATGACGAACTCGATAAAATTTACTCATCCCGGAGGCGAGATCAGAATTTCGACAAAGGAAACGGACGACGCCGTCGAAGTGACGGTCAGCGACACCGGGATCGGCATTTCGGAAGAGGATATGGGTAAATTATTCAGGATCGATACACAGCATACGACAATGGGCACCGAAAGAGAGAGCGGGACAGGTCTGGGTCTTACCATTTGCAAAGAGCTGCTGGAAAAACAAGGCAGCAAGATTTGGGTTAAGAGCGAGGTCGCAAAAGGCAGTTCTTTTACCTTTACCTTGCAGAAATATAAAGAATAATAATCGGCTTTTTGATTATTCATAAAATATTATTCATTATTTTATAAATGCGGAACAAATTCTTTTAATCTATTTTGAAGGATTAAAGATCAGTTAATGTACAAGAATAGAATTCTTATAGTCGAAGATGATATTATTGTTGCCGGGGATTTAAAAAATGTACTGACCAGAAGCGGCTACGAAATAATAGGGAAATTAACTTCCGGCGAGAAGGCTATCGAATTCATTAAAACGAACCGTCCTGAGCTGGTGCTTATGGATATCCGTTTAAAAGGTGCAATGGACGGAATCGAAACGGCAGCTCTAATAAAGGACTTGTTTGATATTCCGATCATTTACCTTACCGCCTATTCCGATGAAGCTACCTTAGCCAGGGCAAAAATCACGGAGCCGCTCGGATATATTGTCAAACCTTTCGAAGAAAGAGAACTGCTCAGCATAGTCGAAATGTCCCTTTTCAAGTTCCAAAGCGAAAAGAAATTAAAAGAGACCGAGGAAAGATACCGGGCTCTGCTCAACAATTCTTTTTATATCGTGCTTATTCTTGATTTTGAAGGAAACGTAATAGACGCTAATCCCACCGCGTGTGAAATGCTGGAAATATCGGCGGCCGGCAGCTTTAATATTGCGGACTTCTTATCACCCGAACATGTTTCCGCTATTTTTAAAATGATAAAAGCGCTGAAAGACAAATCGGCGGCCGGCGAGAGTACCGAGATCGAATTAACGTCCGCGGGCAATAAAAAATATTACATCGAAATAGACGTATCGCTTGTGTACAAATACAGCGGCCCGGCGGCAGTGCAAGTGATCGGGCGGAATATTACTAAAAGGAAAAGGGCTGAGAAAGAACTCTTAAAAAGCGAATTCAAATACCGGGCATTAATCGAAAGGATGAACGAGGGAGCAATACAAGTAGACAACAACGATGTCATAGAATTCGTAAACTCGCGGTTTTGCGAAATGTTCGGCTACAGGCAGGAAGAAATAATCGGAAAAATTTCGCTGGAGATTTTTGCTTTGCCGAAGGACAGGGAGTTTGTCAGACAAAAAAACCGAGAGAGACTTCAAGGTAAGACGGATAAGTACGAACTCCAATATATAAAGAAAGACGGCAAGGTTATATGGGTTGAAATAAGCGCCGCGCCGGTAATAGACGAAAATGACAATGTGACCGGATCGTTTGCGCTGCTTATCGACATTAACGACAGAAAAAAGGCGGACGCTGCCACTTCTCATCTGGCCGCGATAGTGGAATCTTCGGAAGACGCCGTATTCAGCGAATCTTTGGCGGGAAATATAATATCCTGGAATAAGGGCGCGGAATTGATTTACGGGTACAGCCGCGAGGAAATTCTGGGAAAACACGTTTCCGTTCTTGTTCCTCCGGAGCGGAACGATAAAGTCGATATAATAATGAACAGGCTGAAAAAAGGATTCAGAATTGAAAACTTTGAAACGCTATGTGTTAAAAAGGACGGAACGAAATTTTATGTTTCGTTGTCTATTTCGCCTATCATTAATTCCCGGGGAGAAATTACGAGCATCTCCTCCATAGCAAGGGAAATTACGGAATATAAAAATGCATTAAACGCTATTAAGGAATCGGAACAAAAATACAAAGACATAGTAGAGTATGCGCCCGTGGGTATTTTTCAGTCCGATAACAAGGGCAATCTGATCACCGCAAACAATACTTTAATTCAGATTATGGGATGCGAATCGCCCAATTCGCTGTATAATTTAAACCTTGCAAAAGAAGTCTTTTTAGACGAGGAACAATATTTCAATCTCCAGGAAAAGACAAGATTTCTAGGCATGCCTGTAGATACCGAATTGCAATGGAAAAAATTCAACGGCGATGTCATATGGATTCAACTAAGCATCCGTTATGTGAAGAACGGGGACAGCGGGCATTCTTATTTTGAAGGATTTGCGAGAGACGTTACCCCTCACCGCCACGCCGAACAAGTTTTGATTGAACAGGAACAGAGTTACAGAACTTTAATCGAGACCTCGATCGACGCTATTTACGTGCTGCAGGGCAGACAGCTATTAATGGTCAACCGGGCCTGGGAAAAATTATTCGGCTATTCCGCATCGGAAGCCAAGGCCCAAAACTTCGACATAATGAAAATAGTAGCCGAGGAAAGCAAGGAAAATATCGAGAGAAGATTCAAAAAGCAGCGTTCCGATTTTATCACGGCCCCCATTTCATCAAGATACGAAATGACGGGCATCTCTAAGGACGGCAGAAAAATTTTACTTGAGGTAAGCGCATCCGAAATTATATGGAAGGAGAAACTGGCGGTCCAGGGCATTTACCGGGATATTACGGAAAGGAAAAAAGCCGAAGAACAAATCAGGATGCTCTCATTGGCCGTAAAGCAAAGTTCGGCTTCAATTATAATAACCGACACCAGGAGCCGTATCGAATATGTTAATCCCAAATTTTCCCAGATTACCGGCTATTCTTTCGAAGAAGTAACGGGAAAAACTCCGGTATTTTTAGCAAGCAAGCATTTAAACGCCGGCACCAGGAGGACGATCCGTAACACCATTTCATCCGGAAAAGAATGGAAGGGGGAATTTATAAATAAGAAGAAGAACGGCGATCTGTACTGGGAATCGGCTACTATTTCGCCTATCATGGACGAGAACGGTAAGATTTCCCACTTCCTCTCGGTTCAGGAAGATATCACCTTAAGGAAACAGCAGGAACAGCAGCTGATCATTGCCAAAGAGAACGCGGAAAAGTCGGATAAACTAAAGAGCGAATTCCTTGCCCAAATGTCGCACGAAATCCGGACGCCCCTTAATAATATTTTAACTTATACTTCCGTTCTTAAGGATGAATTCGAAGATAAACTGCCGGAAGGATTGGAATCGACCTTCCAGGTTATAGACGGCAGCTCCCAGCGGCTCATTAGGACAATTGAACTGATATTGAACCTTTCCAGGCTGCAGACCGGAAATTTCGAAGCTAGTTTTGAAAAGATCGATCTTGAAAAAGACCTTCTTGAAGATATTCTCCTGGAGTATTATACGAAAGCAAAAAATAAGGATATTCTGCTGAATTTCGAGAACAAATCGGAGAACTGCACCGTAATGGCGGATAAATATTCCATGGGACAAATTTTCATAAACATTATAGACAACGCGCTGAAATATACCGATGAAGGTGAAATCAGGATAGAACTTTACAACGTAAAAAATAAAGTATGCGTCGATATTAAAGACACCGGAATAGGAATATCCCAGGAATATTTAACGGAACTTTTCAATCCCTTTACGCAGGAAGATACCGGGATGACGCGGCATTTCGAAGGAATAGGACTGGGTCTGGCCTTGGTTAAAAAGTACGCGGAGATCAACAACTCCGATATTTCGGTGAGCAGTGTAAAAGGTAAGGGGAGCGTCTTTACAATATCTGTTAGTACGATTAACGGAAAACTATAAAATATTTTTTGTTACTTCTATTCCCAATTGTTCCATCCTATAACGGAGCTTTGATCTCGACAATCCCAATATTTTTGCCGCCCTAACCTGGTTCCCGTTTGTAATCTGTAAAGTTTTTTGGATCAAAGTACGGAGCACCAGATCGATCTTAACTCCGTTCGACGGAATTTTCAACACGAATTTTTCCTGGTCCTCGGGCCTGGCTATCGAATTTTCAAGAAGGAAGTTAAAGTGACGCTCTTTAAGCTCGTCCTCTTCGATAAGGATAACCGCTCTTTCCATCACGTTTCTTAATTCTCTGATATTGCCCTTCCAGGGATAGGACTCAAGCAGGCTTACCGCGTTCGGGTCCATGCCCTTTATATTTTTATCGAACTTGACCGCAAATTCTTTAAGAAACGAAAAAGCCAGGATGGAAATATCTTCCTTCCTTTCCCTGAGGGGCGGAATTTTTATTTTCGCAACGTTTAAGCGGTAGTAAAGGTCCTCGCGGAAGTTCCCTTTTTTAACTTCCTCTTCCAGATTCCTGTTGGTCGCGGCCAGTACCCTTACGTTGACGGATATTTCCTTTTCCCCCCCGAGTCTGTAAAATTTCCTCTCCTGCAGCACTCTTAAAAGCTTCACTTGAAGATCCAGGGACAGTTCCCCTATTTCATCCAGCAGTATGGTGCCGCCGTTCGCCAGTTCGAATTTGCCCAGTTTGGTCTTTTGCTGGGCTCCGGTAAAAGCGCCTTTTTCATGTCCGAGCAATTCGCTTTCGGCCAGTTCCTTCGGAATTGCGGAACAATTTATTTGGATGAACGCCGAATTTCTGCGCGGGCTCTGCTGGTGAATGAACTTCGCGAACTCCTCCTTACCCGTGCCGCTTTCCCCTTCCAGTAAAATGGTGGTGTCCGCGCTTTGAGCAAGCTTTTCCACCGAGTTGAGAAGTCTTCTGATTTTCGTACTTTTGCCGAAAAATTCTTTTGATAGAACGTCGTCAGAGTTCAGCAATTGATGCAGTTTATCCACTTCGGACCTGAGCGTAATACTGTCGAGCGCTTTTTTCAATACGACCTGAAGTTGTTCAATATCGATGGGCTTAAGGAGGAAATCAAACGCACCGGATTTAATGGCGGTAACCGCGATTTTTACGTCGGAATATCCGGTAATCATAATTACCGGCATGTGAAAGTATTTCTGCTGGTACTGCTTTAAGAGGTCGAGGCCGTTGCTGGTGGTAAGGTATATATCCAATAAAATTATATCGGGTTCGAACTCTTCTATCTTATCGAAAGTTTCGTTTCCGTTCAGGCAGATATCAACATCGTATCCCAGCTTGATCAATAATTTTTTTAATGAAATGCATACGAGATTGTCGTCATCTATAATTAATATTTTGAATTTCATTACTTCCCTGCGAAAGGTTTAAATTAAATCTTATAAAGAACCTTGTCCCTTCTCCGGCTTTGCTTTCGAAGTTAATATCGGCATTGCATTCGTCCAATATCATTTTGCAAACACTTAAGCCGAGCCCGGTTCCTTTTTCCTTGTTCGTATAGAAATCGTTAAATATTTTGGCTTTGTCTTCTTCGTTGATTCCCATACCCGAATCAGCAATTTCCCAAGTGATGTTATCGGAAGCATCGCTATAAGTTTTGATTAATATATCCCCGCCGTTTATGCATGATTCGATGGAATTTGTCATAAGATTTAAAAAAACCTGCAGCAATTTGCTTTTATTAAAATTACCGTCGGGGAGAGAATCGTCCAGGTCGGTTCTTATT
>JBJKOY010000109.1:0-2203 GCA_046706945.1 Ignavibacteriaceae bacterium | reverse complement strand
ATAAAATTGCGTAGCCAATGTGTCGTGAAAATCCGAAAAAACAACCACGCGCTTAATGCCCGCGGCTATTAGGGCTTTGGCGCAATTGGTACACGACATGTTTGTAATATACGCCGTCGAACCCTTTATATTCGCGCCGTGGTTAGCCGCCTGCGTAAGAGCATTTATCTCGGCATGGTTTGTTCTTACGCAGTGGTTGTCTACGATAAGGCAGCCCACGTCGTCGCAGTGGGGCTGACCCGGAAGAGATCCGTTATAACCCGTGGCCAGAACAAATCTGTCTTTTACAAGTATGCATCCGCAGTGCATCCGGGGGCACGTCGATCTTTCCGACGCCAGCATTGCAAGTTTCAAAAAATATTCGTCCCAATCCGGGCGTTTATTGCTGTTCATAGTCTACTTCTTGGTTTTATTTTATCGACAAATATATAAAATCCGGAGAATAAAATTTTCGGAATTTGTACTTTGCGGATTTATTCAAGAACGATTAAGGGGTCGCCGACTTTAATTATTCCCCCGCCGCTATGAATGAGATTTTGACCGAAAAGCACTTTGTTTCCTTTTTTCCTGTAGGCTGCCAGTGTTTCGAGAAGCTCTGTTCCTTTAATGCCCGACTCCTGGTCTATTGTCGGAACGATACATCTTGAACAGGGCTTTACCGGGCAGAATTCCGAATCTCCTATTTTAAATCTCTTCCAATTATCCTCGGCAAATGGTTCGCCGCCCGTGAATACAAGGTTGGGACGGAAACGGTTCATCGGCAAGGCTTTTTCCAGTTTTGAATTTAAATCATCCAGCGAAGATTGTCCTATTAAAAGAAAGGGAAAACCGTCCGCGAAACTCACGGTTTCTTTTCCCGAAGAGTATTTCAAATCCACTTTTCTTTTGGAATGCTCGGGCATAAAGACCAGCCTGCACGGAAACCCCAGAACTTTGCCGAACCAGCAGTCGGCCGCATTGCTTACAGAAACCGCGGAACAGCTGTCCTTCCATATCTGCACTTCCGTGAAGTTATCTTCGTCAATGTCGAAAGGGACAAAAACACTGCCGTAGTCTTTAATTTTATGTTTAATAATTAATCCGTCGTCCGCAATCTCAACCGATACCAGGGATAGCTGCGGACAGGTCCGTTGAGAGATGAATTTTCCTCCGGCATCTACAAGCATCCATCTTCTGTCAAATTTTAAGCCTCTTTCTTCGACAAATGATTCTTTAACGGAAATTCCTGCGGCTGATTTTACGGGATAGACATAAATTTCGGAAAGGAAATATCCGGGCATACGCTAATACGCAATCTATTTTTAATCTTATTAAATTTTTAACGACTCTACGGTTACCTTGAACATGTCTTCGTAATCTACTATAAAGTTATCCAGCGCTTCTTCGGAAGGAAAATTTAAATTATCCAGGATCCCGCGGTCAAGCTCAATGTCCTTATCCCAATAAAAGTTGGCTATTCCTAATTTATTCGTCATATAATCAACCAGGTGTATAACGGAGATAAAATATTTGTTCTCCTTGCTTTCCATCGGTCTATGATGGTAATTAAGCGCATCGCAAAGCACGGCGGGAAGATCCCATTTCTCTGCTAGAAATCGGCCCATTTCCTGATGTGTTATTCCCAGGATTCTTTCTTCCGCTTCAAGCATGCTTATTTTTTCTTTTTGAGATAATTCGACTATCAGGTTAAACTCTTTATTGAAGAATTTATAAATAACAAGGATGCCCATATCGTGCAGGATACCCGCAACAAACGCTTCGCTGCCGAAATCGAAGCCGAAATTCAAAGCTATGCCTTTTGCGGCGGTACCGACGACCATGGTATGGATCCAGAATTCGTACGGATCGAAATATTTACTGGGCGTGGTCTTAATGGATTCGGCAAGAGACAGCGCCGTAACTATATCCCTGATATCGTCAAAGCCGAGGACAAGAATCGCGAATTCGATCGAAGAGACTTTTCTCTTAATCCCGTACAGCGGCGAATTGGCAACCGCCAGTATTTTTGATGTTAGTCCCTGGTCTTTACTTATGATCCCGGCCAGCTGGTTGGTTGCCGTCTTAGAATCGTTCAGCAGCTTGGTTACCTCAAACACAACCTTGGGTATTGACGGCAAATTCTTAATTCCGGCCAGAATAGCTTCGGTTTTTGCTTTATTTTGAAATGTTGATTCCATAATATATTCCCGAGAATTACTCTTTA
>JBJKOY010000108.1:0-1746 GCA_046706945.1 Ignavibacteriaceae bacterium | reverse complement strand
ATCGACAATCATCAATCCAATATTAAATTGGTTATCAAAAGGGGAACAACATTCAGGTTACAAATTATTTTATCGGCTTGTTTATTCATACGCCGTTAATAAATTTTTGTAGTTGAATAATACGGATAACGGATGAAAACTAACCGCATAACGGAAGATGAACGGAATAAAGCCTTCGGGAATTTAAAAAAGCCCGAAGTAATTGAAAAACAAAAATTAAACGTTCGCTACCACGTGGAGGACTTCGACGTAAACGACCGTCCCAGGCGTTTCCTGGAAGCGTTTGCTGCAATTCTAAAACATTCGAATTACAAGATGGCGCTCGACCATTATTCCCGCGTCGTAACCCGCTGCTCGCGCTGTGCCGCCGCCTGCCAGATTTACCAGGCGACCGGAGATCCAGAAGATATTCCCTGCCGCCGTTCGGAACTTCTGCTGGACGGTTACCGCAGGCATTTAACTTTGGGAGGCTTAATAAGAGGAAGAATTTCGGGAAGCGGCTATGTAACCGACGAGAAGATTCAGGAAATGGCTGCCAGCTACTGGAACTGCACCGCGTGCAGGAGATGCGTCCTGGAATGCCCGATGGGAGTGGACCACGGTTTAATCACTCATCTCGCCAGGTATATTTTAAGCGAAATAGGAATTGTGCCGCGCGCTCTGGTCGTAAGTACAAGGGAACAGCTTGAAGGCCCCACGAAAAATACCTCTGCCATACCCGTCCCCGCGTTAGCCGATACGCTGGAATTTCTGGAAGACGATATGTTCGAGGAAAAATCGGTTAAAATAAAATTTCCGATCGACGTTGAAGACAGCGATTATGTTTTCTTCGCGGCAGTCAGCGACTATTTAATGGAAGCCGAAACATTAATGGGCATTGCCGTGGTATTTACTGCTACCGGCGACAAATGGACTATCGGTACGGGCTACTACGACGGAATTAATTACGGCTTGTTTTACAGCGACAGGATATTGGAAAGAGTTATTAAAAAAGTTGACGGAGAGACCAAAAGATTAAAAGGGAAAAATGTTCTCATCGGCGAGTGCGGACACGCTTCTCGAAGTGCAAAGGCTTTTATGCCTGTATTCTGCGGCGGTAAGGATGCTTATAATGTCATAAATATTCTGGAGTACACTTACAAGGTATGGAAAGAGGGCAGACTTAAACTTGATCCTAACGTTATCACGGAAAAAGTTGCCTATCACGATCCATGCAACCTTGCAAGGAACCGCTGGATAATAAATCAGCCGCGCGAAGTATTAAAGTCGTTTTGTAAAAATTATGTCGAAATGACGCCTAACGGCGAAGACCAGATTTGCTGCGGAGGCGGAGGCGGCTCCGTTTCACTAGACGAACTAAGACCTTACAGGACAACGGTCGGGGGAAAATTAAAAGCCGAACAGATCCGTAATTCCGGCTGCGAAATTCTTGTGGCTCCCTGCGCAAACTGTAAAAAGCAGTTAAGAGAGTTGGTAGAAGACCAGGGGATAAACTGCAAGGTAGTCGGTCTTCACGATTTAATTTATCAGGCTATAATTTTTGACGATTCTTTAAAAGTGAAAAAAGAAGAGATGCTTAAGAACGGGCAGGACGATGCCGGCAGGGAGGGGAAGTAATTATGGAATCTTTGCTTAATTTCGCGCGCGGGCCTTTGTTCAGGCTTTTTTTTGCTTTAATGATCCTCGGGCTTGCGAGGATCCTTTTCATGGATATCTGGGCGGCTTATAAAGCATATAAAAAAACGG
>JBJKOY010000107.1:0-2378 GCA_046706945.1 Ignavibacteriaceae bacterium | reverse complement strand
TTTGTCAAGAAAATAAAATCTACTTACTTATTTGATATACGATTTTTCTGATTGTATCAAACTGCAAGTACGGATATTCTTCTCTGATTGAATCGATCGCATCCCCGGCGCTTACTTTGCTGGCTCTTAATTGTTTAAATTTTTTTCTGATTTGATAGTCTCTTACTGATTTTTCATCGATTAAACCCTGCGAGCTGAGTAGTTCATAGATATCATCGCTAATCAGGTCGGACAAGGGGTTATCGATTTTAGCTTTAATGGTTTTCATCGCTGCCGTCCTTTCTTTATTAGTGAGTTCCGGTGTCTAATAAATCGGTATCTTTTTTCTCCCTATAAACTAACTCCTTGATTAAAAGTTCCGCTATAAAAGAAAAAACCCGACCAGAGAAAGATCCTTTCGAAGGAGCGGATTCCCGGATCGGTATATCTTTGCTACTCTGGTGTAAGAATTTAATTAAAATTTTTCCTTTGTAGCAAACCGTCTAAAAAATTGTTCCTTTTTTTGTGCTTAAAAATACAGGAAAAATTCGAAAAGTCAAATATTACGGAAAATATTTTGTTTTTTTATCTTACCGCAAGCTAAATGATTTTTACGGAATACCCGGGATCGAATTTTTAATACAATAATAATTTACGGGAATATTTTTAATATTGTTTCTTTAATCAATTAAAAATAAATTAAACTTAATTATTATTAAATCGAATATAAGTATGAAGTAATTTTACGGCTGCACATGTGTAAAATATACGAAATGTCTATCCGATATTAGCTTTTGTTATATAGTTCATATAAAGCTAACCAAATATTATGGGGGTGCAAATGAATTTCAATTCTTTCTTTATCCCGGTCCGCATATCCTTAATCAGCGTAAAGGAAATAAAAGCGCCGATCGTTAAATATAATCTTGCCGTAAGTTATAATTAGAAGAACATACGATTTCAGCCGATATAGCTGCGGAAGTTTATTTTTATGAAAGTAAGCAAATATATTATTACCTCGATATTTTTTGTACTCCTATTTCGGTTTGCACAGGCACAGTCAATCTCCTGGAAACAATCCGAATTTCCTTCTTCCGTTTCACAAGTAACTACTATCTTGAGTCAAAACGAATCGATTTATCCAGGGACTAAATCAAGCGGATTATATATATCATCGGATAACGGGAAATCATTTAGTAAAATCACACCGGGCCTAACATCAATAAATAAACTATCTGCAACTTTAAACGGAAATCTATTCGCTGTTGGAGGCGGCGGCTTTGCCCGTTCAGAATCAAAGGGTTATAACTGGTCCTATTATAATAGTAATCCTGGGATTTTTTATAATTTAATGAATAATAGTATTTGTACCCTGGGGAATTTAGTAATTACAGGTGGAGATAGTTATCCCGACTATAGTGCTGAAATAGTTCGATCTTCAGATGGGGGAAATACCTGGATTGAAGTCTATTCAATCCCGGGTAATTACAATCAGGAAAGCTACAATGTTATTACGTTGGCCACCAGTAAAAACGGAACCATGCTCGGTTGTTTAAAACACGGCGTTTTACAGAATACGCATTTCCCGACTACAGTCTATAGTTATGGGATTATTCGTTCAACTGATTATGGGGCAACCTGGGATACTGTTAGCAGCAATTTCCAAATTCCGCCGCAGATATTTGATTTTGCATGGAATTCAAAAAATGAGGTGTTCGCGGCAAGCAACCAAGGCATACTCCAATCTAAAGACAACGGTATTACCTGGTCCTTTGCGCCCGGTCCGTTACCGACTATTAACGTTCAATGTATTGCAATTAAGTCCTATGATGATATTTATATAGGAACCGGAGACGCCGGAGTATTCATATCGACGGATGACGGCAATTCCTGGGAAGCAATGAATCAAGGATTAACAGATTCTGTCGTCAATGCCATATCTATCGGTCAAGACGGCTATCTTTATGCGGGTACTAACTACAGCGGAGTGTACAGAAGCAATGAAATTATTGATTCTATTAGAATTTCAACAGGGGATTCAGTACCGGTTATTATACCGGATCAATATATTCTAAGTCAGAATTATCCCAATCCCTTTAATCCTTCTACAATCATCAATTACGGGATTCCGAAGAGCGGATTTGTAATACTTAAAGTTTACGATATGCTTGGAAAAGAAGTAAAAACTCTGGTAAACGAAGAAAAGCCGCCGGGGAGTTATTCTGTAAATTTTGACGGAAAAAATTTGTCCAGCGGAATTTATTTCTACCGAATAGCGATCCGTCCGCGTAGCGGTGAATTTTCATCGGATAAAATTCAGGCCGGAAACTATTCTTCAGTTAAGAAGATGGTTTTAATTAAATGAAATTAATAATGAATACAAGGTAAATATGATGAGT
>JBJKOY010000106.1:0-7080 GCA_046706945.1 Ignavibacteriaceae bacterium | reverse complement strand
TTGAATCCTTAATTTAAATAACGCATCAGATGGACGAACAGGAATTAATAGAATCCGCAAAAAACGGCAGCGTAAAGGCGATGGCGGATCTCGTAAAAAATTACGAGAAAACGGTTTATAATTTTTCCTTTAAAATTTGCCGCGATCCGGAAAAAGCCGAAAATACCATGCAGGAGACTTTCTTCAGTATGGTGAAATCCCTTCATCAGTTCGACGGCAAATCGAAATTGTCCACCTGGCTTTACCGGATAGTCGCCAACCATTGTTTAATGGAAGCAAGGAAGAAGAAAAACGTATTCTATTCCATCGACGACGACGACGCGCTTTACGAGAAAAATAATTATGCTGCCGACTGGGATTCGATTCCCGCTAATGTTGTTGAAAACGACGAGTTAAAGAAAATATTGGATGAAGCTATCGAGAAACTTTCACCCGAATATAGGATCGTTTTTATGTTAAGGGACGTGGAAGGATTGTCTACCGAGGAAACCGGTAAAATAACAGATCTAACTATCTCGGCGGTAAAGTCCAGACTGCACAGGGCAAGAGCTTTTTTAAGAAGTGAAATTAATAAGGCGTTTCAAAAATGAGTGAAGAAAAAGTAACCTGCAAAGACGTGATGAGCCACATCTGCGAAAGCCTCGGCGAAGATCTCGATTCTCCCAAGTGCAAAGCTATAAAAGACCATTTGGACGGCTGCCAGGATTGTAAGAATTATTTTAAATCCGTCGAAAGGACCATCGATTTTTATAAAAAATACGATGTCGAATTACCCCGCGATGCTCATTTGCGGCTTCTTGATTTCCTGGGTCTGAAGGACGAGTGATTCCGCGGAAATTAATTTAATAATTCCGCTAGATGTTTTTTCGCTCTCGGTATCAGGTATTTGTCCCTGAAATTAGACACAGGAAGCTTCAGCAGTTTTTCCAGACATTCGATCTCCATCTTTTTATTATCCAATTTCTCATACGTCTTATACAGGTTATATTCCGTAGATATTACATTAGGGTTCAGCTTCAAAGATTTATCAAACATCTCTATAGATTCCTGATAACTTCCTTTATGAATTTTCCCGTAAATGGCCCCCGCAATTAATTTATCGAACCAGCTTAATCCCGCCACCTGCCGGTAATAAATCCCCAGTATGGTAAACGGCAGAAAATCGTTCGGGTTAATTTTTATAGCCTTATTTGCATCCGAGTACACTTCGCTCGAAAGTTTTATTTTCTCTTTGCTGCTGCCGAAGAGCGTGAGATTTCCCAGGCACATGGCATCGAGGGTATAGGACAGCGCGCTGTCCGGAAATTTTCTTACTAGTACAGCCGCCAGGTCGGCTCCTTTTTTAATATATTTTTCAGCTTCGTCTTTATTCTTCAGCATATACATTTCCTCTCCCAGGTCATTATAGCTTCTCGTAAGTTTGAAAATCGTAAAATAAGAATTTGTATCTTCCATGTAAGCTTTTTGGTAATAAAGAACGGCATTCTTATTGTCGAATTGCGAATAGTAAAAATCGCCTTTTTTTAGGTATTGATTTTCATTGCCTGCGGAAGAAAATCCGTATAATGTCGAAATCAGAATAACGGTAATGAATAAATTACTCTTTGTTTTCATATTTTAACTGCGGTGATACTGATTTTTTATAACAGGATAAGAGGAGGAATAATTTTACTTGCCGCAATTTATTACTGTTTACGGAACGGTGATTTGACAGGAAACAAATTTTAGCCCGCGGAATCAATCGTGTGACGGTAATGTGCTGCCGCCGTCGAAAATATATTTCCACGTTCCGTCGTTTTGCCTGCGCCATATCGTAATATAATTACCGCGCGTTTCGACGATATTTCCGGTCCGGTTCTTCGTCTTATATTCCCAGTTGCCGAAGGTATATCCGAGCTTGCCGTCGGGGGAAACCTCGGCCTTAAGTGGGTTCCATTTCAGCGGTGTTTTCAATGTATCTTTGTTCAAGTAGGATTCTTCAAGAGCTTTTTTACCCATTAAAGGGCGCGAATTTTGCCTCATTATTACTACGTCGGTATCTGCGAAATTTATAAAAGCCCTGCCGGTACCGCTTGATAAAGCCGATTTGTAAAAGTCTTCGTCGGCTTTTATTAAAGAAAGTTTCAGTTCTTCCGCGGTATTTTTCCGCGAGCTATCGCTTTTGTCTCCGGTATTCTTAGTTATTAAAATTACTGCCAGGATTAATACCACGACAAAAATTAAAATTTTTCTTAAAGCCTTCATGGATCAACTCCGTTTTTAAGCAGACCGGAGCAGATAAATTTTAATTAATCAATTTTCGTCCGTAACGCAGCCGTTCGAAGCCGAAGCGACGCTCTTAATGTACTTGTAGAGTATCCCGTTCTTTGCTTTGAACGGAGGCTGTACCCAGTTCTTTTTTCTTTCCGAGAGCTCATTTTCCGAAAGCCGGACAGACAGCGTATTTTTTTCGGCGTCTATTGTAATAACATCGCCGTCTCTTAGTAATGCAATATTTCCTCCTACCTGAGCTTCGGGGGTTATATGTCCCACTACAAATCCGTGCGAACCTCCGGAGAAGCGCCCGTCGGTAATCAATGCGACGCTTTTACCCAGGCCCGCGCCCATGATAGCCGCGGTTACTTCCAGCATTTCTCTCATTCCCGGGCCGCCTTTCGGTCCCTCGTACCTTATAACAACTACATCCCCGTTTTTTACCTCCTTGTTTTCGATTGCCTTAAGAGCCTTTTCTTCCGAGTCGAATACTTTTGCGGGGCCGGAGAACTTCACTCCTTCTTTTCCTGTTATTTTTGCTACGGCTCCTTCCGAGGCAAGATTGCCGTATAGTATTTGAATATGTCCGGTCTTTTTTATGGGATGATCAAGCGGCATAATTATTTTTTGTCCTTCCGCCAGGTCAGCGGCCTTTTCGATATTTTCGCCGAGCGTCCTGCCGGTAACCGTAATACAATCGCCTTTTAAATAGCCTTCTTTCAGCAGCATTCTCTGTACTGCGGGAACTCCCCCTATTTCATAGAGGTCTTCCATAACGTATTTCCCGCTTGGTTTTAGATCGGCCAGATAGGGAGTACGGTCGGATATTTTCTGGAAATCGTCGAGCTTAAGATCGACTCCCGCCGCTTTCGCCATCGCAATTAAATGAAGAGCCGCATTGGTTGATCCGCCGAGCGCAATTACAAGAGTTATTGCGTTTTCGAAGGCGTCTTTCGTCATAATATCTTTCGGTTTCAGATCGGATTCCATTAGGTTTAAAATTGCTTTGCCCGTATCGTAGCATTCCTTTGCTTTCATATCGCTGTTGGCCGGACAGGAAGAACTGTAAGGCAGGCTCATTCCCAGGGTTTCTATCGCGGTAGCCATGGTGTTGGCCGTGTACATCCCGCCGCATGCGCCGGCCCCCGGGCATGCATGATGGAGAACGTTCTGCATATCTTCTTTTGAAAACTCTTTCGCCAGATACTGGCCGTATGCTTCGAACGCGGAAACTATGTCAAGTTTTTTCCCGTTAAAATTACCCGCTCTTATTGTACCTCCGTAAATCATTAAGCTCGGTCTGTTTAACCTGGCCATGGCCATTACGGAACCGGGCATATTCTTATCGCATCCCGGGATGGTAATTAATGCATCGTACCACTGCGCGCTCGTAACGGTTTCGATTGAATCGGCTATGACATCCCTCGAGGGCAGGGAATACTTCATACCGTCGGTACCCATCGATATACCGTCGCTCACTCCGATCGTATGAAAAATCAACCCGATCAACCCGGCATCGGTTACGCCTTTTTTTACCAGCTTAGCCAAATCGTTCAAGTGCATATTGCACGTATTGCCTTCCCATCCCATGCTCGCAATACCTACCTGCGGTTTATTCATATCTTCGTCGGTCAATCCGATACCGTACAACATGGCCTGGGAACCTACCTGCGAAACCTGCTGGGTGAGCCTGCGGCTGTATTTGTTCAATCCTTCGTTCATTTCATTTACCTCGGTATTTAAAAAATAAAAAGAAAACAGTATAACTGTCTCAGTCGCAGCTTCCTGTTAAACTAACTCCGGGAAGCAATGATTTTTTAGGTAACTAATGTACGAAATAAAAAAAAATATTGATACTGCTTTTAAAGAAACTTATGTTTTACCCGGAGTTTATATTATAATATTACAAATAAAAGTTAATATATTCATTATACGGGATAATCTTCCGGGTACGATAACTGCATAAAAACCGGAACGGCGCAGCGGAGAGAAAAATCTATGGATAGAAAAAAAGAATTTGTCCCGGCATGGGCAAAGGACGCGGTATGGTATCAGATCTTCCCCGAACGTTTCAATAAAGGCTGCGCAAATAATAATCCGACGCTGGAATCGATAAAAGGCGCCTGGCCGCACGACATTGTCTCGGCCTGGCAGATACATCCCTGGACGTCGGACTGGTACGAATTGCAGCCGTACGAGAAGGAGAACCGAAAAGATTTCTGGTTCAACGTGCATAGGAGAAGATACGGGGGCGATCTGAAGGGAATAACGGACAAGCTGGATTATTTACAGGAACTCGGAATTTCCGCAATATATCTCAACCCGGTTTTTACTGCCCCTTCAAGCCATAAATACGATGCCGCGGGTTATCAGCATGTCGATCCGTATTTCGGGCCCGATCCCGCCGGCGACCTTAAATTAATAAGCGCCGAAGTTTTCGACTTGCCTTCTTCATGGAAATGGACGTCGGCTGACATCTTGATGCTGGAGCTTATCAAAGATATTCATAAAAGGGGAATGAGGATTATTTTCGACGGGGTATTTAACCATACCGGAATTAACTGCCCCGCATTCCGGGACGTAAAAAGAAATCCGCTCAGGTCGCCTTACAAGAGTTGGTTTAAAATCGAGAGGTTAGCATCCGGCGCGGAACCCGCTTTCGAATATAAAGGTTGGAACGGATTTCAAGAACTGCCCGAATGGAACCAGGACGGGAACGGGATTACCCAAGGACCGAAGAAATATATCTTCGAAATTACTAAAAGATGGATGGACCCTGACGGCGACGGCGATCCTTCTGACGGGATAGACGGCTGGAGACTGGACGTTGCATACTGCATCCGTCATCCTTTCTGGAAGGACTGGAGAAAGCACGTAAAAAAAATTAATCCCGACGCTTATCTTACGGCGGAAATTATCGATACGCCTGAAAAACTTAAACCCTACCTTGAAGGCGACGAATTTGACGCGGTTATGAACTATAACTTTGCATTCGCCTGCACCGAATATTTCGTCGGCAGGAAAAATAAAATTACGGCGGGAGAATTCGACTTAAGGTTAAGACAGCTTAGACATGCCTTTCCGGGCGGAGTCGAATTTGTACAGCAGAATTTATTCGACAGCCACGATTCCGACAGAATTGCCTCGCATATGGTAAATAAAGACTTGAGCGATTTCAGGGATTGGGCAAATTATTTTTTTATTTCAAAAGGAGAAAACCCGGATTACAACACGAGGAAACCCCGCAAGAACGAAATTAAAATCCTTAAACTGATGGTCATATTCCAGATGACTTATGCGGGCGCCCCGATGATTTATTACGGCGACGAAGCCGGCATGTGGGGGGCGAACGATCCGGACTGCAGAAAACCCATGCTCTGGAAGGAGCTGGTTTATGACGACGAGAAATATCTTCCCGGCCAGAATCTAAAACCCAAGTCCGATAAAGTGGAATTCAACTTTGACCTTTATGATCATTACAAGAAACTGATCGGAATAAGAAATACATACGAAGCCCTGAGGACCGGCGGTTTTAAAACGTTGCTAACCGAAAACAAAAAAGATATTTATGCTTTTGTCCGGAAAAAAGGCAGACAGGAAGTTTCCGTTTTTTTAAATAACGGCAATGCGGACGGAAGAGTATCCATTGAATTGAAGAACGGTTATATTTATAAGGATGTTTTAAACGGTCTTATTCTTAAGGCAAGACAGAATAAACTTACTTTTTCAATTCCGGCTAAGTGGGGCAGAATACTTTTAAAGCAATAAAACATCTACTTCCCGGTAAGGTCTTTAATCAAAGAACTCATCAGAGTTCTTGTCTTCTCTTTTACCTCGAAGTAAGTTGTTTCCGACTCTTTCATGAATTTATCCGCGGTTTCCCTGTTTGCCAGTCCCGTGCAATTAATAGCCACATTTAAAAATGCTCCTTCCGCCGAAGCTGCGGCCAGTGAAAGCGCTACCCCAGCGTCGGAAAGAGAATTGCGGTTGCCTTTGGAGGCGGTAATTTCAAGGTAAGGGAGCAATTGTTTGCATTTTGAAATTACTTCGGCGGGAACGATCGCCGCTTCCATGGTAGCGGATTCGATAGCCGCCGCCCGTTCCTTTTTCTGCTCATCCGTATCTTTGGGCAGCTTAAATGCCTGCATTACCTTACCGAAGGCCTCGTTGTCTTTTTCGGCAAGAGCAACAAGCTCTTTGCTTATCCGGTCCAACTCATCTCTTACGGTCTTTATTTCTTCTTCCACTTCGGAATATTTCTTCTTGCCTATAGTAAGGGAGCATACCATTTGTCCGAGCGAAGCGGCAAGTACTCCGCATAAAGCCGCTACGTTGCCGCCCCCGGGTGTGGGGGAGCCGGACGATAATTCATTTATATAATTTTCCAGAGAGTCTTTTAAATTCATAACGTATTTCCGTTTTAATTTTATATCATATAGTCGATTATTTTCTCGTTCTTCCGGAAGGGGTTTAATTCGTTCAACCCTAATTTTTCTATAGCGATGTCAACAAGCGAATCTTCGTCTTTAAACCTGCCTTCGGAATAAAATTCGCCGGCCATTAATAACGCTTCGAGAGGCACCAGTCCGACGATCTCGCTGCCGATAACCTGCACTCCCATTTTTTCCGCTTCTTTTTTTACTTCTTCGAACGCAACGTGTACCGGGGTAACGTGGTAATTGGTCAGGTTCATCGATACTTGCGTCAATCTGTATTTATCGAGGGAAACTCCCATAGCTTTTACCGACTTTAATCTTCCCGGGTCGCGCAGAATTTGCCCCTCCGCCTTTAATACTTTGCCGGCCGGATCTCTTTTCACCCTTCCTG